>CAIJGS010000067.1 GCA_903820285.1 uncultured Verrucomicrobia subdivision 3 bacterium | reverse complement strand
TCAAAAGCAGCGGTGTGTCGCGGTCAATGGAAACAAAACGGGCAGCCATGCCTCAATAATAGCAAAGCCATTAGAAATTACAATAACTTATAAAGTGTATAAGACATTACTCTTTATCCTAAGTCCGACAGGCTGCTAGGATGTCGCTGGTCTCGATATCTCGCATTGCATCTGCATGGCTTGCCTTCCGCAAGCCGCCAATCAAGGCAAAAATCCCAGCAATCAAGGCTAATCGTGCCTAATCAAGGCAAACACCAAAATTTCGGAGCGCACCCGTCCCCGGGCATAGCAACGACCAAACCTGCCCGTCGCATCGCCATGCCAACACCCATTGCCTATCACGCCCCGAAATCCGAACTCCGGGAGGCGAGGTTCCCTGCATTATCATGCCATCAAGGCAAAAACCCCAACAATCAAGCCTCATCAAGGCATATCAAGGCAAACGTGATATTTTATGGCCTCCGGCATCAACCCGGCACCCGGATTCCCTTTTGCGCCTGGCGTTAAAACCCCAGCAATCAAGCCTTATCAAGGCTAATCGTGCCTCATCAAGGCAAACGCGGCATTTTATGTCCACTCCCAACTCCCATCCGGCATCCGGCCACCCCGTTTCCGATTTAAATCTCATTGAAAAGTGCGTCCGTTCGCGGCACATTTCAGGGATGCAATCTGTTTTTACCGGACCGGTTTTTGTGGTGCGCGACAATATTGACACGGATCAGATCATTCCCGCGCAATACCTGAATCTCGTTCCCACCATCGCCGAGGAATACGAGAAGCTCGGCAGCTACGCCCTGTGCGGCCTGCCCGAATCGCTCTATTCGACGCGCTACGTGAAGGAAGGCCAATTGGACAGCGACTATCCGATCGTGCTGGCCGGCCGCAATTTCGGCTGCGGCAGTTCCCGCGAACACGCGCCCATCGCCATGGGCTCCGCCAACTGCCGCATTGTGCTGGCCGAAAGTTTCGCGCGCATTTTCTTCCGCAACTGTGTCGCCACCGGCGAACTGTATCCCTGCGAAGTCACTGAACGCCTCGTGGACCTCATCAAGACCGGCGACGTGGTGACGGTGGATCTGGACGCGGCGACGGTCAAAGTCGAGGCGACCGGCAAGGTGTATTCCTTCAAGCCGCTCGGTGACGTCCGCCCCGTGGTGGATGCCGGCGGCCTGTTCAACTACGCCCGCCAGTCCGGCATGATTGCCAGTCAATAAATACGCGCGTGCGTATTTATCGATGACGATTTGTTAACTTCCCCCTGCTCATGAGCGCTGAGAAGAATAATACTCCTGACGGTCAACCGGAACTGCCCATTGGCGGCCAGCCCGCTGAACCCGCCCCGGGAACGCCCGAAACACCGGCGGCGGCCGGCGGTGACGACCATGTCGTGGCCGAAACCGTCGCGGCCGTCGTCCACAAGCCGTTTGACCCCCGCAAACTCGAGCCCGGCCTGCACACGCGGGTGGATCGCGGGTTCCTTGATTACGCCAGCTATGTCATCCGCGACCGCGCGATTCCCAATCTGGCGGACGGCCTGAAGCCGGTGCAGCGGCGCGTGCTCTGGGCCTTGCACGAAAAAGATTCCGGCAAGTTTATCAAGGTGGCCAACATTGTCGGTCACACCATGCAGTACCATCCGCACGGCGACGCGTCCATTGGTGATGCGCTCGTGGTGCTGGCGAACAAGCGGTACCTCATTGAAGGGCAGGGGAACTACGGCAACATTTTCACGGGCGACCCCGCGGCCGCCACCCGTTACATCGAATGCCGGCTCACGGAGCTGGCTCGCACCGAGGTCTTCAACGACCAGATCACCGAGTTTGTGCCCAGCTATGACGGCACCAACAAGGAACCCGTCACCCTGCCGTGCAAACTGCCGCTCACACTGATGCTGGGCACGGAAGGCATCGCGGTCGGTCTGAGCGCGCGCATTCTGCCGCATAATTTTCCGGAGCTGCTGGAAGCGCAGATTGCGATTCTCAAGAAGCAGCCGTTCAAGTGCTTGCCGGATTTTCTAACGGGCGGTCTGATGGACGCGCGGGAATACCAGGATGGCAAGGGCTCGGTGAAGGTGCGCGCGCGCATCAAGGTGAAGGACGAGGCCACCGTGGTGATCACGGAAATCCCGCCGACCACCACCACGGAGTCGCTCACCGCCTCCATCGAGGACGCGGTGCGCAAAGGCAAGCTCAAGGTCAAATCCATCAACGATTTCACCTCCGAGACCGCCGAGATCGAGATTCGCTGCCCATCCGGCGTGGATGCGGAGAAGATGGTGGATGCGCTGTACGCCTTCACGGATTGCGAAGTGTCCATTGCCAGCCGCATCATTGTAATCAAAGACAACCGGCCGGTGGAACTGACCGTGAGCGAGGTGTTGCAGGAAAACACTACGCAGCTCGTGGCCATCCTCAAGCGCGAACTGGATCTGCGCGAGAAGCAGCTGCTGGACGAACTGCATTACCGCACGCTCGAACGCATCTTCATTGAGGAGCGCATCTATAAAAAGATCGAGCAGTGCAAGACGAACGAGCTGGTGATCGCCGCCGTTTACGAAGGCTTCAAGCCGTTCAAAAAGGAACTCATCCGCGACCTCGTGGATGCGGACGTGGAAAAGCTCCTGCAGGTACGCATCCGCCGGATTTCGCTCTTCGACATCAACAAGCATCGCGAGGAGATGGAGAAGACCAAGGCGGAACTCGAAGACGTGCGCAAGAACCTCAAGAACCTGACCAAGTATGTGGTCGGTCACTTGGAGGAATTGCTGGCGAAGTACCGGCCGATTTATCCGCGCCTGACCACGAAGTCCTCCCGCCACGAGGAAGTGGACGTGAAGGCGGTGGCTTTCAAGGCCTTCAAGGTGAGCTACGACCGTGAGAGTGGCTACGTGGGCTACAAGGCCAACGGCGAGGAATTCAAGCTGGAGTGCACGAAGTTCGACAAGCTCCTGCTGGTCTTCAAGGACGGCACGTACAAGGTGATCGAACTGTCGGAGAAACTGTTCATCGGGCAGGACCTGATATTCTGCGCCTTGCCGGAGCGCGACCGCGTCTTCACCTGCGCCTACACTGACCGCGATGCCAGCTACCTGAAACGCTTCACCTTTGGGGGCACCATCATGAACAAGGTGTATTCGTGCATCCCGGAAAAGTCGCGCATCCTGTATTTCGCGCCGGAAACGCCGAAAGTTCTGTATGTGCGCTACAAGCCCGCCGCGCACCAGAAAATCTCGCAGCAAACGTGCGATCCGAGCCAGTTGGAAGTGAAGACTCCCAAGACCCTGGGCCGGCAGATTTCCATCAAGGACATCTCCTCCGTAACCGACGCCCCCACGCGCGGCTGGGATGAGAAAGAGGCGACAACGAAGATATTGTTTACGTAATTGCGGTTGTTTTAAAACGTCCTTCCGTCCTTACCGGACGGGAGGATTTTTGCATTACCCAAGCCACATTGTGGCTGGCTAATATCCGGTTGGCCTTGCTGGACGAGGTGAGCTGCTTTCCCCGGCTCATTCAGTTGGACATCTTTTTCACGTAGCCATCGAAGAAGAGCGCGTTTTTGCCGGTCCAAATTCCTTCCGCATCGTGATAGGCGTTGGCGTCGCCAACCAGTGGAGTATTTAGCCGGGTGCCAAAGATGGTGCCGACGATGGCCTTGGTGACGGGCGACCAGTCTTCGGGATGATCATACGAGGCACCGTTCATGTACTGGTTCCATTCGTAGCTGGTGGATTCCGTGGCAAATAGGGTCTGGTCCGCCGGGCACTGCCAGACTTTGGGAGCGCGCAGGTAGCTGGTCAGGGTGACATTGATGGGCGTTATATTGGTATCCTCGCTGGGCAAGAGCGGGCAGACAGGCAGGCGGTCGCCATTTTCCTGGACATAGATTTCCAGCGCCAGGCCGATCTGATGCAGATTGCCAATGCAGGCAGTCGCCTTGGCCTGGCGTTTGGCGCGGCTAAGCGCCGGCAGCAGCATGGCCGCCACTATGCCGATGATGGCGATGACAGTCAGCAGTTCAATCAGGGTAAACGCCCGGAGGCGGCGGAAGGGTGCGTGCATGCTCGGTGGTTTCATGGCATTGTCATTGCACGGCCGTGAGGGTGGTCATCAATTCCTGGATCACCGGGGTGGTGACGGCGCGAAACCGAACATCCTTGGACTGGTAGGCATCGGTGGCCTCCCGCAGTTGCTGGCGACCGGCTTCGGAACGGAAATAGGCACCCAGTTCCGCCTTATCGGCCGGTTGCATCATCTGCCGGTAGGTGGCGACGATCTGGGCGGTCTCCGCCACCAAGGCTTTGGCGTGGGGATCTGTGCGCGTGCCGATGATCCGGTAAAGGCCTTCAATGTGACCGGAATTGAAAAAATCCCGGATGGCGGTTTCCCGGTTGGCCGGATCGGTCTGCGGTCCATAGCGTAATTCCAGGAAACGCTCCACCGGATGCGGAGTATGCCCCACCTGGGAGGCGGCTTGCAAATCCCGCATGGCATCCAAGGGCGTGTAATGGTGAAAATGCCGCCGCCAGAAAAGTCCGCCGGCCAGCAGAGCGAGTACAATTACGATGGCCGCCCAAACCATGAATTTGAGCCGGCGGGAGGACCTGGCCGGAGCCGGTCGCCGCGAGGCAGAGGTATCTGTCATGCTGCAACTATAGCGATCTGGTGTCTGAAAGGGATGTGCCAGAAGTCATGCCTGGAGTCACCGGGCAGGGATCAGATAATTCCCAATTCCCGGGCTTTGAGCGCGGCTTGCGTCCGATCCAGCACGCCCAATTTGCCCAGAACGTTGGTCATGTGATTCTTGACGGTGCCTTCGGCCAGTTGCAGGGCGGCGGCGATTTCCTTGTTGCTGCGCCCGCCGGCGAGTTGGCGCAACACTTCACATTCCCGCTGGGAAAGCGATTCCACCAGCTTCGGACTGGCGGCCGGCCGGGCCGACGAAAGCCGGTTGAATTCCGCCACCACTTTGGCGGTGATGGAAGGTTGCAAAAAGGATTCGCCGCGGGCCGCCGCGCGGATGGCTTCCATTAACTTATCCGAAGGTGTGTCCTTGAGCAGATAACCGATCGCGCCGGCGCGCAACGCTTCAAAGACCTCCTCGTCATCATCAAAGGTGGTAAGCACGATGACCCGGCAGAGCGGGCTGGCCGCCCGGATTCGCCGGGTGGCCTCCACGCCGCCCAGCACCGGCATGCGCAAATCCATCAACACCACGGGGGGCGGGTTAGTTTTGATCCATTGCACCGCCTCCTCGCCGTTGGCAGCTTCGCCTACCACTTCGAGATCCGGCTGGAGGGATAACAAGGTGCGCAGGCCCTCGCGAAACAAGGCCTGGTCATCCACCAGCAATACGCCAATCCGTTTCATCCCGGCACCTCGATTTCCAGGGTATATCCGTTGCCCGGGGAGGTTTGCACGCGCACCAGTCCGCCGAGCAATTGCACCCGTTCGCGCAGGCCCGGCAAACCAAAACCGCCCGGGCTGGCGGGACTGGCTGGAGCACCGGCACCCTGATCGGTGATGATCAGGCGCACCGTCCCGGCTGGTGCAAAATCCAGCACCAGTTGCGCCCGGTCGGTCCGTGCGTGTTTGCGGACATTGGTCAGACCTTCCTGCCCGGCGCGGTAGAGCGTCCACTGAACCTGCGGTGACAGAGGGCGAATTTCGCCCAGCACCTGCATTTCCACGGTCAGGCCGGCGGCGGCGTTTTCATTTACAGTTCGCCGCAGAATCTCGGTCAGTGGCTGTTCCTCCAGCGGCGGTGCCCGCAGGGTGGCTACCGAGCGGCGGATGTCCTGCAAACCCTGCTGTGTCATTGCCTGGGCCTTGGCCAGCGCCTCCTGCATGCGGGCGGGATCGCACTGGCGCAGGGCGCGGGCGGCTTCGATCTGCATGTTTACCACGGTGAGGTAATGCCCGAGGCTGTCATGGATTTCCCGGGCCAGCCGGTTGCGTTCATTGGTCACGGCCAGTTCCTGCGCCTGGGCGGCGTGGGCGCGCAATTTGCGGTTGGCGTCGCCCAGTTCACCGGCCAGCCGTTCCACCTCGGCCCGCCCTTTTTCCGAAGTGACTGCGAGGGCGGTGAACACGATGGTGAACAGCACGGCATACGAAAATTCAAGGGCGGCGCGCGAGACCGATCCCCAGTCGCGCCAAACACCAGCGCCGGCCAGCAACATCATGCTGGTAGCCGAGACGAGGATGATACCGGAGCGAGGGAGCAGGAAGACGCTCTGGGCAACGGGCGGCAGTAGGACGAGCCAGACCAGGGCGGGGTTTCCCTGTCGGCCTTCCAGCAGGCACATCAGGGCGGCCAGCCCGAATTGAATAAGGAAGTACAGCACCTGCCATCGGCCCACCGGCGGCGGCCACGTAATCAGGGGCCCGGCTGGCTGTTCCCACAACACCCATTTGACGGTTCCGCTCAGTCCGTGAAGAAAGCAGATAACATAAACGAAGCCGGTCAGCACCATGCCGGCCATGCGCAGTCGCGACAGGCTCGGCCAGTCCATGGCAATGCCGCCCGTCACGCCAAAGGCAATCATCAGCATCACAGCGACCTGGCCGCTGCGGACGGCGATTTTCTTGCGCCGCTGCACTTCCGTGTCGGTGGCGGATATCGCCGGCCAGACGGTTGCCAGAAAATCCCGGAGCACCGGCAACCGGCGGGCGGGGCGGGCAGAATCATTCACGCGGTCATGGTATCAATCCCACCTCAGACGTCATGTGCCAAAAGTCATGGCTTCGGGTGGGAACTGGTTTAGTGTCACCCGGCCGGCGGTTTGGTTGACACACAAATGGCACATTCGGAAACCCCTTTTCGCGTGAATTTCGGGCCGTAAAGCGTATCTTTCGGCGGGGAAAGATGTCCAATCCAGCACCAGAAAAAGTTTTGAAGTTCCCGGAGAATTTTCTCTGGGGCACTGCCACGTCGCCAACGCAGGTGGAGGGGCATATCCAGAATGAGTGGACGGATTTTGTGGCGCAGGATGGCGGCACCTGCCACGTGACCTGCGACCATTACCATCGCTACCCCGAGGACGTGGACTGGATGCGGAAGCTGAATCAGAATGGCTACCGCATGGGGATTGAGTGGTCGCGCTTGCAAGCCTGCGCCTACGGGCCACTAAACCAGGCAGAGCTGGTACGGTATATTGATTTAATTGACCGGCTAAAGGCGGCGGGCATCACGCCGATGATCGTGCTGCACCATTTTTCCAATCCGCCGTGGATCAACGAACTGGGCGGCTGGACCAACGCGGCGACCATTCCGGCCTTTGTGGATTATGTGGGCAAGCTGGTGGCGGTGCTGAAGGACCGGGTGTATCTGTGGAACACCTTCAATGAGCCGGACACGTACGCGTGCGTGGCGTACCTGCTGGGTGGGTTTCCGCCGCAGAACAAGTGGAGTCTGGGCTCGTTTCGCAAGGTGATCGGCAACATGGCACGGGCGCACGTGAAGGTGAGCCGCATCATTCGCCGGGAAGGGGTGGGGGCGACGGGGCGCAAGCCGGAGGTTGGTATCGCCAAGAACTGGACGTTCTTTGAGGCGTACAAAAAATATTCGCTGTGGGATCGCACCACGGCGGCGGCTTGTCATTACACGTTCAACCAATTTGTGCTGGATGCGTTTCTGGGCGGCTGGCGGCGGAAGGCTTCGACCTACGTAGGGCTGAATTATTACGGGCGCGTGCGGTTCCATCATTTTCGCGCGATGATCCCGGCGAGCGGCGCGCCGATCAAGCAACTCGCGGATTTCGGGTTCGTGTGCGATGACATGGTGGAGCGGTATCCGGCCGGATTCGGCAAGGTGCTGCGGCATTTTCACCAGCGGTTCCGGCTGCCGATGTACATCACGGAACACGGCGCGGCCTCGAGCAACGAGGAGTTCCGCATCCGGGATCTGACGTCGCATCTGGAGGTGTTGCACACGGCGATGGCGGAGGGCGTGGATGTACGCGGATTTTTCTACTGGTCGCTGATGGATAATTTTGAGTGGCAGTTTGGTTATACCAAGAAATTCGGGCTGCTGGCGGTGGATTTTACGGACAAGAACCTGCCGCGTACGCCGAAACCGCTGGCGGTGGTGTATGGGCGGATTGCCCGGGAGCGGGCGCTGCGGGTTTGATTATTCGGAAGGGGGCATTATTCCAACCGGTTCGCGGAGCATATTCACTCTTGACGAGATTTGAAATTATGCTAATTTCTGTAAATACAGAAATGAAATTGGATCCGGTCATTGAGAAGCTGGTTTTACATTGGGGTGAGATGGGTTCGCGCTGGGGGATCAGCCGCATGGTTGCTCAAATTCACGCCCTCCTATACTTTTCGCCCAAGCCCCTGCCGGCGGATGAAATCACCGAAGCCTTGGGGGTGGCGCGTTCCCACGTGAGCAACAGTTTGAAAGAATTGCAGACCTGGGGAGTGGTAAGGGTCGTGCACGTGATGGATGACCGCCGGGAGCATTTCCAGTCCATCAAGGATGTTTGGCAACTGTTTGAAATTCTGTTGGATGAGCGCAAGCGCCGCGAGTTGGATCCCACGCTCAAGACCCTGCGGGAAACCCAGGCCCTGCTGAACGACGGTACTTTGACCGACCCGCATACTCGTGACCGAGTGAAGGATATGCTGGCTTTCTTTGAGTTGATGGATGGTTGGTATGGCGAGGTCCGCCGCATGCCGCTGGAATCCCGGGTGAAGCTGGTCAAATGGGGAACACGGTTGCGCGGATGGTTGAGTTAGTTTTCGTTGCTCTATCCCGGTTGAGAATTACAAGAATGCGTCCGCTTCTGGTTGGTTTAAAGTATCACAAAAAACAGAAAAGACAGAAATATGAAAAATAAAGAGATTCATGCGGTAACAGGGGCGTTCGGTTATTCGGGGCGGTATCTGGCGGCGCGGTTGCTGGAGCAGGGGCGGCAGGTGATTACGGTCACCAATTCGCTGCACCGTGAAAACCCGTTTGGCGGCCGGGTGCCCGCGTTTCCGCTGGCGTTTGACCAGCCGGACCGGCTGGCGGAGACTTTGGCCGGAGTGGACGTGCTGTACAATACCTATTGGGTCCGGTTCAACCACCCAATGTTTACCCATGCGCAGGCGGTGGCAAATACGCTGGTGCTGTTTGAAGCCGCCCGGCGGGCAGGGGTGCGGAGGATTGTACATGTGAGCATCACCAATCCCAGCGAGGCATCGCCGCTGGAATATTTTTCGGGTAAGGCGCGGCTGGAACGGGCGTTGCAGGAAAGCGGCATTTCCCATGCCATTCTCCGGCCGACGGTGCTTTTTGGGCGCGAGGATATTCTGATCAATAACATCGCCTGGGCGCTCCGGCGGTTTCCGTTTTTTGCAGTGTTCGGCGATGGTGCCTACCGGTTGCAACCGATACACGTGGATGATTTGGCCGATCTGGCGGTTACGGCCGGGCAGGGGACGGAAAACGCCATCATTAATGCAATCGGCCCGGAAACATTTACGTATCGCGAACTGGTGCAAGCGGTGGGGGCGGCCATTGGCTGGACGCGGCCCTTGCTCAATGTGAATCCGGAAATAGGATGGCAAATGGGGCGGTTGGTGGGCTGGTGGATGCGGGATACGTTTATTACCCGTGAAGAAATTCGTGGACTGATGGATGGTTTGCTCCGTGTGGAAACCGCACCCACTGGGAAAACGCCGTTGACCGGCTGGATGCGCCAAAATGCTGAAAGTCTTGGGCGTCGTTACGCGAGCGAACTGGACCGGCGTCGTAACCGGCAGATGCCTTATTTTGTCGGTTGAAGTCAGTTTTTTAACCGCGGATGGACGCGGATTTACGCAGATGGGGAAGGCACGAATTTTGCCTAGTTGGACGAATCGGCGGGATGATCTGAGGAACCACTGACTTTCGGGCAAAAAATAACCCCAAGGGCGTTACCACCCTTGGGGTTTGCTTTCTAGTAAGACTCTCAGTACGCCGCGATCAGCTTCTGGAATTCCGGCAGGTTGCGGAGGCCATTGAAACGGGCGTCGGTGCGGTTGGTGGCGGCGAGGTTGCTGGCCTTGGGATCTTGATGCAGCCGCTGGGCGTTCATGTCCAGCGCCTGTTTGAGGTTCTTGAGCGCATCCGGTGTTTTGTTCAGGATGGCCTGCAGGGCGGCCAGGTCATAGCGGGCTTCCGGCTGGGTGGGAGCGATGACGGTAAGGCGGGTCAGGGCGGCCTCCAGCTTGGGCCAGTTGTTCATCTGGGCCAGGTAGTTGGCGATGGCACCGACTTCATTGTAACCAGCGGTGGGGTTGCTGAGCACGCGGTCGAAAAGTTCCACGGCTTTGTCATTCTGGCCGGTTTGCAGGTAAGCCACGGCGAGCATCACGGCGTTGTGGGCGTTGGTCGGATCCTTCACGACGGCGGCTTGCAACTGGTCCAGCTGGCTGGTGACCTGCTGGGCGCCGGCGCTTTGCTTTTTGTAATCGTTCAGGTTCTTGATCAGGTCGGTGATCGTGCCATTAAACGGATCCAGCTTCTGACAGGTCTGGGCCACGAGCAAGGCGTCGTCAAAGCGGCCGAACTGGAGCAGGAAGTTCACGTAGCGGAACACTGCTTCCGGGCTGTACGGACAGAAGGCGAAGGATTGCTTGAAGGCAAAGTCCGTCTCGCGGATCAGGGCCTTCTGGGTGGCATCGGATTTCTGGCGGAATTCGGCCGGGCATTGCGGGCTCAGGCGCCAGGCGTACATGCCGGCGATGGAACTGCGCAGCTTGGAGAACGCCTTCTGGCCGTCGTCATCGCGCAGAAACCGTGGGTTGCCGGTGAACCCTTCGAGGTTGTTGTTGATGTAGGTCTTCTCAATGAAGGCGGTGATGTCCTTGACGCTGGTGTCATAGGTGATCCAGTTGCCGCAGAGGCGCTCGGAATATTTGCTCCAGAACTTATTATCCTTTTTCAACACGTCCTCGCTCAATTCAGGCTGCGGTTCGCGGTTGATCTTCATGATGACGCCGAACGGGGTCTCGTAGGGATACATCCAGTCGAGCGGGAAGCTTTCTTCCACAAAGAACTCGTTGGTGGGGTTGTGATCAAAAATGGTACGGCACAGCAGGCCATTTATCATCATGACGGCGACCTGGCCGGAGACGGACACGCGGCCGTTGTCAATGTGCACGTCTTCACCGGGCTTGAGCTGGCCGATGGCCTGGCGGCGGGCGACGTCTTCGGTGTAATCCTTGAAGCTCTGCTCGGAGTCGGCAGGCGAGGGAATGTAAATTTCCTTGGGCGGGTAGACGCCTTCGGCGCGGCGACGTTTTTCCACGCTGGCACCCAGTTTGGTGAAGGGCACATCCAGGATATGGTAGGCGGCATCGGCCAGTGAATTTACGGCGCCATTGTCCTGTCCCAACGGGAAGCTTAGGCAATACTTGATGAATTCACTGAAGAACGGCGGGTCAATCTGCTGGCTGCGGTTGTATTGCGAGCGCAGATAGCACAGGTAGGTGCCGTCGGCGAGGGCGTTCTGGGTGATGACATACACGTCGCGACGGTCGAATTTCTGGTCTTCCTTGGGCTGGCAATTATGGGGCGTGAAGCTTTCGCAGAACACCATGTAGGTGGGGCAGAAGCGGCCGGGGTCGGTGCCGCCGAAGAGAATGGCATCCCGCGTCATCTCCGGATAAATCCCGAACGGCGGGGTGAACATGTCATGGCCGAACCAATAGCCGAACCAATGGTCGCGCTGTTCACTTTTGTACCAGTGGGAGAGGCTGGAGTAGATCGGCATGGCCAGGAAGAGGCCCAAGACGATGAGCACCGGGCCACGGGTGCGATAACCCAGCAGGGCGCCGACGAATACCAGCGGTATGAACAGTAACACCAGGTTGGCCATGATCGGCAGGCCATATTGGTGCGGTTTGAAGGCTTGGGCAACCCAGTGCGGCAGTTCAAAGAAACTGACTGTGCCCGCAGGGCCGAAGAACAGTTTGCCGGCGGCGTCATTCAGGCAGTAGAGAGCCAGGATGATGGCGGCCGCGCCACCCAGCAGACCCCATTTGCGGAAATTCGCATAGTGGGTGGCCATGTAGGCG
>CAIJGS010000066.1 GCA_903820285.1 uncultured Verrucomicrobia subdivision 3 bacterium | reverse complement strand
GACAGCGATGCGGTGGAATATCTCGCCCAGAAGCATCATACGGCCAGCAACATGAAGGACGCGGTGCGGCAAGCGGTAATGGCGGGGCTGAATGTGCGCACGACCTTCACGCCGCCGCAGACGTATGTGCTGCCGTTGCGTGAACTGGTGCGCGAGGGCACGGTGCCGATGGCGGTGCTGGATGACCGGGTGCGCGATGTGTTGCGCGTGAAATTCTGGGAGGGGTTGTTTGATGAACCGTATCGTCCGCTGAAGACGGCGGATGCGGCGGTGCTGAGCCCGGAAAATGTGGCGGTGGCGCGGCAGGCTTCGCGCGAATGTCTGGTGCTACTGAAGAACGAGCGCCATTTGCTGCCGCTGGATGAAACGAAGATCAAGACCATAGCCGTGTGTGGCCCGAATGCGGATAATCCGGATTACGCGAAGGATCATTACGGTCCCTTGGATGCGCCGGTGATCACGGTGCGGCAGGCGTTGGAGGAACGGTTTGCGGGCAAGGCGAAGATTCTGTATTCGCAGGGCTGCGGTCATTTTGATGCGAACTGGCCGGACTCGGAAATCATGTGGGAGCCGCCGACCGGGGCGGAGCAGGCGCAGATTGACGCGGCGGTGGCGGATGCGAAGCTGGCGGATGTGGCGATAGTGGTGGTGGGCGACGTGCCGCGCGGGCTGCCGGAAACACGGGCGACGGTGGGCGAAAACTGTTCGCGCACGGGTCTGAATCTGACGGGGCGGCAGGATGATCTGATCCGCGCGGTGGCGGCGACGGGCAAGCCGGTGATTGTGGTGGATATCAGCGGGCGGCCTGTGACCCTGAACTGGGCGAACCGGGTTTGTCCGGCGATTCTCCAGGCGTTTTTGCCGGGGATGGAGGGCGGTCATGCGATTGTAGAGACGCTGTTTGGCGACTACAACCCAGGTGGCAAGCTGACCTGTACTTTCCCGAAAACGACGGGGCAACTGGAGATGAATTTCCCGGCCAAGCCAGCGGCGAATGTGGAGCCGACGGGCAAGGGACGCGTGAATGTGGCGGGGCTGCTCTGGCCGTTTGGGTTTGGGCTGAGTTACACGGAATTTGCGTACAGCGATTTGTCGGTGACGCCGCGTCAGCAAACGCCGGCGGGTGATATTACGGTGACGTTCAAAATCAAGAACACGGGGGATCGCGCGGGGGATGAGATTCCGCAGCTTTACACGCACCAGCAGGTCAGTTCGGTGACGGTGTGGGATGAGCGGCTGTGTGGATTTGACCGGATTCACCTGGAGCCGGGTGAAGCAAAAACCATCTCGATGGTGATTCATCCGGAATGCCTGGCGATCTGGAATCAGCAGATGAAGCGGGTGGTGGAACCGGGCAAATTCAAAGTGCTGGTGGGCGCATCGTCCACCGATCTGCGGCTGAAGGGGGAATTTGAGATCACGTCGCAGTAGTCGGAAACATCCAACATCCACCGCCCAACATCGAACATCCAATGACCCGGCAGGGCCGGGTTAAGGGCGAATGACCCCGGGGCTACCGCCCAACGATTTGACGAGGGCGACGCTGGCGGCGAGGCGCTGGCCGCGCAATTGCACCACGGTTTGGGCGTGGGTGAGCATGGTGGTCTGGGCAGTGATCACATCCAGGTATTGTTCCACGCCGGCTTTGTAGCGTTGCTGGGAGAGGTCGAGCGTGTGTTGTGCGGCGGCGAGGGCGGCAGATTCCAGAGCCAGTTGATCGGCCAGCAAGGTTTGGGCGGCGAGCTGATCTTCCACGTCCTGGAATCCGGTCAGCACGGTTTGACGATAGTTACCCACGGCGGCCTGATAAGCGGCTCTAGCGCTGGCGAGTTGGGCGCGGTTTTGGCCGCCGGTGAAGAGCGGGAGACTTAGGGTAGGGCCGACAGCCCACACACGGCTCGGCCAGTCGAAGAGCGAACTGGCGCTGATGGATTGGAACCCGCCCGAAGCGTTCAAGGTGAGCTTGGGATAAAACGCCGCCTGAGCCACGCCGACACTGGCGTTGGCGGCGGCCATGCGACGTTCGGCGGCGGCGATGTCGGGTCGGCGTTCGAGCCATTCGCTGGGCACGGTTACGGGAATGGCGGGCAGATTGGTGGATCCCACGGAATCGGATGTCAGCGCAAAGGTGGTGGCGGCCTGGCCGCAGAGAACAGCGAGGGCGTGGCGGGTCTGGGCGCGTTGCAAATCCACGGCGGGAATCTGGGCGAGGGTGGCTTTGAGCTGCGTTTCGGCCTGAGCCACATCCAATTCATCGGCGATGCCGCTCTTGCGGCGGTTTTGGGTCAACTCGAGGGCGTGCTGATAGGCGGCGGCGGTTTGGGTGAGCAGGTGCGACTGGTCGTCCAGTGCGCGCAGATTGAAGTAATCCGAGGCGACTTCGGCCTGGATGGTGAGACGGGTGGATTCCAAGTCCTCGGCCGAGGCGGTGAACTGGGCGCGGGCGGATTCCGTGAGGCGACGGACGCGGCCCCAGAAATCCACTTCCCAACTGGCATCGCCCGAGACGTTGAAGGTGTTGAAAGTGCGGCCATTGGCAGGGCTGTTGATATTGTTGTTCGCCGCATTATTGGCACTGGTGCGCTGCCGGGTGACGGAGGGGGTGGCATTCACCTGCGGGAAATAACTTGCCTGGGCCACGCGCATGGCGGCGCGGGCTTCGTCGAAGTTGGCCACGGCCACGACGACCTGCTGGTTGTTGGAGGCGACGAGGGTTTCCAGCCGGTTCAACTCGGCATCGGAGTAGATCGTCCACCAGGTGCCGTGCGGCAGTTGGGCGGCCGGCATGGCGGTTTTCCATTCGCCGGCGTTAGTGATGGCCGTATCACCAAACGTTGCAGGTACGGAGTTGGTACCGAGGGCGGCGGGGCGATGATAGTCGGGGCCGACGGCGCAGCCGGCCAGTACGAGCAGCGCCGGCAGGGAGGTCAGGCAGGCCAGATGTTTTGCTTTCAAAATATGGTTGGTCGCGTTCATGGGATCAAGCTGGCGGGTTGGCCGGAGGGAACCGGGCGGTGGCGGGCGCGCCATTGGCGTTGCCAGGCGGCCCAGCGCAGCCGGAGGTTTTCGATGGTCAGATAAACGACCGGTGTCGTAAAGAGGGTCAGCGTTTGGGAAACCATAAGGCCGCCAAAGACGGCCACGCCCAAGGGCTGGCGCAATTCGGAGCCGGTTCCCATGCCCATGGCCAGGGGAACAGCGCCGAGCAGGGCGGCCATGGTGGTCATCATGATGGGACGAAAACGCACCACGCAGGCCTGATAGATGGCGGCTTCGGGAGTCAGACCCAAACGGCGTTCGGCATCCAGAGCGAAATCGATCATCATGATGGCGTTCTTTTTCACGATGCCCATGAGCAGGATGATGCCGATGAAGGAGACGAGCGAAAGTTCGTAGCCACTGACGAGCATGGCGAGGAGGGCACCCAAGCCGGCGGAGGGCAGGGTGGACAGAATGGTGAGCGGATGGATGAGGCTTTCATAGAGCATGCCCAGCATGATGTAGATGGCGAGAATGGCGGCGGCGATCTGGAGCGGCATGTTTTTCAGCGAGGCCTGGAACTGTTGCGCGGTGCCCTGGAAACTGCCGGCGACGGTGGAGGGCACGTGCAGGGTGGTCATGGCCAAGCTCATGGCTTCGGTGGCATCGCTGAGGGACGCGCCGGGGGCCAAATTGAAGGATAGGGTCACGGCGGGGAACTGGCCCTGATGATTCACGGAGAGGCTGGAGTTGGAGGCTTCAAACCGGGCGACGCTGCTCAGCGGCACCTGTTTGCCGTTGGTGGAGCGGACGTAAATTTTGTCGAGGGCGGAGGGATCGAGCTGCAGGTTGGGGTTGGCTTCCAGGACGACGTGGTGCTGGTTGTAGTCGGTATAAATGGTGGAGACCTGACGCTGGCCGAAGGCGTCGTAAAGGGTGTTGTCGATGGCGGCAAGTTGGACACCAAGGCGGGAGGCGGCATCGCGGTCCACCACCACGTTCATTTGCAGGCCGAGCATCTGCTGATCGCTGGTCACGTCGCGCAGTTTGGGCGAGGATTTCAGTTCGGTGACGAGGCGGGCAGACCACTTGCCGAGTTCCACGAGGTCTTGAGATTGCAGGGTATATTGGAATTGCGCCTTGCTCATGCGGCCGCCTACGCGGATATCTTGGATGGCCTGAAGAAAGAGATTAATGCCGACGACCTGGGAGGTCTTTTTCCGAAGCCGGTTGATCACCTGCTCGGCGCTGACGGTGCGCTGGCCTTTGGGTTTGAGCGTGATGAACATGCGGCCGTTGTTCACGGTGGAGTTGCCGGATGCCGCGCCAATGAAGGAGCCGAGACCTTCCACGGCCGGGTCGGCCAGCACGATGGCGGCGATTTTTTGCTGCAACTGGGACATCGCTTGAAACGAAATATCCTGCGCCGCCTCGGTGGTGCCCATCAGGCCGCCGGTGTCCTGCTGCGGGAAGAATCCCTTGGGCACGATGGTATAGAGCCAGACGGTGGCCACCATGGTGAGGACGGTGACGCCGAGGATGAAATAATGATGCTGCAACACCCATTGCAGGCCGGCCTCATAATGGCCGAGCAGCCATTGGTAGCAGCGTTCGCAGGCCCGGTTGAAGCGGCCGGGCGGGCGGGAATCCGCCTCGGCGCGGAGGAAGCGGGAGCAAAGCATCGGGGTAAAGGTCAGGGACAGGATGCCGGAAACGAGGATGGCCAGACTGACGGTGACGGCAAATTCATGGAAGAGGCGTCCGACCAGGCCGCCCATGAAGAGCAGGGGAATGAACACCGCAATCAGCGAAAGGCTCATGGAGACGACGGTGAAACCGATCTGCCGGGCACCGTTCAAGGCACCTTGCATGGGTGACTGGCCGGACTCGATGAACCGGTGGATGTTTTCAATCACGACGATAGCGTCGTCCACCACGAAGCCGACGGAAATGGTGATGGCCATGAGTGACAGATTGTCGAGGCTGTAACCGAGCAGATACATGATCCCGACGGTGCCGGACAGGGCCAGAGGCACGGTGATATTGGCGATGAACGTGGGCCAGAAGCGGCGCAGAAACAGGAAGATGACCATCACGACGAGGGCGATACTGATCAACAGGGAAAATTCCACGTCATGGACCGCCGCGCGGATGGTGGTGCTGCGGTCGTTGAGCACGCTGATTTTCATGCCGGCCGGCATCCAGCGTTCCAGCTGCGGGAGCACGGCACGAATGCGGTCGAGAGTTTCGATCACATTAGCCCCGGCCTGTTTCTGTATGATGACCAGCACGGCGTGGTTGGTGCCGGCCCAGCCGCCCAGCATGCTGTTCTCCACGCCTTCCACCGCCTGGCCGAAGGCATCAAGCCGCAGGGGGATGTGGCCGCGCTGTTGGAGGATGATTTGCTGATAGGGTTTTGGGTCGGTCAGCTGGCCGTTGATGACAATGGTGTGAGAGACCTGCGGGCCGTCGAAGCTGCCGACGGGGAGGTTCACATTCGCCTGGCTCAACAGGGTGCGGACATCCTCCAGACTGACATCGGCCGAGGCCAGCGCGCCGGGATTCATCTGCACGCGGACGGCGGATTTTTCGGCACCGCTGATGGTGGCCTGGCTGACGCCATCCACCTGGTTCAACTTCTGGCCGAGGATTTCATCGGCAAATTCAAAAATCTGGGACTGCGGCAGGGTGTCGGAGGTGAGGGCCAGCACCATGATGGGGGCATCGGCCGGATTCACTTTGCGGTAGGTCGGGGGGCCGGGGAGGTTGATGGGCAGGTCGGTGGCGGCGGCATTAATGGCGGCCTGGACATCGTGGGCGGCGGCCTCAATTTTTCGGTCGAGATCAAACTGCAACGTGACGTTGCAACCGCCGAGGGTGCTGACGGAGGTCATTTCCGAGACCCCGGCAATCTGGCCGAGGCGACGTTCCAGCGGAGTGGCGAGCGAGGCGGCGACGGTGGCAGGGTCGGCTCCGGGCAGCGAGGCCGAGACCATCACCACGGGAAAATCCACGCGGGGTACGGGGGCCACCGGCATGTACTGGAAGGCGACGAGCCCGGCCAGAAACAGCCCGAGCGCCAGCAGCGAGGTGCCGACCGGACGGCGGATGAAGGGCGCGGAAATGTTCATGGCAAGTCCGCTGCCGGCGGGGGCAGTTCGGCGTTGGCCGGGGCTTCACCCCGGGCTTCGGCGTTAGCCAGGCGCCAGCGTTTGGTGCGGGTGGCGAGGCGGTCGAGGTACAGGTAAATCACCGGGGTGGTGTAGAGCGTGATGAATTGCGACAGGAGCAAACCACCGACGATGGCAATACCCAGCGGCCGGCGCAGTTCCGAGCCGTTACCTTGTTCCAGCGCCAATGGAAGGGCACCGAGCAGGGCGGCCATGGTGGTCATCATGATGGGCCGGAAACGGAGGAGACAGGCCTGGTAAATGGACTGTTCCGGCGGCAGTTTCTGGACACGCTCCGCCTCAAGGGCGAAATCAATCATCATGATGGCGTTCTTCTTCACGATGCCGATCAGCAGGATGATGCCGATGAGGGAAATCAGAGAGAGCGGCGTCTGGCACACGAGCATGGCCAGCAAGGCACCCACACCGGCGGAGGGCAGGCTGGACAGAATGGTGAGCGGGTGGACATAACTTTCATACAACACGCCTAGCACAATGTAGATGACGAGAATCGCGGCCAGGATGAGATAGGGTTCGCTGCTCAGCGAAGATTTAAATTCGGCGGCACTGCCGGAGAAAGAGGGAGCCACGGTGTCGGGCAAATGGATGTCCTGCGCCGCCTGGTTGATGACATCGACGGCTTCGCCGAGGGAGCGGCCGGTGGCCAGGTTGAAGGACAGGGTTACGGCGGGGAACTGGCCTTCGTGGGCGATGGTCAGGGGGGCGGTGCCGGTGCTGATGCTGGCAAAGCTCGTGAGCGGCACCATGAGGCCGGTGGTGGACTTCACGTAAATTTTATCGAGCGAGCGGGGCGACTTCTGGTATTGCGGGTCCACTTCCAAAATCACCCGATACTGGTTGAGCTGGGTGAAAATGGTGGTGATCTGCCGCTGGCCGAAGGCATCGTAGAGGGTGTCGTCAATGGCCTGGGGCAGCACATTCAGGCGGGAGGCTTGGTCGCGATCCACATTCACGCGCACCTGCAAACCATCCTGCTGCTGGTCGCTGGCGACGTCGGCGAGGACGGGCTGTTCCCGTAATTTTGCCAGCATGCGGCCGGACCAGTCAGCCAGATCGGCGCTGTCCGAATCCTCCAGGGTATACTGGTATTGGGTGCGGCTGACGCGGCTGTCAATTTGCACATCCTGGGCGGCCTGCATGAAGAGGGACATGCCGGACACGGCGGCGGTGGCGGCGCGGAGCCGGCTGATGACCTGGTCGGCACTGGCCCGGCGCTGGCTGCGCGGTTTGAGATTGATGTAGAGGCGGCCGGAGTTGACCGTGGCATTCACCGTGCCGGCACCGACGAAGGAGGCGACGCTTTGGACATCGGGGTCCTGGCGGACGATTTCCGCCACCTGCCGCTGCAAGGTGGACATGGCC
Organism: uncultured Verrucomicrobia subdivision 3 bacterium; assembly: GCA_903820285.1. Taxonomy (GTDB): domain Bacteria; phylum Verrucomicrobiota; class Verrucomicrobiia; order Limisphaerales; family UBA11358; genus UBA11358. The sequence goes on along the minus strand of CAIJGS010000066.1, from coordinate 9,165 downwards.
TGGTAAGAAATGGCCTGCGAGGCATCGGTCACGCCGAGGACGAGTCCGGTATCCTGTTCGGGCAACAGGCCCTTGGGCACCATCACGTACAGCAGGAGATTGAAGGCGGTGAGGACGGCGGCCAGAATCAAGGTGAACCGCTGATGACGGAGCACCCATTGCAGGCTGCGGTCGTAGGCATGGAGCATGCCCTGGAAAAAGCCTTCGGTGACACGGAAAAAGCGGCCGTGTTTTTTGTTCTTCTCCTCGCGCTCTTCGCGCAGCAGGCGGGCGCACATCATGGGCGTGAGCGTCAGGGAAACCACGGCGGAGACGGCCACGGCCACGCTGAGGGTGATGGCGAATTCCCGGAACAGGCGGCCGACAATGCCGGTCATGAACAGCAGCGGGATGAACACGGCCACCAGCGACACGCTCAGGGAGATAATGGTGAAGCCGATCTGTTTGGCGCCTTTGAGGGCGGCCTGCATCGGGGTTTCGCCGTTTTCAATGTAGCGGACGATGTTTTCGATCATCACGATGGCGTCATCCACCACGAAGCCGGTGGAAATGGTGAGGGCCATCAGCGATAAATTATCGAGGCTGAAGCCGGCCAGCTTCATCACGCCGAAGGTGCCGATCAAGGTGACGGGCAGCGACACGCTGGGAATGACGGTAGCCCAGAACTTGCGCAGGAAAATGAAGATGACCATCACCACCAAGGCCACGGTGAGCAGCAGGGTGAATTGCACATCGGTGATGGAGGCGCGGATGGTTTCCGTACGGTCGCCAAAGATGCCGAGCTTGACCGAGGAGGGCAGCGTGGCGCGCAGGCGAGGGAGCAGGGCTTTCACCCGGTCCACGGTCTGAATGATGTTCGCGCCGGGCTGGCGCTGGATGTCCACAAGCACGGCGGGTTCGCCACCCACCCAGCTGGCGGTGCGGACATTTTCCACGTTGTCCACGGCTGCCCCGAGGTCGCCGATGCGGATGGGGGAACCGTTTTTGTAGGCGATGATGACGTTCTTATAGTCATCGGCGGAAAAGATCTGGTCGTTGGCGTTGATGGAATAGGACTGGCGGGCACCGTCGAAACTACCTTTGGGGGCGTTAACGCTGCTTTGAATGATGGCGGTGCGGACATCTTCGAGGCTCAAACCGAGCGAGGCGATGGCACCGGGATTGACCTGCACGCGTACGGCGGGTTTCTGACTACCTTCGATGGTGACGAGGCCAACACCGGTCACTTCGCTTAACTTTTGTGCGAGCGTGGTGTCGGCGAGATCGTTGACCTTTTCCAGCGGCAGAGTGTCGGAGGTGAGTTCGAGCGTGAGAATGGGCGTGTCGGCGGGGTTGACCTTATTATACGTGGGCGGGTTCGGCATGCCGGCGGGGAGCACACCGCGCGCGGCATTGATGGCGGCCTGCACATCCTGGGACGCGGCGTCAATGTCGCGATCCAGCACAAATTGCAGGGTGATGGTGGTGTTGCCAAAGGAGCTGATGGAGGTCATCGCGGACAGGCCGCTGATCTGGCCGAACTGGCGTTCAAGCGGCGTGGTGACCGAGGAGGTCATCACGTCCGGGCTGGCGCCGGGATATTGCGCCACCACCTGGATGGTGGGGAAATCCACGGGCGGGAGGGCGGAGATGGGCAGCAGCAGGTAGCCGAGCAGGCCCATTAAAATCACTCCCACCATGAGCAGAGAGGTGGCGACCGGCCGCCGGATGAATGGTTCGGAAAGATTCACGCGGGTTTCTTGTGCTGGTGAAGTTTCTTGGGGGCGGCATCGGGCGCGTTGGTGGCAGCCCAGCTAACCTGCACATGCGAGCCGTCCTGCAATTTATATTGGCCATCCACCACCACGGTTTCGCCCGGCTTCAACCCATCTTCAATCAAGGCTTCGCCGCCATCCATCTGGCCGACTTTCAGGGGGCGCATGGCCACGGTCTGGTCGTCCTGAATCACGAAAGCGAAGGCACCTTCGGGTCCGCGCTGAACCACGGAAGCGGGGACGACGGCGCTGTCCTTGCGGACGGTGAGCAGCAGTCGCGTATTCACAAAGGCACCGGGCCAGAGGCGGAGATTTTCGTTGGCGAAGGTGGCCTTCAATTTGATCGTGCCGGTGGTGATGTCAATCTGGTTATCAATTACGGCGAGCTGGCCGGTGGCGAGGACATTGGTGCCATCCCGGGACATCGCCAGCACGGTGAAATTGGTTTCATCCTGTCCGGCGTGGAGTCGGGATACGGTGGTTTCCGGGAGGGTGAAGACGATGGAAATGGGGCGGAGTTGGGTGAGCACAACGAGGCCATTGGCATCGCTCGCGTGTACGATGTTGCCCTGGTCCACGAGGCGGATGCCGACGCGGCCGTCAATCGGGGAGCGGATGGTGGTGTAATCGAGATTCACCTGGGCGCTGGCGACGGCGGCCTGGTCGGCTTTCACGGCGGCGGCGAGCTGGTCCACGAGGGCCTTCTGCGTGTCGTAGGTTTGCTGGGTGGTGCCATCGGTGGCGAGCAGATCGGCGTAGCGTTTCAGGTCGAGGGTGGCATTGGCGAGTTGGGCGGCGTCCTGTTCCTTTTTGGCCTGGGCCTGTTCGAGCGCGGCCTGATAGGGATCAGGATCAATCTGTGCGAGCAGGTCGCCGGTTTTGATATCCTGACCTTCGGTGAAGGCGATTTTCACAAGCTGGCCGTCCACGCGGGTATGAATGGTGACGGTGTTGAAGGCCTGGACGGTGCCGAGGCCATCGAGATAGATGGGGACGTCCTTTTGGGCGACGTGCCCGGCGATCACGGGGACTGTAAGGTCACCGCCGCCCCGGCCGGCCCCGCCGCCGGGTTTGGTGGTGGCGTTGGCCAGACGGTAATGGATAAGCCAGCCCAAGCCGGCCAGCACCAAGATGATCAAGGTGAAAACGATGAACGTTTTCAGGCCGGACGACTTGGGGGCGGGCGATGTTCCCGGGGTGGTCTGCAAGCCCGGTTTGGTAAAATCCTGTTCACTCATGTTGGTCTCGCTTCGGTTTCGATAATTAAATTGGTGTCAATCAGCCGGATAAGCCGGTTGATGGCCGGTGGCTCGGCGTTTCGGCCGGCCCAGCCTGGCCGGTGCCAGGGAGCGGGAAAAGCGGCCAATGGGACATCATTGTGCAGCAGTTGCCCTGGCCGCACCAACCTTTTGCCCGCAAACCGCCGGTAATTCACCCGTAACACGGTGCTAGTACAGGCAATCTTCATGCCAACCCGGTCGAGCCCAAATTATTGAGGTTTTCCTTGGATTCAAGCCAGATCTGGGCCGGAAGGTGCTCAGCAAGTGTGCGCAGGTGTATAGTTACTTTGCACCTTTGGATGGCGAGTCGACCAAATTTGGGGTGAAAGGGCAAAAAACCGTACATTTGAGGCCGCTCAAACGCCAGCGCCTGATGGCATGGGAATTGCGATAAGAGAAGGAGCGGAAGTGATCCGCGCCCGAAGAAAACGGGTGACTTGATTTCCGAACAGGTTTCGGCTGGCCACCGGTGGTGGCTGGTTTAACCTGAATAACGACAGTTTTATATGAATTTATCCGGCATTAAATTCCGGCTGACCATCCTGGTCCTGGCCATGGCAATGATGGGCAGTCTGATCGCCTTCGTGACGATCGATTCCCAGCAGCGGGGTGGCGAGATGCGCGCCAAACTGGGGCAGGTGGATGCCGAAAGCCTGGGCATTGCCGAACATTTCAAGGATGCGCTGCGCGAAGGCAGCGACAAGCTGACCCGGTACCGCAATACGCACGATCCGGCCGCCTGGCAGGATTTCCTCAAGTCGAGCCGCGATTTGAACACGTGGATTCAAGCTGAGATTACGGCAGCCAAAACTCCGCGTGAGCAGGCCATCCTGAAGGAAATGAGTGCTGCCTATGCCGATTATGTGCGGGTATCGGCGGACGTGCAGAAGAGCATCCAAGCCACGCCGGTGCCGGCCAATCCTGCCGGCGATTTGACAGACACACTGGCGCAGACCCGCCGGCATCTGTTTGATTTGGGACAGGATCTTTCCCAGGCGCATCTGGATTTGAAAAAGGATTTGCTCAACCAGGCGCATGTGGCGCTGGCGCGGCTGCGGTGGTCGGTGTTGATCGCATTGGTTTTGTTATTTGTCTTTGGAATTGCGCTGGGGGTGTTCGTTTATCGGGACATGATTGCTCCGCTCCGGCGCAAGCTGGTGGAAAACCAGGCGCAACTGGAGCAGCACGAGAAGCTGGCGTCGCTGGGCTTGCTGGCCGCGGGGGTGGCGCATGAGATTCGCAATCCGCTGACGGCCATCCGGGCGGCGCTGTTTACGCAGCAGCGGAAGTTCCGGCCCGAGAGCCCGGAGTTTGCGGATGTGAAAATTGTGGAGCGGGAAATTCTGCGGCTGGAGCGCATTGTGGGCGACTTCCTCCAGTTTGCGCGTCCGGGCGAACCTGAACCGATGGTGATTCCGGCGGATTTGTTGTTGCTGGAAACAAAACTTTTCTTTTCGCCGCAACTGGCCAAGAACAACATCGAGATCAACCTCGAACCGGCGGCGCCGATGCGCATCAATGTAGACACAGCGCAGATCAAGCAGGTGCTGATCAACCTGGTGCAAAATGCCGCCGACAGCATCGGGCGCGACGGCAGCATCACGCTGCGCGCGCGGCAGGAGCGGCGGCATCTGCCCAATGGCGGCAAGAGCGCGGTGGTGCTGGAGGTTTCAGATACTGGCAAGGGCATGCCGCTGGAAACGCAGAAGCGGCTGTTTGATCCGTTTTTTACCACGAAGGAAAACGGCACGGGGCTGGGGCTTTCGATTGCCAGCCGGATTGTGCAGAAACATGGGGGCGTGCTGGAGTATCAAACCCAGGTGAAACGGGGCACGACTTTTGGTATCATTCTGCCGGAAGTGACGACATGAAAACGCCTGCCCGCATATTGTTGGTGGATGACGACGCCGGGATTACGGAGACGCTGCAGCGTGTCCTGGTGGAGGAGGGGCATGTGGTGGCGGTGGAACATCGCGGTGACGAGGGACTGGCCCGCGCCATTGAAGAGCCGTTCAACGTGATTGTCACCGACCTGCGGCTGCCCGGGTTGACGGGATTGGAACTGGTCCGCCAGTTGCACACGGCCCGGCCGCGGCTGCCGATTATTCTCATCACGGCTTTTGGCACGGCGGAAACGGCGATTGAGGCGACCAAATTCGGGGCGTACGACTATTTGCTAAAACCGTTTGATATCGGCCAGCTGCTGGAATTGATCGGCCGGGCGGTGGACAGCAACCGGCTGATGTCCGAGCCGGTGACACTGGGCGAGCCCGGTCCGGCGCGCGATGCGATCATTGGCCGGGGCGCGGCGATGCAGGAAATTTACAAGGAAATCGGGCGCGTCGCGGCGAAGCCGGTGAACGTGTTGATTCGCGGCGAAACCGGGACGGGCAAGGAACTGATTGCGCGGGCGATTTACCAGCATGGCGACCGGGCGGAGAAACCGTTCATCGCCATCAATTGCGCAGCGATTCCCGAGAATCTGCTGGAGAGCGAGCTGTTCGGCCATGAGCGCGGGGCATTTACCGGCGCCACCACGCAGCGGATCGGCCGGTTTGAGCAGGCGCATCAAGGCACTATTTTTCTGGATGAAATTGGCGATCTCTCGCCGGGCACCCAGGTGAAGCTGCTGCGGGTGTTGCAGGAAAAATGCCTGCAACGGCTGGGTGGACGGAACACGATTCCCGTGGATGTCCGCGTGCTGGCGGCCACGCACCGGGATCTGGAGGCGGCCATCCAGGAAAAGCAATTTCGTGAAGACCTGTTTTACCGGCTGAGCGTGGTGGTGATCCAGTTGCCCGCGCTCCGTCAGCGGCCGGAAGACATTGCGGATCTGGTCCGGTATTTCTTTCAAAAATACGGACCGGAACTGGGCAATCCGCAGCCGGCCATACATCCGGAAGGCTTGGAATTGCTGGAGGCGCACACCTGGCCCGGCAACGTGCGCGAACTCGAAAACGCGGTGCGCAAGGCCTTGCTGCTGGCGCAGGGCTACACGATCAATCCGGAGCATATCCGCACGGTTCTGGGCGAATTTCAGCCGGCGGAAAACGCCGCGGCGGGTCCGCTAGGAGATTATTTGAACCATCTGCTTGCCGCCGCGCAACGGGGCGAGGTCAGCGAAGTGCATGCCCGGGTGATTGAAAGCGTCGAGCGGGAGCTGTTCCGCCGGGCGATTGATCTGGCCCAGGGAAACCAGGCCAAGGCTGCGCGCTGGCTGGGCGTTTCCCGCATTACGATGAAAGCCAAGCTCGTCGGGTTTGGCTTCCATCCCGGATCCGACTCCGAGCCGCTGGCTTGAGTCCGGGCCCGGCAAAGTTTTTCCGTTTAACTTAACCTTCAACTAATTGTTCCTATGAAACCTATCATTCCCAAGATACTTGTAATGACCGCATTTGCGGGTTTGCTGGCCGGTTGCGTAAGACCGGACGGCCGGACGGATTACACCGGCAGCGGCGCCTTGATTGGCGGCGCCTCCGGCGCGGCGATCGGCGCTTCGGCCGACCGGCGGAATCCCGCTGCCGGCGCCCTGATCGGCGGGGTGGCCGGGCTGTTTGCCGGCGGCCTCGTCGGCCATAGCATGGATGAGGAGGCGGATGCGCGCCGGTATGATTATCCGGTGACGCCGCCGTCGCCGCCGGCACCATTGCCCTTGGGGGTTGGTGATATCAAGTCCATGGCACGCTCCGGAGTGAGCGACGACGTCATCATCAGCCAGATCATCACCACCCATTCCATCTATCATCTTGATTCCAATACGATCATTGATTTGAGCAGTGCCGGGGTGAGTCAGCGGGTGATCACCTTCATGATCAATACGCCCACCACCACCGAGGTCGCTCAGACCCCGCCGCCCCCGCAAAGTGAAATCTATGTGGCTGCCCCCGGACCTGACTATGTCTGGGTGGGCGGCGAATGGCAGTGGAATGGCGGGCGCTGGGTATGGTTTGGCGGGCGCTGGATTTATCCGCCGCATGGCCACGTGGTGTGGGTAGAAGGCCGGTGGGCGCGCGGACCGCATGGCTGGTATCATGAACGCGGTTACTGGCGGTAAACTGAACGCCAATGGCATTCGATTAATATTTTGTGGGTGTTAAACTAGAGAAATTCAAACATTAAAATCATGAAAACAAATTGCATAACGTTGGTTCCAACCGTTCATCGAACGGGTCGCTGGCTGGCTGGCCTCGCCGCCGGGACTTGCTTGCTGCTGGCGACGGCGGCGGTGCAGGCACAGGATGTCGGCGCAAGTCTGCCGCCGGGCGTGCAGGATGTGGTCAAGCTGGCGCATGCGGGCATTTCCGACGACATCATTCTGGCCCAGATCAAAAACTCTGGCGCCATGTACAACCTGACGGCGGATCAGATCATCTATCTGAGCAATCAGGGCATTTCGCAGGCGGTGATCAAGTCGCTCTTGCCGGGCGGGGGCTCAGCCGCACCAGCCTTTACGGCCCCGGTGCCGCCGCCGGCAGTGGTGGCACCGTCAACGCCGGCTCCAGTGGTGACTTCCGATGGTTCCACCGTGGTGACGATGGCGGGTTTCCAAACTCAATTGGCACCATATGGTTCGTGGATCAATGTGCCCGGCTACGGCCTGTGCTGGCAGCCGTCGGTGGCGGTGGCAGATCCGCGGTGGCGTCCATATTTTGATGCGGGTCACTGGGTGTACACGGATACGGGCTGGTTCTGGCAGTCGGATTATGCGTGGGGCGGCGCGGTGTTTCACTACGGCCGCTGGCACCGGTACAACGGGTCGTGGGTCTGGCTGCCTGGTTATGACTGGGCGCCGGCGTGGGTGTGCTGGCGGCAGACGGACGCGTATTGTGGCTGGGCGCCGCTGCCGCCGGAAGCCGTGTTCAGCACCGGGGTGGGCCTGACGTTCCGCGGGGGCGTGGCGCTGGATGTGGATTTTGGTCTGGGCATTGATGACTTTGCCTTTGTGGGCTACGACCATTTCTGGGATTTTAATCTGCATGGTTTTCTGCTGCCGCGTGACCGGTGCGAGCTGGTGTTCCGCGACAGCCATATCCTGAATGGTTACCGAATGGATCACGGCCGCTTCATTGTGGAAGGCATCGGGCATGAGCGGATCGGTCTGCTGACGCACCGCGATGTGCGGGTGGTGCCGGCGCATGATGTGCATTTTGAGGATCACGGCCGTGGTGGTTATGATGGTCGGCCCGGTCCGGGTGACCGGCGTGGCGGCGGGGACGACCGGCGCGACCGGCATGGTTTTTAACGGTAGTTTCAGTCCTGCGCGGCTGGTTTGAAGATCGAAAGGGGTGGCATTTGTTTTTAACCGATGCCACCCCGATTTGTTTAAACCCGAAAACCGAATCGCCCGCGCGATACCACTTCCAGCTTGAAATTGCATCGGCTGGTTCGTAAGGAGCGCGGGCTTCAGCCCGCTTCAATGTACGAGGAAGCAAAGTGCTGGTAGGTGCCAGACCGCCTTTGCTTTGTACGCTGAAGCGGCGTGAACGCCGCGCTCCGCTTGCGCCTGACGTGTGCAACCCTCATACACGAGGGGCATAGTGCAGTTTCAAACTGCAAATGGTATGATACGGATAAAATTGAACAATGCGTACTGGGCGCTCGAAAGCGGTGTCGCCGCTGCGCTCTGCCACCGCAGTCCAAGACGCTTTGTGTTCGCGGGAGCCATGGCCGGTCACACCAGCGGTTTGGAGTGTGGCCGGCCCGCCGCCCTTGTTCGAGTTGCTAGGCCAAGCTGCGCCAGAATGAATCGTCCCGGGGCGGGTTAACGCGGAGTCGCGGAGGAGGCAGAGGGACGCAAAGAGGAATTGAAAATGCAAGGCAGGGAGGCAAATAGCACAATACTATTGACTGACCCCTTTATGAGGGTGAAGCGGACGGTGTTGATCAGCCCGACCCGGGTGCGGACGAGCGCGTCGCGCAGCTTGATACCCAGCAGGTCGTGCTGTGCCTGGGCGGAGCCGTGCTGGAGGGGATGCAGCAAGGCGACATCCGCGCGGGCGAGGCGGGCGAGCATGGCGGCATCGCGCCGGTCGCACTTCCGTTCATGGCGCGAAATGGCGTGGAGCTTGCGGGGATTGGCGACGATGACGGCGGCCCCGAGGTCAGTGAGGTAACGGCTAATCCAAGGGCTG
>CAIJGS010000065.1 GCA_903820285.1 uncultured Verrucomicrobia subdivision 3 bacterium | reverse complement strand
CGGTTGGGATACCAACACGGCTTTACTTTCCCCAGTAAGGGTGCCGCAGGTTCAGCGGCTCAGTTCAACAGCAGTGTATCCCTCGCGTCGCCGCCCCACCCCAATTGTCAAAATCGCGCGTCCCGGCGGCGGCACGAGGGATACACTGCTAAAGGTTATGCCAAAAAAGTGCCGTTTTTCAACGGCCTGCTAGGCCGGCTGCCCACAAAGTTTATAAGTTATTCGCCTTTTGCATTATATCAAAAAGCTGCCGGAGCAAATGCTCCGGCAGCTTCCTTGTCCTTCCGCACCACTTCAACCAGCCTCAGGAGTGACGCTTATCACGTTTCACGGACTAACGGTCCGATAAAAGGCTTTACCTGCGGGCGCGCCAGTATCGGTATAAGTGACGAATCCATCGGCCGGTGCCGTGTTGGTGCTGATATCTGACCAGGGCCCCGTGATGTCGGTGGCCCGCTGGATCCGGTAGGAATATCCCGGCGTACAGGCAAACTGGACCGTGTAGCCATTGATCGCCTTGACCGGCGGCAGCAGGTTGGACACGGCCAAACCGATGGCATCGGCCCATGTCGCCCCCAGACGGATTTCGTCCACGCCCATTTGCGGCCCGCCAAACGCATCAACGGTGATGCCGTAGAAGGACATATCCGTCGCGTTTACGACGGTCGCCGTGGGTACCGCTGGTTCCGTGGCTGAAGTCGGATTCCGATAGACCCGCACGGTGTCACCGTTGGTGCTGTAGTCAATACGCACCACGTAGAGGTCAACGATGTTTGCGTCAGCCGCGCCCAGATCTACAAAGCTGGAACTGCCGCCGGCGGGATATTCCGTCCGCCACCAGATATGACTGCCACCGCCGTCGGTGGTAGCACCGCCAATCCGGCCCGGATCACTCAAATTCCCTCTCTTCAGGCCTAATTCGTAGTAGCCGTTGACGGAGTTCGGTTCTTGCAAGTAGCTAAGGTAAATCGTCTTGCCCTTGGCGCCAATATTGCCACTGCCATTGACGAATCCCTGCTTGAACAGTTCCGAAGTGCTGGAGGTATCAAACGTGCGACCGACGCGGCTACCGCCATAGTTCCACATGGAATTGCTGATGGAACGGGAATCATAGCCAGCCGGAACATTTGCTCCGCCGGCCAAACCACCCAGCGTGATCACGGTATTGGCAGCGGTTCCGTCCACTCCAATCCATGGCGTGGCCCAACCATAACCGCCATTCTGACTGACGCCATCAATCGGGGTGCTGCCATCAGTCGAACCTTGATCATCAAACCCGTCATAGGCAAAAACATTGTTGTTCACGGCGTAAATGGTGAGCGCAACCACGCTGCTGGTCACGGAACCGGAACCGCTGGCGGCAACCACATACAAGTTGCCGGCATTCGCTATCTGCAGATTGTTCAAAGTCAAGGTGCTGCTGGTCGCACCGGATATGGGATTGCCGTTCAGATACCACTGGTAAGTAGCGGCAGCGCCAGTCGTTCCACTCGTGAAGGTGGTCGTTTGGTGGTAATTGCCATTCAAATAAACCAATTGGCTCTGCGGCTGGTTGGTGAAGGCGACATCCGCCACCTGCAGGGATCCACTGCCAGTGATAAAGGCGGCCAGGTTGCCGGCACTGTAAATCCCGTTGGCCAGAGCAACCCCGTTGGTGTAGAAATGACCAAGGACAGAAGATCCGCCATAGTTCAAGTTCAGTGTCGCGCCATTGGTAATACGATAGGTCGAACTCAGGCTGCTAAAGGCCGCGTCTAACTGCAAGGTGCCGGCATTGACCGTCGTGTTGCCCGTGTAGCTGTTGCCGGATGAGACGAGTTCCAGTGTACCATTGCCGACCTTGGTCAGGCCACCGGTGCCGGAAAGTGCGCCCGAGAGCGTGATGTTATTGCCCGCCGTGTCGAACGTGGCGGCACCATTGAGGCCCGTCAGGTTTATGTTCAATGGCGACGACCAGTTCGCTTCCGCCCCGACCGTCCCAGCGCCCAGGTTGATCGAATACAAACCACTTACGGTGGTGATGCCACCCGCGCCAATATAAATACTCCCGCCACTGGACGTATAAGCGCCGTAGCCTTGTGCCGTCGCCCCACCAAGCCACAGGTTGCCCACATTGGTAATGATACCACTCACCTGACTCACCAACCCGGTGATCAACACCCCGGCACCAAGGCCGACCCCCAAGGTATGGCCGCTCATGTCCAACAGGCCGCCGTTCATGTCGTATTCCGAACGCGTGGCGGCGTTGCCCGTCGCGCCGACCCACATATTCGCTCGATTATTATTGTAGGTAAACGTGCCGCCGTTCTGAATGACCGTCCCGCTCCCGCCATCACGGCCGATCACGCCATCGTCCCCATAGCTGCCGATGACCGAGAGTGTCGCTCCTGGCTGGATGACCAACGCGCTGTGGAACGCGGGATTCGCATTAGCCAGATAGAAAACATCACTGCCAGTCCCGTTGACGGTGACATTGCCCGTGATAATGTTGGTGCCGTCATTGATAATCAGGCCCGGCATGGTATCGATGCCGCCCAGGGTCAATATGCCGTTGGTTGGACCGTTAAGGAATAGGTCGGCGGTAAAGGTCATGCCAAGATTCACAGTCTGCGTCACCGGCGCGGCTGGGTTCCCGTTAAAACTAATGCCGCCTGTATTCGTGAGGCTATTGCCATCCAGCACAAAGGCTCCGGCAGCCGCATCGAACGTGAGGCTGCTCACCGTGATGTTCGAGAGATCATTGGTATTCACCAACCGCGTGGAGCCGGCAAAGGTCAAGGCGTGGGGGAAGATCGGCACGGCATTCTGATCCCAGTTGCCGGCCGTGCTCCAATCATTGTCCGCACCGGCACCGGTCCAGAGGCCGGTGCTGATACTGCTCGACACCACCAAGTTACCGGAGCCGGAAATAAAGGCAGGGAGATTGCCGCTACTGTAAGTCCCGACCGGCAGGGACACCCCGTTGGTGTAGAAGGCGGCAACCGCATAGTTGCCTCCGCTTAAGTTCAAGTTCAACGTGGTGCCGTTGGCCAGGCGCAACGCACCCACACTGCTGCCAGTCACATCTAATTGCAGTGTGCCAGCATTGACGGTCGTGTCGCCCGTGTAATTGTTTGCCCCGGAGAGCTCCAGCGTGCCGGCGCCATTTTTGGTCAAGCCGCCATCAATGGCGTGATCACCGCCAATGCTGGAATGCAGGAGGGGTTGGGAAATTGTGATCGCGTACCCGCCGTCATCAATTATCGCCCCGCCATTGCGAATGTTGGCTCGGGTCAGGCCGCCCATAAACGTTGCGTTGGCTCCGCTGGCCATGAGCGTTCCGCCGTTGAAATTTAAGGTGGCGGTCGAAGCTCCACCGCCGCCATAACCAACACTGCTGACAATCAAAGTCCCGCTAGTGTTCAGGTTCATCGTGCCGCTGCTGTTGCCGTCGTTGTTGTGACAGAGTTGAAGCAAACCTAAAACAGCATATCCGCCGCTCAGGTTCCACACGCCCGTTCCTGCGTTGTAACCGGCCAGATAAGTGTCGCTCGCGGTGTTCGTGATGGCGCCGCCGGTCTGGTTGATGATGCCCGTGCTCGAATCTTGATCTACACCGATAAGCATCTGATCACCGCTGCTGGTCTTGGTCAATGAGCCGCCGGAGATGTTCAGAACACCCACGGTGTTGTGCCGGCCAATCACCGTCCAACTGTTGACCACCATCGTGCCGTTGGTCAGAATGTAGGTGGCGCTGTTTTGACCGCCGCCCTGATCGTTGTTGCCAATCCAGAGTTGATCATTTGCATTTACCACGCCGCCGTTTTGATTAAATACACCCACAGAGTTCGCATCCAGACCGACACCAACTGGATTGTTATTAACATTCAGCGTGCCACCCGTCATGTTGACCGTCCCATGGCCACCGCCACGACCGACGGCATACCAACTGTTGCCCGTATAAGTGCCATCGCTGATATTCATTGTGCCCTGACCCAGGGAGGCATTTCCCAGCCATGTTTCCCCGTTCACGGTCAGATTCCCGCCGGTTTGCACATCCACGATGCCGGCGACACCCTCACCGATGTCCAACAAAGTCGGCTGATTGGCCGTCACGTCGGTCGAAACCGTGGCGAGATTGCCGGAGGCCGTGTTCACCATGGTGATACCGGAAGGCTCGACGCCGGATTGCCAGTTGCTGGGGTCAGACCAGTCGCTGCTGGTGCCCCCCATCCAAGTCGGGACATTGGTGTAAGTGAACGAGCCGGAGGCAAACCATTCGCCAGAACCAGAGCCCGGGTAAGCCGGGCTTACACTGTTGACAAAGTCATAAAGGCCGGCGTTACCACTTAGGTTGGGGCTGCCATTAATGCCAGCAGCATTACCATTGCCATACGGATCATTGTCATCCATGTGATAGGCGACTACCGCATAATGACCGGCCGGCAAAAAGACCGGCGTGGGCAGCGTCACAAAACGATAGGCGTTGATCAATGGCGACCCCGTTCCGGACGGAACCGTCACCGTGGCCAAGGCCGTTTGGCTGTCGGCATTGAAAAGCGTAACCGTGTGCGCCTCGGCCATCCCGTCGCTTTGATAGTCATAAACACCCAACTGTAAAACCTCAATGCCTGATCCCGAGACGGTCATGGTCCGCCCGATATTCAGGACACCACCGTTGGCTGCGTCTTGGTAAGTACCGCGCGTGGTGTTAACCGGATCAGCGGTAAAGCCCACGGTCTGCGCCCCAACAGACGCTCCCAGGCAGACCAGCACCGCCATGACCGCGGTCTTAATAAGATGCCGGGTTGTGTTGGTGATTGTATTAAGTGCCGCCCTGGCGGGAGACATGCAGATCCACAGAGGACGACAGGCCCAAGTCACCGAAGACCTGGTTGTTTGACTGGTTGTTTTTATGTTCATATACAGGTTTTGTTTGGTTTGCCAACAAATTTAGGTAAAGTGGCGCTATGCTGGTTTAAAGATGTGAACTGGTATGGGCTTGCATCCATGGAATGTCTTGGCCCCCTATAATAATAGGAACCCATTCTCCCGACTTATATGTTTTCGTTATCGGCTGGACGGTTTTTCCGTCGTGCCATTTGTGCATCTCGGAATGACCGTCTGAAAAGGTAAAAGCCGAGGAGCCGTTATGATAACTTGCCGGCTGGTTATACCAGTGCACCGTGCCGGTAATCATGTCGGTGAAAAACCAATCGTCATCGATGCAGTCGCCATGCTCATCCACCAGGAGAAAAAGATCGCTCGGCCCCGGGGCCGAACCGGCAATAGCGCTCATCTTTGGATAGCAACGGGACCCGGTGGAATACGGGGTGAACGTCGGGGAAGTAATGGCAAAGTTCATGGAATCCACGTAGGAATTCATGGAACAGCTGCGCACCCGGGTCTGTGATGTTCCCGGCACATAGTAATTATCCGCCGGACATTTAAATACCCCCAACGTTTTGCCAAGAAAGGGGCCGAGCAAACTTTGGGTAAGATAATCCTTGTTGAAATTGTCCGCTGTCGGCGCGGTCGAGGTCCAATCCATGATGCCGCTGCACCAGGTCAAACCCACATTCGGCGTGTTGGGCGGCACCGAATCATTGCTATCACCCACATACATTTGAAAAGCCAGCCCCAACTGCCGGTTGTTGGACAGACACTGAATGCCGAGGGCTTTCGCTTTCGCCTTGGACAAGGCCGGCAGGAGCATGGCCGCCAGAATGGCAATGATGGCGATAACCACAAGCAGCTCAATCAAGGTAAATGCGGAACTTAAATTGTATGCCGCCGGTTTTGAATTGCGATGGGAGTGTTTGCAAGCATGGCCGGCTAACCTCAGGTCTCCGGCGGATTTGGCAAATTCAAAACCGGCATGCGTCGCGCGCGCGTTGCGGATACAAACTAGGGTCATGCCAGAACTATGACTCAAAAAAACAGCCCCACCAAACACAATATTGACAAGTTGCAAGATAGGTGTCATTACATCTTGTTTAGTTGTAAGTATCTTTTAAATATTTATAATTGGCTGTATTTGTATTGCTTGTGGAATCTTAAATTTAGATATAATCAGATTTGCCACAATAACTAATATCAACTATTGCGGCATACACTAGGCCTTGGATGTTTCAACTGCCGGGCTGGGATAAGTCAATTAGGCAGGCTCGGCAGCGCCATTACTGGCAAGTCGTCACCATGGTTGTCAAGGTGGCGGAAAACGAAGGATGAGCCGGGTAACGCCGATTGAATTATGTTCGTCAGCAAAACAAACCGCGGCATCCCACAGTATATGTCCCCATCGCATCCGGAATAGAGGTGTTCAAAATTCCGATGCCTGCCTGGCCAGTCCGCCTCTCGCCGCGCCCCTGCTAATTTATGATTTCATTCGTCCAAGCCGAGTTGAGCGGGTAGACGGTGAGCGATTGAATGGTAACTGATCCGCCCTCGGCCTTCACCGACAGACCGTTCTCGTTGGGCAGGACAAACCGGGTGGAAGAAATTTCACCCCGGTTGGCAAATGTTTCGATCGAGGCGCGATCAACCAAAATCTCCACCGTCTTTACCCGGTCAATAACGGATGCCGGCTTGCTGCCGGATTCAACCGTTTGTGCCGTCAGGATCACTGGGACACCGCGGATGTTGAATGTCAGCTTCGCCCCCGCTGGAATATTGATCTCCGCCCGAATGTGAAACAATTGTCCGGACGGTTCCAGCGGTAACACTTGGTTGGCATTCAACACGCGGTTGGTCCACGTATCCTGCCCGTTGTGCAGCAGGGCAATTTCGCGGATGGGTTCGCGAAACACGCGGAGGCCTTGGGGCGTGCCATGTAATGTTAGTTCGCAAGGAAAGCTGATTTGCTGGTTGAAGGGCATATCGGGAAAGGACGGCTCCCGCATCCACGCGGTTTGAATTCTCCGCCCGTCTCCCGTCTCGGTATTTCCCCATGTTTGCGTAGCGTAAAAATTGGGGCCGACATCGCAGGGTTGCCGCCCGGTCTCCTCTTTGAATTCCGTGCCGTCAAAGCTGCCGATGGAGTAATTTCCATTGCCCTGGATGAGCACCCATTTCATCCGGTCCCGATCCCCGTCCACCGGGAGCTGAAAGAAGTCCGGACATTCGTAGCTGTCCTTGATCGGGTGATGCTCGTCCTGCCAGCTCAACAGATTTGACGAGGTAAGTATATGGTATTGGCTGTCCCCGTAGAGCATCATCACCCAGTGATTGCCGGGCGAATACCAGAAGACTTTGGGATCGCGCTCCGGATGAATCAGGATGGGATTATGCTCATAGTGTTTCCAGGTGCGCCCGTGATCCAAGCTATAAGCGATGCACTGGCTGCGATTGTCCCAGCGCGGGAAGAAGGCCACCATCGGTGGAATGGCTTGGTTTGGTGACAATCCGGACGTGTTCTGGTAATCAACCACGCAGGTGCCGGACTGATCGCCGCTGCCTGGCTGCTCCTCCCAAAAGGCGGGTTCCAGCTCGGTCCAGTGGACCAAATCACGGCTCACCGCATGAATCCAGCATTTGGCCCATCTTTGGGCGAAAAGGTGATATTCGCCGTCGTAATAAATCAGGCCGTTCAGGTCGTTCACCCACCCCTCCTGCTGCTGGCCGGGATTGAGCCGGTCCATGGTCCACTGGCGGGCGGTAAAATGAAATTGCGGGCGTAATGACTCGCGGTAAAGCGGTTCGGCTACCACCGGCAATCGCTCCGGCTTATCGGTCTGGACAAGGTGATCCACATTGACATGTCCCCAGTCACCACTCGCCTGATCCACGATTTGTATCCGCGCCACCTGCCCCAGAAACCGGCGGACATCCCAACTGGCGGGCACCAGATGGTCGCTTCGCCAACCCGTGGCGCTTTTTACAACTTTGCCATTGATGAGCAGGTTGACACACGTGTCGTGTTCATAGTCGCCGCCACCGATGCGGAATGAAATATAGTTCCGGACGATTTTGAATTCCGGCGAGGTCAGGGTCCCGGTCGGCGCATCATCTTCCATCTCGCTGCTGATCACCCGGTTGTCACTGGCGTTTTCAATCTCCAACTTCGGCAGCAGTCCGTCCGCCGCGGGCCCCAGGCGAAAGGCCGTGCCCGTCGCCTGCCAATCGCCGTAATTGGTGCTGCCAAAGTGGCCGATCGCCAGGTCTTCGCCCCGGCCGTTGGCCTGAAAAACCAGGTGGATGGCGAAAACCAGAAGCCAGAAGCCGCGGGTGCGTATCAAGTGGGCCTTCATAATCGTGTCAATTCCTCAGAATGGGCGAATCTTTTGCAGGCATTAAATTCTCGGGCGATAACCTATTGTTTTCCGGCAAAACTGTCCGCCGTGCGTTCCTTGAAGGCCGGCAGCTTCCGGACATGGTGTGGCCCCGCTTGATACCAAAATGCCACCGACGTATAGTCGTCGGCATCGCTGGCAGTGGGCGTACCATTATTGTGCTGGTTTTGAATTACCACTTTCAAGGACCGCTGAAACCGCACCGGGTTTGCCACGTACCACCGGTACATCCGGTTGACGCCATTTTCATTGAGAACATGGCCGCAAAAGGGTGACGAAAAAACCCGCCAATGGGGATCTTCCCAACACGACCCAAACTCATCTTCCGTGCCGGGTGTGTGGCCGTTCATTAAACCATCCAGATCAAAAATCGTATCACCCTCGCCAAACCAGACCGTGGGCGATTTGGAGACCACTTGCAGAATGCAGCCCACATATTGGCCGCGGCCCTGCGTTTCCATGATGGTGTGCAAACCGTGGTTGACCGGGTTGCTGCGGCGCCACTCGCCGTGCAACCGGCTTGGCTCGTTGGTAAATACGTCGCTTTGCTCGACGTCAACGCCGTAGGCCACTTTCTGAGCATAGTCATGATCCCCATCATTGGCCAAAACAAACCGCGCCCGCCGCGAAAAAGGCATGGGCAAATAGCTCATAAAACAGGCGTGGTTGATCTGCAACAGCGCGGACTGGTAATCAATCGCCCGGCCGCCCATGGCGCCAAAGAAATCCGCCAATGGCAACTGTATGCTGGGATATTTCTCATCATCCCAAAACACCTCCAATATCAATCCGGGATACCATTTCCCCACCGTGTCATCGGTGATGTAGAAATAGGTCACCTTGCCCGGACCTCCAAAGTCGGCCAGTATCTGCTCCCCTCCCTTGCGGATGACCATTTGATGAAAATTCATCTGGCTGCGCGTAACGCCGCCGGTGATGCGATAGAGGTCGGCGGCGGTTTGGGCAAAAGTAATTCCTGGTGCCCAGGAGACAAGGATTTCCACCGCCCAGACCATGACAAAATGAGTGTAAGCCGCCACCCGGTGATGTCTGAAAGCGTTCATGATACCGGGTGAACGCCTGGTTTACGCAAGTTATGACTCGCCTCGGTTTGCTGCTGTGAAACGGCGAAGACCATCTGGTCCATTGGAACCTCCAGCTCCAATGTCATGCCGTAGCGTAGGCCCTCCACAAATGGCAGCAGCAACTCCAGCACATCGGGCTGCTGGAAATGCTCCGGCTTCGTATCCGGATGCGGATAGTAGATAAAACCCGATAGGGAAGTGCCATCGGGACACGCCACGCGGACATCAAAAAAGGAAAAATCCTCGGCGGGTTCCGTCGGGTGCCATTTCACCTTGGTGAACGTATGCCGCGCCTTTACCACCCGGTAACCCAGAGGGGTGATGCTGACATTCAGCGTGCCCAGGTACAGCCGGCTGATGTCGAAACCGCGGGCCTGGAAATACGGCGTCTGCATCCGCAGGGTGCCGCCCGGAAAACGCGGATTTCCATTGAGCCCCGAGGCCACCTGGTGACCTTGAACCAGGCGGGCGGTGATGATCTGTTTGTCTTTGGTTTCCATGGTGATCACGCTCCGGATGTCAACGCCTGAGACGTTGTTCCATATCCTCGAGCGCCACCCGTTTGGTTTCCGGGAAAAACTTCCACACGACGACAATTTGAATGACCATCATCACCGAAAAGAAGGCGAAAGGCAGACCGGCATTGGGCTGCCCGAGATTGCGCGCCACCATGGGAAAAACTCCCGAAATAAGCATGGCCATGAACCAGTGGGTAAAGCTGCCCAAGGTCTGGCCTTTGCTGCGGACGAGGTTTGGAAAAATCTCGCTGATGAACACCCAGATCACCGCGCCCTGGCCGAAAGCATGGCAAATCACCATGCCACCGAGCAGCCAGACGAGCCAGTCGGCGTGAACATTGCTGTTGAATATCCAGGCGACCAGCCCGAGGCTGATAGCGCCGCCGATGCTGCCGCAGATGAGCAGGGGCTTGCGGCCAACCTTGTCAATGATGGCCATGCCCGCCAGGGTCGAGATCAAATTGACAACCCCGAGAATGACGGACTGCATGGCGCTCGCCCGTTTGTCGAAGCCGGCCATCGCAAAAATCTGGTCGGCGTAATACCAGAGCGCATTGATGCCGCCGAGCTGGTTGAACATCGCAATTGTGATCGCCAGGCAGACCGGCGTGCGCAGAGACTTGACGAACAGCGGCGCCGCTTTGCCGGATATTTCCTTGCTCAAAGATTCCCGGATCGCCGCCAGCTGGCCCGGCACATCCGCTACGCCGATTTTTTCCAACACCGCCGCCGCCTCTTCGCGCTGGCCGTGCATCATGAGCCAGCGCGGACTGCGCGGGATAAAAAACAGCATGGTCAGAAAGATAAACGCCGGCACGGCTTGGACGCCGAGTTTCCAACGCCACTCGGTGGCGCCCAGCGCCATGGAACCAAGAAAATAATTCGACCCATACGCGATCAGCACACCCAGGACGATATTGACTTGAAAACACGCCACCAGGCGCCCGCGCCAGGAAGCGGGCGCGATTTCCGCCAGGTACATCGGCCCGAGCACCGAGCTGGCCCCCACCGCAAGTCCACCCAGGAACCGGGCGGTGACAATCATCGTGAGTGACGAGGAAAAAGCGCAGCCGATGGCGCAAAGCAAATAGAAGGCGGCCACGATCTTCAGACAATCCCGGCGGCCATAGCGATCGCCCGGTTTCGCGGCGGCCAGCGAACCGACCGTCGCCCCCAGCATGGCGGAAGCCGTCATGAAACCTTGCTGGCCACTGGTCAGGGAAAACAGCTTTACCAGATCCGCCTGGCAACCGGAGATGACCGCCGTATCGAAGCCGAACAGCAGGCCCCCCAGTGCACCCACCAGCGTTGCCCCAATAAGGGCCGGGTTGATTTTCACCGGATCAGCCGGGTTTCCCCCGACCGGGTGACTTGGCAAAGAATTCATGTGCTTGCCCTGAATTTGCCGCAGCGGGGGGTAAAGGCAACCTCAGAATTGACATCTTTCAACAAAGATGTCATATCTGCCACCGGCATGTAACTGACAACTTTGCCAATGAACAGCTCATCAAAACACCGCACCATCTCCCGCCAGCTGGCCACTGAAATCATCGCGGGAAAATATCGCCAGACCGGCCGGCTCCCCAGCGAGGCCCAGTTCGTGAAACGCTTTGGCGTCTCCCGCCCCACGGTCGGACGGGCGTTGAAGGATCTTCAAGAGCAGGGACTTATTGAACGTCGCCGGGGCTCCGGTACTTATGTCCGCCCGGAAAAAGACCGTGCTCACGATACGCATTCGGCCATTCCCCAGCTCGGCATGATCGTGCCCAGCCTGCGCCACACGGAAATATTTGAGTCTATCTGTGGCGAGCTTGCCAGCCTCGCGCGGGTGAATGACTATGGCCTTTGGTGGGGGGCCAGCACGTCCCCGATCAGTGAATCAAAAATGACGGTGGAAGAGGCGGAGGCGCTCTGCTCCCGGTTCATCGAACAAGGCGTTGCGGGCGTTTTTTTTGTTCCGTTTGAACACCAGGCCGATCGTGAGGCCGCCAACCGGCGCATCACCGAACGCTTGCGCCAGGCCGGCATTCCGGTTGTCCTGCTGGACCGCGACATCGGCCCCTTCCCCCATCGCAGCGCATACGACCTGATTGGCATTGATAACTTCGCCGGCGGCTACTTGCTCGCCGAGCATCTCATCAAACTCGGCGCCCGCCGGCTGGCTTACGTTATGCGCCCGCTCACCGCCTCCACCGTAGATGCCCGCATCGCCGGGGCGCGCATCGCCATGCTTGCCTATGGGCTGGAGATACCACAGCCATTTGTAAACGCAGGCGATCCGGTTGATCTGAAATTTGTCCGGTCCGTTACCCAGGCTCAAAAACTGGACGCCATTCTTTGTACGAGCGACCACCTCGCCGCCCAGCTCCTGCAAAGCCTGACCCGGCTGGGCATTCGCGTTCCTCAGGACCTGCGGCTCGTGGGATTTGATGATGTGCGTTTCGCCAGCCTTCTTACCATTCCCCTCACCACCATGGAACAACCCTGCCGGGATATTGCCATCACGGCCTTTAACGCCCTGATTGAACGCCTCAAAAACCCCGCCCTGCCACCGCGCACGATGATGCTCACACCGCGCATTGTGGTCCGAGAAACCTGCGGGGCGTACCGGCACCAATCATGACCGATGGTTTCTGGGAACACCTGCTCCGGAGGTGGGATATGAGCCACCAGGCCAGGCGGTATGAAATTTTTGATAGCAACAGACCGGTGGGTTTATTTCAAATATCCGATGCGAAATGCGCCGTTTATCTCCAACAGTCCCCATAGGCACCTGCCAAGTTCCTGCTGTAATACCGGTAAACGGCACGTGCGGGAGTAAATCCATCTGGTGTCTTGTTGCCACTAAATTCCTGGGTACCGCCCGGCGGACTCCAGCAGTAGCACCCAGGCCAAGGTGTAAATCCGGCGGGTGATGGACGGCAAAAAAGGCACTCCTTAATTAGTGCCACAGCTCATCCTCCCATTCGACCACGGGCAATGTTAGCTCGCGACCCACCAGGGATTTTAAGAAAAAATGTCAAACGCGAAATCGGGCGATGGTAATATCTGGAGCCCACCGCTAGACTTCTGCTCATGAAAGCACTGTTGATCCTGATCCTGTTCCATGGCTCCTTGCTGGTCACCGCCTGCGCGCAGACCGATTCTGCTGACAGGCTCAAAATCACCCTGTCCTCCCCGCTCAATTACCAGGTGTTTCAACGTCAGACCAAGGCCGTCGGCACCATCATCATCGCTGGCCAACTCGAGGTTCAAGGTCACACCGCCCTCACCAATCTGGATCGGCTCGAAGCCTGTCTCATTGGCAATACCGTCACCAACGCCTGGGCTCCCCTGCCCTTTGATAACCGGGTCCGGCGCTTTCGCGGTGAATTGGCCGCCCCGGCTGGCGGCTGGTACCGGCTCGAAATCCGCCTCACCGGCCACGGCCTTGTGGCTTGGACTGCCACGGTGGAACATGTCGGCGTCGGCGAGCTTTTTCTCGTCGCCGGCCAATCCAATTCCGCCAATCACGGCGAAGAAAAACAGTCGGCCAAAAGTCCGCTCGTCGTCGCTTATAGCATTCTGGATGGCCACTGGCAGCCCGCCCGCGATCCCGAACCCGGTGCCAGTGGCAAAGGCGGCAGCTTCCTGCCCGCCTTCGGTGATGCCATGACCGCGCACTTTCAGGTACCCGTCGGACTTGTCGCTTTGGGCGTCGGCTCCACCAGTGTACGTGAATGGCTGCCCGCCGGCGACGCCATGGCCGCCCCGCCCACCACCGGTATGAACACCATCACCACCGGCTCCAACCAGTGGGTCTGCACCGGTGCCCTGTTTGATAAAATCGTCGCCGCCGAAAAAACCTTCGGCCCCCATGGCTTCCGTGCCCTGCTCTGGCATCAGGGTGAATCCGATTCCCGCCAGCCGCCGGACCGCGAAATCACCCCCGCCCAATACCGCATGTATCTCCAACGCGTCATCGAATCTTCGCGTACCGCCGCCGGCTGGCGCGTCCCCTGGTTCGTCGCCCAGGCGAGTTACCACACCCCAGAAGACCAAAGCACCCCCGAACTCTGCGCCGCCCAAAAATCGCTTGTCACAGATGGCCTCGCCCTGGCCGGCCCCGCCACCGACCAGCTCGGCCCCGAATTCCGTCAGAACAACGGCCGCGGCATCCATTTCAACGCCCGAGGGTTGCAACGTCACGGCCAGCTCTGGGCCGAAGCTGTCACGCCTTGGTTGGAACAGCAGTCGGCAGACAAATAGTCAGGGCGCTTGCTCGGGTTAAACGCTCGCAAACCGGACCTTGCAGAGTGGGTGAATTGAAACTTGCCGGTAACGTCAAATGTGTTTGTCGCAAGCCACGTCCAGCCGGCCTGGGCAGCGCCGGATTCGTGGACATCAGCACTACGCAGGTCCGTCCCGGAATCCCGGTGGTGCGGTGAGGGGAAAAATAGTTTCCATCCTCAGCACATTCCAAATCTGCGGCACCGGGATGACCGCGAGGGCAGCCGGCGAGTTCCCAACGCCCACACTTTTGGTTTCAAAAACCGTCATGCCGGCCGGTAGATCATCAAGTCTCTGGATGAAATCGTCTGGGCCGTCACCCCGCGCATCAACACGCTCCCGTACCTCATCGATTACCTCGGCCGTCAATGACCGGCGCATTCACCACCCCGGTGTCGGCCCCGTATTTTTCAAATAGTTTCTGCGAAACCGCCACTATCTCACCGCGCGGCCGGGTGGAACCACGGAACACCCCAATGAATAATGACTCTCTTATTGCTGCCACATGCAAGTCTCACTGACGGTAAACTTTTAATTCGACGGAATGCTCACGGTGATCGTCCACCATGGAAAGGATATCACCAGGCAATGCTTCACCATCAAGGAAGAGTTGATTTTCTTCCGCGGCCTCGGCGGGCAGCCGGGTAATGGTGACGTGATAAACGGTCTGTCGAAAACGATAATGGACTTTGCAGGTGTTCCATGATTCCGGCAAACGGGGGGTGAGGTGCAATTGGTCGCCGGCACGGTTCACCCCTAGCAAGGTTTCAATCAACAGCCGGTACATCCAGCCGGCGGAACCGGTATACCACGTCCAGCCGCCCCGACCGGTATGTGGCGCCACCGCATAGACATCGGCGGCGACAACGTAAGGCTCAACTTTGTAAGTTGCGATCTGCTCCGGCGTTGCGCCGTGATGAATGGGATTGAGCAGCGCGAAGAGTTCCCACGCCCGATCGTGGTCGCCCATGAGCGCAAAGGCCATGACCGTCCAGATCGCACCATGGGTGTATTGACCGCCGTTTTCACGCACACCGGGAATGTAGCCTTTGATATATCCAGGATTGAGCGGCGATTTGTCGAATGGCGGGTCAAACAACTGGATCAATTTGTCCGGGCGGCGAACGAGGCGCTGGTCGACGGCGTTCATCGCCTGGCGGGAGCGGTGCGGCTCGCCGGCTCCGCTGATGACCGACCAGCTTTGCGGCAGGGAGTCAATCTGGCATTCGGGATTGGTGGCGGAGCCAAGCGGGTTGCCGTTGTCGAAGTAGGCGCGGCGATACCATTCGCCGTCCCAGCCGTGCAACTCGATGTTCTTTTGCAGTTGCTCCGCCTGCGTTTGGCAGCGATCGGCAAAGGTAAGATCATGGCGTGAGCGCGCCAGTTCGGCGAATTGCCTGAGCACGTCATAGAGAAAGAAGGCGAGCCAGACACTTTCGCCGCGGCCATCCTTGCCGACGAGGTTCATGCCATCATTCCAATCGCCGCAGCCGATCAGTGGCAGGCCGTGTTCACCGAATTTCAGTCCATGCTCGATGGCGCGCACGCAATGCTGGTAGAGCGTGGCGGAATCTTCGGAGCGATTCGGTAAATCATAGTACGATTCCTCATCCGCTTTGACGGGGCGGCCTTCAAGGAAAGAAATTCGTTCGTCCAGCACGCCGGTATCCGCGATGCACGCAACATAGCGGCAGGTCACATAAGGCAACCAGAGATAGTCGTCGGAAAAATGGGTCCGCACGCCGCGCCCGGACGGCGGATGCCACCAATGTTGCACATCGCCTTCGCGGAACTGGCGCGCCGCGGCGCGAAGCAGTTGCTCGCGGGTCAAGGCCGGATCGGCGTGAACGAGCGCCATCACGTCCTGCAACTGGTCGCGGAAACCATAGGCACCACCGGATTGATAAAACCCGGTGCGGCCCCAGAGCCGGCAGCTCAGGGTCTGATACAACAGCCAGCCGTTCGCCAGCGCGTTGACGGCGGGATCGGGTGTGTCCACATTCACCGCGCCGAGGGTCCGGTTCCAATAAGCCCAGACCCCTTCCAGCGCGGTGCGGCAGGCATCCGCCCGGCGAAAGCGGCGGATGAGCATCTGCACATCGGCCGGGCTGCGGCCCACGCCGAGGCGAAAGCTGGTTTCGCGTTCCTCGCCATCCGCCAGATTGAAGGCGATCTGGATCGCCCCGCACGGATCCAGCCCCGCACCGACCTTGCCAGAAAGACGCTGGCGCTTCAGGGCTGCCGGTTGCGCCAGATTACCGTTGCGGCCGATGAATTCTTTGCGGTCACCCGTGAGCGTACGGGCGGATTCATTGACGTCCAGAAACACGATACGGTCGGGGAATTCAGTGTTGTAGTAATTGCGGGCGAGCAACGCGCCTGTCTTGAGATCCACCTCGGTTTGCACGTGCAGGAGACTTTTATGGCGCAAATCGCCCAGCACCCACTCACAGTAGCCGGTGACGGACAAACGACGCGGACGACCGGAAACATTGCGCAATTTCAGAACCGAGAATTTCACCGGCGCATCCATGGCCACGTACACCCACAACTCGGAGGCAATGCCGGATTCGGTATGCTCAAACACGGTGTAGCCAAAGCCGTGGCGGATGACATAGGGCGCAGCACCGCGCGCCGGCAACGGCGTGGGTGACCAAAATTGCCCGGTCTGGTCATCACGGATATAGATGGCTTCGCCCGTGGTGTCCTGCACGGGATCATCGCTCCAGGGCGTCAGGCGAAATTCGTGGGAGTTCTCCACCCAGGTGTAAGCCGCGCCACTTTCGGAGATCAGCGTTCCGAAAAACGGATTGGCCAGCACATTGACCCACGGCGCGGGCGTCATCTGCCCAGGCTGTAGGGTGATGACATATTCGTGACCGTCGCGGGTAAAACCGCCGAGGCCGTTGTCAAAAATCAATTCACGGGCCGGCAGCGGCACGGGCAGATCGGCGGACCGGAAACGGGCCGTCCGCAGGTTGGGAACCAAGGGCTCCAAAACACTGCGATGCTCGAGTTGTTCCGCAAGTGTGCCTTTTTCATCATCGAGCACAATGCGCGCCGCCGCCTGCAGCAGCCCGCGATCGTCATTGGGAATCTGTTCGAGCCGCCGGACAAATATGCCGCCCGGTTTGTCGAGCATTTGCGCCTCGATGCCGGATGAAATCAGCGTGGTGATCTGGTCCTGCAAAGACTGGCGATAAACCGAAACATCCTCGTTTAAGATGACGAGATCGACGGTCAAACCCTTCATGCGCCAGTAGGAATGCGCCTGGATGAGCTGCCGGACAATTTCGATCTTGCCGGCGTCGCTGATGCGCAGGAGAACAATCGGCGAGTCGCCAGAAATGCCGTAGCTCCAGAGTCCATTCTGGCCGCGACGATTGCTTAGCAGCACGCCATGGCTGGCGCGGCGCGCGGGGTCGGCATAAATCAACGCACTGGCCAGATGGCCGTAGAGTTGCGCTTCCGCCTCGGTCACGTCGAGTTGATGCAAGGTGACCTGGCTATGCGTCCACGCGAGGTCAAAGATGCGGTCGGTCATGCGCGGGCTTTGATATTTTTCCACCTGCGCGAGCGCGGTCGACCGGCTCTCAGTCGCGCCGACAACCAGATCAATGATGGCTTTGCCATACGGCGGCAAAGTTACTATTCGCCGCAGGGCAATAATCGGGTCAAGCACCGAGCCGACGGTGTTGGACAGCGGCGAAAGCGTTTGCATGGCCGCCGGATTGGTGAGGCTGCCGCCGCGTCCGACAAAACGGGAACGGTCGGTTTCACAGGAAATATCCCCCTCACAAACGCCCTGGACCTGCATCAGGTGGAGCAACCACGGCGGTTTCTCGTCTATGGAACGCGCGCGGCGAGTGCAGAGGATTGATGATGATGCGGGCGTGAATTCGGTTTGCACGAAGAGATTGCTGAACGCGGGATGTGCCGCATCCGTTGCCGACGGCGCGAGCACGACTTCTGCGTAGCTGGTCACTTCGATCTGACGCGTTACCGGCGAGCGATTGGTAATCGTGATGCGCCGCAGTTCCACATCGTCTTCCGGCGAGACGCTGATCTCGGTGTGGACTTCGAAACCGGCATGCCGATGGCGAAACTCCGCGCGCGCCTGGGTGAAGATGGCTTCGTAGCCTTTCGTCGGCTTCAAGGTCGGTTGATGGGCCGCGGACCAAAACTCACCGGTGCCCACGTCGCGCAGATAAACAAACGTCCCCCAGCAGTCGCGCGTCCCGTCTTCGCGCCAGCGCGTGACCGCGAGTTCACGCCAGCGACTATAGCCGCCGCCCGCGCTGCTGATGACAACATGGTAGCGCCCGTTGGACAATAAATGCACTTCCGGTGCCGGCGTGGTGGAATTCGTGAACAGGCGCATCACATTTTCACCTTCGCCGGCCGGCCGGCGCGGCTCTTCCAATTTTAAATCCTCGATGAACACGCTCGGGGCGGCCCTGGGCACGCGCTCCTGCAAAAGCAAGTCCGCCGCCTTGAGCAGCGGGCAGGCCATGAAACGCCGTTGCATGGGGCAATCATGCAATAAATTCACCAGCGCGAGCAGGCTCATGCCCTGGTGATGTGCCATGAACGATTTGATCGTCACGCTGGTTTCGCCCGGCGGCAGGCGCACGGGCGTGTAATCCACCGCCTCGTGAAAACCGTAGGCCCCGGCCCGGCCTTCGGCGGCGAGCCGTTGCAAATTTTCGCAGGCCGCCACCGGCGCCACCATCAGCGCCATCGCCGTCGCGTAAGGCGCAATCACCAAATCTTCGGCCAGCCCGCGTTTCAGGCCGAGGCCGGGCACGCCGAAGGCGCGGTATTGATAATTGAGCTGAACATCGCTCCGGTTGTAGCCGGATTCGGAAATCCCCCATGGCACCCCGCGCAGTTTGCCATACTCGATCTGTTGCTGGACGGCGGCCTGGCAGGTATGGTCGAGCAGGGTATTTTCATAGTTTGGCATGACCAGCAGCGGCATCAGATATTCAAACATCGAACCGCTCCAGGAAATGAGAATCGGCTCGCCATGCGCCGCCACGAGCAGCCGCCCCATGGAAAACCAATGATCCTGCGGAACCTGGCCCAAGGCTATGGCCACGTAACTGCACAGGCGCGCCTCCGAGGCCAGCAGATCATAAAAGCCGTTGTCGAAACGGCGTTCAGTGACATTGAAGCCGGTGACAAACAAATCCCGTATGGGATTGAAGATAAAAGCAAAATCCATCACCGCCAATTCATCACATTGCTTCGCCAACGATTCAAGGGCAAGCAACCGCCCACGGGCGTGATCGCCGGCTTCACCCAGCCAGCGTGCAAGCCCCCCGCCCTCGTCCGCCACCAAATCGGGCGATTTATCCAGGCATGAGACTTCCAGCAACGTGCAGGCCTGGTCTAGTTGCCGGAATTTCCCCTCCAACTGAGTGGCAACCGGCAGCGCCAGCCAGGGGGCGAGAAAGTGCAAATCTTCCAAATGCGCCTCGCAATCACGCTTTAATATGTCCGCCCAGCGGGCGGTTTCCTTGTCTTCGGTTGCCAGCGCCGTCGCGATCTGGGCAGCCAGCCTCGCGGCGGTTTGCAATAAGGCGAAGGCGTCGCGCCGGCCGGCCGGGGCTGGCGCCAGTTTCGCATCGAGTTCCGCCAGCAGTTTGTTTTCCGGAACCAAGCCCTGGAGAACCTTTATCGTGTCGCGCAAACCGGCAAAAATCTGGGGCGTAAAAATCCTTTCATTGGCCTGTTCCCGCAAACCGGCCCCGAGCGTCAGCAAATGCCCGGCGAGGTTGCCACTATCCACGCTGGAAATATAGAGCGGAAGCAAAGGTTTCAGCGTTCGCGTTTCATACCAGTTATAAAAATGCCCACGATGCCGGTCCAGCCGCTGCATCGTGGCGAGCGCGGCTTGCGTGCGCTCAATCAGGCCGCCCGTTGAAAGATAGCCCATATCACGCGCGGCGAGGTTGGCGAGCAGCGCCAGACCCATGTTCGTTGGGGAGGTGCGCGTGGCAATCGTCGGGTCGGGAATTTCCTGAAAATTATCCGGCGGCAGCCAGTTTTCCAGCGCGCCGACAAACGTGTCGAAGAAATGCCAGGTCATGCGCGCGGTATGCCGCAGAAATACCAGCTGGGCCGGCGACAGGTCTGGTGCCGCCGACACTATCGGCTGGCTGATCCACCAGGCAATCCACGGTGCCGCCAGCCAGACAACCAGCAGCGGCAGGGCAAAAACCAGTTCCGCGGGATGACGCATGACGAGGAACAGTCCGGCGGCCAGCGCGATGCCGGGCGCAATCCACATGGTCGCATAAAAGTCGGCGAGGTCGGCGTGCGTGGCCCGTTCGGAGTCACTGGAGGTTTGCCATTCGAGCAATCGTTTGCGGGTCACCAGCAGACGGATCAGCGTTTTGCCAATGGCATCCACACTGATAAACGAGTCGTAAGCGAGAAAAGCCAGCGTCAGAAAAATCTGGCAAAGCTGCCTCCCGCCTGCACTGCCCACTTCACGCAAATGCATCGTCCAGGGCAAATCATGCGGCTTGCGCAAGGCATTGACCAGGGCCGCCAGCAAGCCCGGCAAGGCGATAATCCCAACGACCAACAGCAAACCGAGGCCGGCGAGTTCCGGCACGAGCAGCCAGCTTCCCAGCAACAGCACCAGCAAGGCCAACGGAACGAGACTGCGCCGCAGATTGTCGAAAATTTTCCATTGTGACAGCACGGAAAGCGGGTTGACAATGCGCCGGGCGTCCGCCCCGGGCACGCGCGGCAGGAGCCATTGCGTGATCTGCCAGTCGCCCCGGATCCAGCGGTAACGACGGTCCATGTCCACGTTGTAGCGCGAGGGAAATTCCTCGTAAAATTCCACATCGGAGACGAGCGCGGATCGGGCATGGCATGCTTCCAGCAAATCGTGGCTCAGGATGGTGTTCTCCGGAAAACGCCCGGCCATGGCGCGCTGGAAGGCGTCCACATCGTAAATGCCTTTGCCGATAAATGAACCTTCGCGAAAGACATCCTGATAGACATCGGACACCTCGCGCGTGTAAGGATCAATGCCCGCGTCGCCGGCAAACAGCCGGACAAACCACGACCGGCGTGCGCTCGGCAGGCTCACGCCCACGCGCGGCTGGAGAATGCTGTAACCTTCGCGGACAATTCCGCGCGCGTCGTCGAATACCGGCCGGTTCAACCGATGCGCCATCGTGCCCACGAGCTGCCGCGCGGCTTCGCGCGGCAGCTGGGTGTCAGTGTCGAGCGTGATGACATACTTGATTGCCGGCAGGATGGCGGTGTCGCCGATGATTTCAGAAAAACTGTCGCGCGCACCCCCGCGCAGGAGCGCATTGAATTCCATCAGCTTGCCCCGCTTGCGTTCGTACCCCATCCACAGGTTTTCACCGGCGTTCCAGCGCCGCGGGCGATGGAACAGAAAAAACCGGTTCAATCCGCTGGCCCCATACTTTCGGTTCAGCAGCTCGATGCCAGTCCGTGCCCGTTGAAGCAAAAGAGCATCGCCCGGAAGAATTTCCGCCGGCGCGTCCCGGAAATCCGTCAGCAAGGCAAAGTGCAGATGCTCGTCCCGGTTCGCCAGCTGATGAATTTCCACCGTCTCGATCAGCCGGTCCACGCCGGCCACGCTCGTTAGCATCGTGGGCACAACCACCATGCACCGGCAATCTTCCGGGATGCCGGCGGAATAGTCCATGCGCGGGAGCAGGCTGGGTTTTACCAGCAGGGTGGCCAGCCAGTTCACCAATGCGACCGCCAGCTGACTGGCGCACAGCAGGAATACCAACGTGAAGAATATGAGTTTCCAACCCTGCAGTTCCAGCGCCAACGACTGCCGGAGAAACCCCACCGTGGCCAGCAGCGTGAGCAAGCCGATTCCGCCGCCGTAAATAATCAGCGGAAACCGGTGGATGCAGCGTTCCATCTCGGTCTGCCAGGGCCAGCGGACTTTTAAGTGACGTGCCAGCTGAGCCTCGCCATGGTCGATGAGATGAAAACCAACATGGGCGGTCCGATCGGAAACACCATTTTGCCGGGCACTGTCGGCGGCCAGTTGGATGGCGCGCTGCGCGACTTCCGCCTCGGCCAGTTGACAATGCCGGGCCAGATACTCCACGGCATGCCGGTACCGGTCACGCGTGGCAAAATCCATCAAACGGTAAATATCGGCCGGATCGGCCCGCAACATCGTCTCGACCAGACTCAGGCTTTCCACAAATTCCTTCCACTCCATGGCACTCAAGAAACGCAGACTGGTAATGCTGTGGCTGACGGAAACCTGATCGGCCGCCTGATTTTGACTGTCCAACTGGACCAGCTGTTCGATGGATAAACCTTGCTGCCCCAGCCTTTGTTCGAGCCAGCCGCGTGCGAGATGCAGCACCGGGCTTTGCCGTGACAGCCGCTGGCAGAATTCCGCCACGAAAGAACTGGACAGGGTCAGATCCGATTTCGCCATGTTCGCCACCACAATGACGAGGTCGGACGGATTTTTCTCCGCCATTTCCTGCAAACGGTCCACCCACAAATCCGCCAGATCACGATCCGTCCGCGCGAGGGTGAGCCGGGTGCTGACGCGCTGGAGATTTTCAATCAGTCCCAGCCGTAACATGATGGGAATGGCCCACAGCTCACCGAGTTTCAGGGAATGCACCGTCTGGTAGGCGGCGATGAATGCACGCAGCGGTTCCGCATCAATCTGGGCATCCACATGCGAAATCAATTCCAATACGATGTCATAAACGCGGGGCAGCCCGGTGCAGGCACCGTTCAAGAGTCGGGGCAACTCCCGGCTGTAGCCGCGCGGCAGATGCCGTTTGGCCATTTGTATCTGCTCTTCGATCAGGTAGAAGTTGTCGAGCAGCCATTCGGCGGCGGGCATCACGCGCCAGCCTGATTTCATACCCAGGGTCGCGCGGTTGAAAGTCCGCAGGATGTTCTCATTTTGTGTCAGCCGGTCCAGCAGGCTGTTGGAACCTCGCCGGGTGACCACCTGATGATTGGCGGCCAGCGTCCGGGCATGGCGCGCCAGTTGTTCAACACTGAACAACTCCGCTCGCAATGGCGGTTCCCCCACCCCGGGGCGCACGCGCGCAAAGTCGGTCACCCAGTTTTGAAGGCGCAATGGCAGTGTCTGCATGGTTCGAAAATTTCAGCCGCAATTCTAGGAATCATTTGGCCGCCGGAATCCCAATAGCGGCAACCCGCCATTCCGCCTGTCAGCTGCGAATGGTCTGATAATCTTCAATTCAGGCGCGGCGTTGGTCGTTCTCCCCGGAATAGGTTGTGTAAAAATGCAAATGATCTCCCCTTTAGAATCCGCTTTTACTCAGTCTGACGGTATGGGGTATTCCCCCCACGGGAGCCGGGTATGGCCGCTGATTTGTAGAGGTTTGAAATGGGCTTAACGGGTGGACCAATCCCAAAGCCCCCCAAATTTGAACCTGTCCATGGGGTGAACACCCCATGGCGACCTTGGAATTTCCGGCTAAATTGGCACCAATGACGGCCAAAATTACCGCCAGTTTTGACACTCAAAAATTTGAACCGCCCCAGAGCGACCCGAATTATCGGCACCGCATTCTGGTCGTGGAAGCCAAACGCGACCATCGCCAGCTTACGGCTGAAGTGTTGATGGATGCCGGTTATCAGGTGGATGTCGCCGAAAATGGGGCCGCAGCTTGGCAGGTGCTGCAACATTCCCAATATGATCTTTTGATCATCGACCAGTTCCTGCCGCAGGTTTCTGGCGTCGAGTTGCTCGAAAAATTACACGCCGCACAGATGACCTTGCCGGTCATCATGGGCACCGTATTTCTGCCCACTTGGGAATTCGCCCGCTACCCTTTTCTGCAACCGGTGAACCTGCTGGTCAAACCCTATTCGTTTCAGGTGTTGCTGGCCTCGGTTAAAAATGTTTTGCCCGCGACTGTCAGTGCCGGTGGTGACCTTCCCGCTGACGCCCGCACCACCCCTGCCCTTCAATCTCGACTGGCGGTCGGATGATTTACCACCTTCCAAACCAATTTCCCTGGCCCGTCGGTGCCAGAGCAACTTCTGACCACAAATAAAAATAATCGGGCTGTTTTCTCAGAAAGGCAGTGACCGTCATTAACCGTTTAAGCCTTGGTTTCTGACGCCCCCTTCCTTGCCTTTTTTTTTCCTTTGCTGCTGTCTGGTATCCGCGCGGAGACGGTCGTGCCGTGACCGGGTGTGGATTTGACCGTGAATTTGCCCCCGACCATCTGCAAGCGTTCCCGCATCCCGAGCAACCCCAATCGTCCGTCGCCTTTCGTGCGGAGCACCCGTTTTACGTCAAAACATTTGCCATCGTCGGTTATCGTCAGGCAAACCCAGTCCCGCAGTTTATTAATTTGCACCTCCACCACACTGGCCTGCGCATGGATGGCCACGTTGTTGAGGGCTTCCAGAGCGACGCGATAAAGAACAACCGCCTGTTCAAGGGGCAGTTCGTTTACGGCCGCATAGGCGGTTAAACGCGCCCTTACCCCGGTGCGTTTCATGAAATCCTTCATGAAAGTGTGCAGCGCAGGAATCAGTCCCAAGTCATCCAAAACCGTCGGGCGCAGTTCCACGGCGAACCGGTGCACCATGGCCAGTGATTTTTCCACCAGCAATTGTGTCTGCGCAATTTTCCGCCGGAGGCTCGCTGGATTGTCCGCCGGCTTCGGCGTCAAAGAGGCCAGATGAATGCCAATGCCCACCAGGGTTTGGAGTACTGTATCATGCAACTCGCGGCTGATACGCTTGCGTTCGGCTTCCTGGGTGAGCAGAATTTCGTGGGATAATTGCCGCAATTGTTGCTCGCTGGTCTTAAGCGCCTGCTCCAGCGTTTTACGCCGGCTGATTTCCCGCTCCAACTTTCGGTTGGAGGCGGTCATCACTTCCAGACGTCGCTGATCAGCCTCCGCTTTTTTGCGCTCGGTGATGTTGTTAAAAAAACAAACCACGCCATGTTCGCCCGCGGGCAGCGTGACCCGTTGGAGCTGCCATTCATAATACTCTATCAGGCCGGTATCTTGGCGCCGCTCGCCAAATTCAGGTGATTGGTAAGCTTCTCCTGTCTTCAACGTGTGCCGAAAGCGGACCATAATTTGATCCGCCACCGGCGGCGGCCAGATGACCTGGATGATTTCAGCAAAATCCCGGCCAATCAGCGGTTGGGCATTTTTGAAAACGGGCAACGCCAGGGGGTTGACCTGGCGGAGGCATAATTGGGCATCCACCACATATACGCCAACCGGGGCCTGTTGAATCAGCGCGGAAAAAAGCGCCTCGTTGCGGCGCAACGCCACTTCCGCTGCCTTGCGCTCGGTGATGTCCCGCGCCACGACCGATGCCCCCACGATTTTGCCGGCCGCACTCCAAACGGGTGAGACCGTCACTGACATGTCCAGCAGCCGTCCGCCTTTAACCAGCCGTACGGTCTCAAAAGACTTCACGCTTCCCCCCCGCATGACCTGGCTTATGATCTGCACATCCTCTTGCCACCGGTCAGTTGGAATCAGCCGCGTAATCGGACAACCCAGTACTTCGACCGCCGCATATCCGAAAATCTTTTCCGCACCGGCGTTCCAACTGGTGATGATGCCATTCAGATCTTTTCCGATGATGGCGTCACTCGAAGAATTCACTATCGCCGCCAGTTGCGTGGTGGTCACCTCCGCGACTTTGCGTGCGGTGATGTCCACCACGGTAGCGCGACATTCCGACCCGTTGGCCAGGCTTTGGGCTTCGATGTTCACGAACCGGGGCGGCTGGCCTTGGCCGGCCAGCTCAAAATCACCCGTCTGTTTGGTCTGGCCGGCAAAAACGTCTTTGAGAAAGGCTTTGAATGCGGGCCGAGACTCCGTGTCAACCAGTCGCTCAAAGGACTGCCCTACCAAACGGGAACGTTCGATCCCGGCCAGGGTCGCCCCGGCCAGATTGGCCTGCCGAATGGCCCCCGATGCGGTGAGGGTAAAATATCCGCTCGGCGCAAAATCGTAGAGGTCGATGTAATTCTCCAGCGCCAGCTCCAGTTCATCCCGCGCCTGCCGCAATTCGGCGTTCTGCATTTCCAGCTCAATCTGGTGGACCTGCAATTCGTGGAGCAGTCGCCGCGCGTCGGCGCCGGGCTTGGCCACCACCGCTGTGGAACGCTGCTTGCCGCTGTGCGCGCGCAACCGGGCCTCGGCGCGTTGGCGCAGTTCGGCGGTCTGGTCGGCGGCTGGCAGCTGGCGTTTCATGGCAGAGTGGGTAGCCGGTTGTTATTATCAGCTACCGCTTTGCCTTACGCTGTCGGCGCTTCAACTCAGTTGTTTGCCGGGTAACGTGCTGTTCCAGGTCGGATTGATTTTTGCGCAGACTGGCCTCCAGCGTCTTGGATCCGGTGATATTCGCAAAGGTGATCACCACGCCGTCAATCCGGTCATCCTGCGTGCGATAAGGCATGATGCGCACGGTGAACCAGCGGCCATCGCGGGTGCCGATTGGTTTTTCCACGGCGGCCAGTTTTCGCAGCACCTCGCGCGCATCGTCGGACAACTCCGGATAGCACAGTTCCGAGGCGAGGTCGGTGATGGGCCGCCCCGCATCCCCCGCGATGAGCTTGATGATTTTCGTCGTTTGCGGCGTGAAACGCCGCACATTGAGTTCCTTGTCCAAAAACAGGGTGGCAATATCTGTGCTGTCGAGCAGGTTCTTCATGTCATTGCTGGCCCGCGACAGTTCGTCCACCTTGGCCTGCAACTCCGTGTTGACGGTTTGCAGCTCTTCGTTCATGGATTGCATTTCCTCCTTCGAGGTGGTGAGCTCCTCGTTGGTGGACTGCAGTTCCTCATTGGTGGACTGCAGCTCTTCATTGGCGGAACGCAGTTCCTCTTGGGATGTCTGCATCTCTTCATGGGTGGCGCGCGCCTCGCCGCGCACCTGCAACAGTTCCTGCTCCAGTTCCGCCAGCCGGGGGCTGCGGGCCGGCCACTTGGCGGACCGGCCGGATGTGTTGGCGGGCGCGGGCGGGGCAATGTCAGTGAAAACAATCATCACCAAACCCCGCAGGGACTCGGGTTCGTCCAGTCGTTGAAGGGTTACATCCACATACTGGGTGCCGCCATTGGTGCCCACTTTGAGTCCCGGCAGCACCACGCTTTCCTTTTGCCGGAGCGCTTCGGCAAATGCCCGCGTGAGTTCGTAACGCAGCCCTTCCCGGGCCATCGCAAAGAGGTTCCAATTGGCCTTGCCGGCCGCCGGTTCCAGATATTTGCCGGTCCGGCCGCTGACGTAGAAAATATCCCCCAGGTCATTGGTCAGCACGGCGGGCGGGGCATATCGTTGCAAAACCAGTTCATCCGCCAGCGACTGCAGGCTGGCGGGTGGTTTGATGGCCAAACGCGCTTCGGTTCCAGCGGGCGGGCCGGCACTGAAGGAAGAAGGAAACGCGATTTGTTCCGGTCGCAGGACGGATTCCTTCCGCCGGAAGATCCGCGACTTGCCCGCGAGCGGGGTGAACAGACTGGTAAAATCACCAATCGTTTCCGCGCTGCCTTGAAACAAAATGCCGCCGGGGTTAAGGCTGTAGTGAAACAGCGGAATCAGTTTCTTTTGCACCTCCGGCGTCAAATAGATCAGCAGGTTGCGACAGCTGAGAATATCCAGCTTGGTAAAGGGCGGTTCCAGGATGAGATTTTGCGGCGCAAAAATCACCAGTTCACGAATTTCTTTGCGCACCCGGTAGCCAGCCTGCTCCTTGGCGAAGAATCGTTTAAGCCGTGCTTCCGAAACGTCGGCGGAAATATTGGCCGGAAAGACGCCCTGGCGCGCCTTTTCGATCGCGTCTTTGTCCAGATCGGTGGCAAAGATTTGAATCTGCAGGTTGCGCTTCGGCTTGAGCTCATCGAGCGCTTCTCGCAGCAGGATGGCCAGGGAATAAGCTTCTTCGCCGGTGGAACACCCGGGCACCCAGGCCCGGATCGCCTGACCGGGAGAGCGATCCGCCAGCAGCGCGGGAATGGCCTGCGTACGCAACTGTTCCCAAGCGGCGGGATCACGGAAAAAATTCGTCACCCCAATCAGCAGCTCTTTGAACAGCAGGTTCAGCTCCTGTGAATTTTCCTGCAAGTAGCGGACATACGCCGGCATCTTGCTGATCTGATG
Organism: uncultured Verrucomicrobia subdivision 3 bacterium; assembly: GCA_903820285.1. GTDB lineage: Bacteria > Verrucomicrobiota > Verrucomicrobiia > Limisphaerales > UBA11358 > UBA11358. The sequence goes on along the minus strand of CAIJGS010000065.1, from coordinate 5,460 downwards.
AATGCCCATGCGGCGCTCAATCCGGCGATAGAGCGTGTTTCGCTTGTAAAAGGAAAAATCGTTCCCCGTGTGGGCGCGCAGCAGGACGACCACCTTTTCCAGGGCGCTTTGCACCTTGGCTTCCAAGGCCTCTTCCGTCCGCGCGATGGGTGGCGTGCGTTTCAGATAGGCGAGCATTTTCCCCGGCAACTCGTCGGCCGGGGCCACGATGTCCGCCAGCCCGGCCTCAATCGCGCTCCGCGGCATGGAGTCGTATTTGGCGGTCGCGGGATCCTGCACCAGCACCACACCCGCCCTTTCCTTGATGGCGCGCAGCCCCAGCGTGCCGTCCGACCCCATCCCCGAAAGAATCACCCCAACGCTATGCTCCTGCTGGTCCTGCGCCAGCGAACGGAGGAAAAAATCAATCGGCAGCCGCAACCCGCGCGCTCCCGCGGGGGCGAGCAAATGCAGCACCCCATGCAAAAGGGACAGGTCTTTGTTTGGCGGAATCACATAAACGCAATCCGGCCGCACCCGGGTGCGGTCTTTGACCTGGACGACTTTCATACGCGTGACCCGCTGGAGCAGTTCGGGCATTACGCCTCTGCGCATCGGGTCCAGATGCTGAACGATGACGAATGCCATGCCGCTGTCCGCCGGCACATTTCTCAAAAATTGATCCAAGGCTTCGAGCCCGCCAGCGGAAGCCCCAATGCCGACGATTGGAAACACGGCGGTGCCAGGGCCAGTAGTGGCTTGCAGGGGAATTTCTTTGGCGTGAGTTTTGGGTGAGCGGGCCGGTGAAGCTTTCTTTTTCATGCGCTTTTGATTTCCTGCGCTTGAGTATGTCAGCTTTGATAACCACTGCCTAGCGTGGCGACGATATATTTGCCATTATCCGGCAATTATTTGCTCTTTGCCTTCGGCCGGTCTTGCTTTGGTTGATGGCCGGTCCAGACCAGGGCGATCAACATGGGAGCAATTTTGTCCAGCGGCAGGATATAATCCACGTCGCCGGTCCGGATGGAAGTCTCCGGCATGCTGAAATTTTCCGACGTGGGCCGGTCTTGCGCGATCACCGTGCCACCCTTGTCCTTGATGACTTGCACCCCGGAGGAGCCGTCACCATCGCCGCCGGTGAGCACCACCGCAATCGCGTTTTTGCCATAGACCTCCGCCACGGAAGCAAAGAGTGGCTCGGCGGAGGGACGGGAGAAATGAATTTTTTCCGCGGTTGGCGAAGATAACTCTAGCTGATTGCCCTTTACCACATACAAATGATGGTTGGGCGGCGCCACAAAAACCTTCGATGGTACTAGTACATCGCCCATATGGGCCTGGGCTACTTGCAGGTGTGTCCGGCATTTCAGAATCTCTGCCAGCAGGCTTTTATGATCAGGTGCCACGTGCATCACGATCACAATGGCCGCCGGAAAATCCGCCGGCAACCCGCCCAGAATGACGGATAACGCCTTCAAACCCCCAACCGAAGCCGCCATGGCAATCACATGGAACGAACGTTGCACCGCCGCCACAGGGATTTCCCGCCGAGGATCTTGGGCCAGCTTGGTTAACCGGCGTGCCGATACGGATTTCGCTTTCATGGGCCTTGATAAATGAACGGCCAGCTTACCGGCTTTCCCGGGCAGCTCGATCTTTCACGAGTTTCAGCAATGCCTTGGCTGCCGCGGCGGAGGAAGCGGGATTTTGACCCGTAATCAGCAACCCGTCCGTTTGTACATAAACTCCCCAATCAGGCCCTTTACTGTAATGCCCGCCCGCTTTGTTTAATTCATCTTCCAGCAAAAACGGCACCACCTTGGTCAGTTTCACGGCCGCTTCCTCGGTGTCCGAGAAACCGGTCACGTTCCGGCCTTTGACCAGCGGATCACCATCGGCCAGTTTGACGTTCAGCAAGGCACAAGGCGCATGACAAACCAGGGCCATGGGTTTTTCCTGCTGCTGAAATGCTTCAATCAACCCAATCGAATCCCTATCCTTGACCAGATCCCACATGGGGCCATGCCCTCCCGGATAAAATACTGCGTCAAAATCAGCAGCTTTAACCTCACTTAATTTCAACGTATGCGCCAATTTCTGCTGGAGCGGTGCGTCTTGGTCGAAACGGCGTGTGAATTCGGTTTGTGCCGCCGGCAGTTCACTGCTGGGATCAATCGGCGGTTGTCCGCCTTTGGGTGAAGCCAGGGTGATTTCCGCGCCGGCATCCGCCAGTTCATAATAGGGAGCGGCAAATTCCTCCACCCAGAACCCGGTCTGCTTGCCGGTGTCGCCCAATTCACTGTGCGAGGTCAGGACAATTAATATTTTCATGATGATATGGGCTGCCATTTAACTTTTAAGTGGTGAATCTTGGCCATCGCGCGGCATTCATTTTAAACGCGCTCATTTCCCCAACATTTTCGCCACGATGAAAATGAGCACGGCTCCTCCCAATCCACCTCCGCAGAGGAGATAAAGCATGGAATAGCCGGCGGCGGCAAACATTGGCGTTATTAATAGTGCTAGCATATGATTGGATGAATTAATTTGTTCAAGGCTGCGGCCGAATCGCCTCGATTCAGCGTAGCAACACAACGAGGGATATGATGAGCAATAAGCTGACTCCACCGCCAACAATGAAAATTACACCGCCCATAAGCGGAAAAAAACAGAGTCATACAATTCGGTTTCATTTCGGACGGAAAATCATTCACAATCTGTTGACAGATTGACGATACGGAGTCGGCCCAGCGATGGCCATGGGGTTTAACCCTGCCGGCGCAAATCCCGTCATTTGATTCTGCCTGCCATGTCATGCGCCGGGCTGCCGCCGAACCCGCAAAATCGTTCGCAATCAGAGTCTCCAGCAATGGGGTCAGGGTATTCGAATACGATAATAATAGGATTTAAAGCCGGCTGGTTTTGGGTAGCTGAAATAAATCGAGTTGCTGGTATAGGTGTTGGTCTGAACCGCCAACCAAACGGCTTTGACCAGATTGGTGCAGGCTTCCACCACCACCGTCTGGCCGCTGGTGCCGCTGACATTGAATCCGAAATTGTTCGTTCCAGCCAGCAAACCAGCAGGCCTTGCAGGCGTGGACAGTTTGGGCAAACTCCAAATTGCCGTGGGCAATCCGGCCAGGAGTGCCGCCCAACCAGCAGTGCCAGGCAGGCGATAGACGATGGCATTATTGTCCCCGTTAAACATATGCAGACCAAAGCTGGCCGGCGCATTGCTCTCAAAATACAGACCCGTCAGTCCAGTGCAGTCGGCGAAAGCATAATCACTGATATTGGTGATATTGTTACCCAAGGTGACACTGTTCAGCCGGTAGCAGAAATAGAGTGCATAACTTCCAATGCTGGTCAGTTTTGAATCCAGCGTGATGCTCGTCAGATTGACACACCAGCCAAAAGACCAATCGCCAATATTGGTGATATTGTTGCCCAAGGTGACGCTGGTAATGGTGGAGTTGTTCCCAAAGGCGTTGACGCCGATGCTGGTGACGGGAAAACCATTGGTGGTATCGGGAATGGTCACCACGCCACCCGCGCCAGTATAGCCAGTGATGGCAATGGTATTCCCATTGGTGGTGTAATTGTATTGGGCGTTGGCTGGTAATGGCATTGCCAGGATACAAAGGAAGCCGGCGATCAGCAGCAGACGGTATCTCATACTGGTGGAATTCATTATTTTCAAGATTGAGCCGGAAACCAGTGAACCGGAGCAAAGACAGCGGCGGCCAATCAAAGGGGTGATGGTCAGGCTGCGTGATGGTGTTTTATTGTTGGACTGCGTCATTTTGAATTCATTTCTGCGAACCGCCTCCAGATCATTATAAACACATTCCTGAAATGGATTTTCCGCCTGCTGGTACAGCCAGGCTGCTGGTTCGCACTGGCATACTGACCAAGAACCCTGGCACGTACCATGGGGTATTACCCTACCATGGTAGCCAGCGTTAATTTCCGGAGGGTGCGACGGACCGCGATTTTGACGGCGCGGGACATTAAGCTGCGGAGAACTCCGCCCATTCAACCGGCCGACCGGCCTATTGCCGGTAGTAAGTTCGCATTCACCTTAGGTCTAATCCGCATGGGGTGAACACCCCATGGTTCGCCTGTGTTGGATGCGCTAAATTCCCTCTATAAGACGCAAAAGGCCATGGGTGGCAGGTCTGGTATAAAGACATTGTGGCTTGGAAGAGACAATTCAATATGTTTAAAAATTTTATCAAAGCTGGCGGTCCGGTAACTCGGGCACCATTATTTGGCGCGCTGGCGCTGACGTTTCTGGTGGCCGGACAAACCGCCCGGGCAACCCCCACCACCGTGGACTTGGGTGCCGCCTCCGGTTTCGCAGTGCTGGCTGGCTCCGGAATTACCGTGGCGGGTGCCGCCAATTCGACCTTCATCACCGGCGATATCGGGTCATTCCCCACTGCGACCATGACCGGGCTAGGCAACGTTGGCCTGACTGGTGTGAATCAAGGCGGCAATGCCACGACGGCACAGGCCCAAATTGATCTGATCAGCGCGTATAATACGGCCGCCGGGTATGCCCCGACAGTCATTTACGGCGGCGGTTACGATCTCGTAGGGTCATCCCTGAGTGCCGGGGTTTATAACGATGGCAGTTCACTCTTCCTTTCCGGCACCCTGACACTGGACGGGCATGGCGACCCCAATGCCATTTGGATTTTTCAGACCGGCTCCACGCTGATCACCGCTTCCACCAGCAAGGTCGTCCTGATAGATGGAGCCCAAGCCAAGAATGTTTTCTGGGTGGTCGGCAGTTCGGCAACCTTGGGAACGGATACCGCGTTCATGGGAAATATCCTGGCATGGCAATCCATTACCCTGACCACCGGCGTAACGGTGGATGGCCGGGTGCTCGCCGCGAATGGCGCGGTGACCATGGATGCGAATGACATTAACATCCTCGCCGGCAATACCGCGGCCGTTTCGGTGCCTGATGGCAGTGGAACGGCAGGACTGCTCGGCCTGGCATTGGCTGCTTTGTTGGTCGGCCGGCGGCATTTTTACCCCCAATTAGAAAAGCTGCCGGCGGGATTTGCTTGAATCCGGCGGCAGATGGCCGGCAGCATCACCGAAGCAAAGTGGACCAAAGCTCAATTATGGAAGCCCCAAAAAACAATATCGGATTCGCCCTGTGCATGGGGGTTTCCACTGCCTTTGGCATGATGCTGGCAGCCGGTGGATGTGCGGAAAACCATGATGGCACCAGTGCCGGTGATCATGCCCAGGCCGCCGCCTTGCACATCCGGGTCGATACCGCGCTCGCCGCCAATCCCGGTTATAAATTCGCCGGCGTCAAGGTTGCCGTTTTCAAAAGTATGGTGCAGCTAAGTGGACTGGTGGATGTGCCGGCCGAAGCGGCGCAGGCGGAGGATATCGCCGGGCGCGTGGAAGGCGTCAAAGAAGTGGTGGACCGAATTGCCATCAAGGGCGGCAGCG
>CAIJGS010000064.1 GCA_903820285.1 uncultured Verrucomicrobia subdivision 3 bacterium | reverse complement strand
GGCTATAGCAAAGGCCGTCCGCTGATCGGCACGGTGCGGCTGCCCTACGACCATATTGAGCGCCTGCATGCCGCCCGCAAAGCCGCCGACGAAGCCCGGGCCGTCAAGTAGACCGGTTTGAGCGTGATCCACTAACGCCTGACATTTTCCGCGCCACGATTTTATATTCCCATGGGATTATTCGCCAAATTCAAAGCCGGCCTCGCCAAAACGCAGGCCAAGCTCGTCCACGAAATCAAGCGCATCGTTACGCGCTCGCCCAAGCTTACCGCCGAATCCCTCGAGGAAATCGAGCAGGCCCTCATCGGCGCCGATTTCGGCATCGCCATGACCAATCAGATCATGGCGGCCGTAAAACTCTCTTACGAAACTCAGGGCTCCGGCGGGCTGGACTACCTTGCCATCGCCCGCGCGGAAATTGAAAAGAGCCTTTCGTCCCAAAACGCCGACCTGAAGAAAGTCGCCACCGGCCCCACCATCGTCTCCATCGTCGGCGTCAACGGCACCGGCAAGACCACCACCAGCGCCAAGCTCGCCCACGCCATTCAGTCCCGGGGCCAGACCGCCATTCTCGCCGCCTGCGACACCTTTCGCGCCGCCGCCATTGAACAGTTGCGACTCTGGGGCACCCGCCTCAAAGTTGAAGTCATCGCCGGAAATTACGGCGCCGACCCCGCCGCCGTGGCCCACGACGCCGTCACCGCCGCCAACGCGCGCAAGGCCGATTACCTCTTTATCGACACCGCCGGCCGCCTGCACACCAAGCACAACCTCATGCTGGAACTGCAAAAGCTGCACCGCGTGATCGGCAAGCAAATCCCCGGCGCCCCGCATGAAGTTCTACTCGTGCTCGACGCCACCACCGGCATGAACGCCCTCACCCAGGCGCGCGAATTCAACAAAGCCGTACCCCTCACCGGCCTCGTCGTCACCAAACTCGACGGCACCAGCAAAGGCGGCATGGTCGTGGCCATTCAAAAGGAACTCGGCCTCCCCATCAAATTCATCGGCCTTGGCGAACAAGCCGACGACTTGCAGCCTTTCGACGCGAAGCAGTTTGCGCAGGCGCTGTTTGAGGAGTAGCAGCCGACGTAAGGAGGCTCAAATATTTCTGGAAACGTGCGTAGATTGAGAGCCTCCTCATGTCGGCTGCTACCTCAGAATTGATTTTTTAACAGGCTTTCAGCCAATCCAACGACCATCACCATTTCGCCGACTAGAGGCTTGCCCATGCGGCATCCTCCTCGGGGGTTTTCCATTCTTTGGCAAGGGCGGTTTCGCTCAAGAGCAGGCCGTTAAAGGATTCGTCCTCGCGCTGAAACCGGAGAAAGCGGGCAAAGTCATAAACTTCCCGCTGCAAGGCCTCAGGTAGGCGGGTGACTTCCTGTTCGATGAGTTGTTGCGTGCTCATGGACGGAATCTAACCGGTTCGCGCAAGCCCGGCAAACTGGAAATTCGTGTCCCTTCGTCTTGATTCGTGGTTCAACCTTTCCATTTGAGCCTCCCCCCCTTGCCCGCTACGATATCTCTCATGTCTGACGCCGCCCATCTCCGCCTCGCCCTGCGTCTTGCCCGACGCGGCTACGGCACCACCTCGCCCAACCCCATGGTGGGCGCGGTACTCGTGAACGGCGGAAAAATCATCGGGCGCGGCTGGCATCGTCAGGCCGGCGGACCCCACGCGGAAATCGAAGCCTTACGCGACGCCCAGAAACGCGGCCACTCCCCCCAAGGTGCCACGATTTATGTGACGCTCGAACCCTGCTGTACCCATGGCCGCACCCCGCCCTGCACGGACGCCCTCATCGCCGCTGGGATCCAACACGTCGTCGTCGGTGCCACCGACCCCAACCCCCATCACGCCGGCCGGGGCTTTAAGATCTTGGAACAGGCCGGCATCGCCGTCACGAGCGCCGATCCCAAACTGGCCGCTGCTTGCACCCGGCTGAACGAAGTGTTCAACCATTGGATTACCCACCGCACCCCGTTTGTGACCGTGAAAGCCGCCATGACCTTGGACGGCAAAATCGCCACCGCCAGCGGCGAATCCAAATGGATCACCGGCCCCGCCGCCCGCGCCCATGGCATGATCCTGCGCCAGGGCAGCGATGCCATTCTCGTTGGCGTAAACACCATTCTCGCCGATGATCCCGGCCTCACCTACCGCCCGCCCGCCGACGCCAAATCCCCCGCCCCGTCCAAACTGCGCCGCCTGATTCTGGACACCCGCGCCCGCACGCCCCTCACCGCCCGCGTCGTCACGGATGAATCCGCCGCCCTCACCACCCTCGTGGTCGGCCGCAACGCCCCAAAAAGGAAAGTCTCCGCGCTGGCCAAGAAAGTAAACGTCCTGATTGCGCCCGAAAAGAAATCCGCCCAGGCCGGTGCCAAACCGCACATTGACCTGCGCTGGCTCCTGAAAAAATTGGGGAAAGAAAACGTCACCAGCCTGCTCGTCGAAGGCGGCGGCGAAGTGAACGCGGGGTTCCTCCTCGGCGGCCACGCCCAACGCGTCGCCTTCTTCTACGCCCCCAAAATCCTTGGCGGCCGCGATGCGCGCAAAGCCGTCGCTGGCGACGGGGCCAAGAGCTTGGCCGATATCGTTCCCCTCCACGAAGTCACCTGGCAACAACTCGGCGAAGACCTGTTGCTAACGGCCCTGGTCCGCTGACCTGCCTTTTTCAGGAAGTGTGAACCATCAGCCCGGGTGGAATGCTAACCGCGCCCGCGATCTTCTCCCTCTCCTCGCCCAACGAGGAGAGGGCCGGGGTGAGGAGTCAAAAACCGTCAAATCCGATTGAGGTTGTTTTCATCCGGCGGCAGCCCCCCGCGTTTCTTTCCCCCTCCCGCAGGAAGAGTTTTGGTGGTTGATTTCGGGTTACCTGCGGAGACTTAAACCCGAAAACCGAAGCAGGACGACGGTTGCGCTGGTAGCGCAGGCTTTCCAGCCTG
>CAIJGS010000063.1 GCA_903820285.1 uncultured Verrucomicrobia subdivision 3 bacterium | reverse complement strand
GGCGTGGAATGTGTCCGCCGGTTGAAAACCATTTTACCCCAGACGCAGGTGATGATGCTCACCGTGTATGAGGACACGGAGAATATTTTTAACGCGCTCGCAGCCGGCGCCAGCGGCTACATGCTCAAGCGTACGCCGACAAAGGAATTGATCGAAGCCATCAAGGAGGTGAAGCGTGGCGGGTCACCCATGACCACGCACATTGCGCGCCTGGTGGTGCAGTCCTTTCAAAAGGCCGCGCCGGCCGCGCCGCAGTCCGGCGGCGAACTCTCCGAACTTTCCGAACGCGAACAGCAGGTGCTGGACCTGCTGGCCCAGGGATTGATCTACAAGGAAATCGCGGAAAAACTGGGCATCAGCTACGAGACGGTGCATACCTATATCCGGCGTATTTACGAGAAATTGCAGGTGCGGACGCGGACGGAGGCGGTGGCTAAGTTTTTGCAGCGGTGAGGCTTGTCTGGCTGGGGACGAGTTTTTTATACCTTGTACCCATAACTGGTGACAAGCCAGCGCCGGGGAATGTGTTATTCTATTTTTGTCGCTGAGGTAAACGGTGACAAAATTTAGCGCTTGTTCTCAAACGAGGCCGGAGTAGTGTCCGGCCTCTTTTTTTTCCGATTTAACCGCATAGAACACATAGAACACAAAGAATTTCCCCGAGGCGTTGATCGTTTCAGATTTTTTCTGTGTGTTCTTTGCGTTCTATGCGGTTATCAGAGTCCCTTTCCCGTAGTTTGGGTTCCCCCCATGATCTTCATCGCTTTTGCCGGTGGTAAAAGATTTTCCATCACTTTTCTATTTGCCCTTGGGCCGCCAATCCGCAAAGTTGTGCCCGGATTACCGGCATGTTGACGACGCTGCGCATTAAAAATCTCGCTCTGGTGAGTGACCTGACGCTTGAACTTCAAGCGGGCTGCAATGTCATTACGGGCGAGACCGGGGCGGGCAAGTCGGTCATTCTGGGGGCGCTGAATCTGGTGCTGGGCGAACGGGCGGATCGGACGTTGATCCGCTCCGGCGAGGAGAGTTGCTCGGTGGAAGCGGTCTTCGACATCAAAAAACTGCGCGCCCCGATCAAAGATTTTCTGGAGGAAAACGGGCTGGAACCGTGTGAGGAGCATCAACTTGTGCTTAAACGGTCGTTTACCAACGCGGGCACGAACCGTCAGTTCATCAATGGTTCGCCGACTACGCTGGCCACGCTGGGCAACATCGGCGAATGGCTGGTGGACATGCATGGTCCGCATGATCATCAATCGCTGCTGCATCCGGCCCGGCAGTTGCTGATCCTGGATGCGTTTGGCGGGCTGGAGGCGGAGCGCGAGGCGTTTGGCGGGCTGATCCGGCGGCGTAATGCGTTGGACGGCGAAAAGGCCGCGCTGGTGGTGGATGAGAAGACATATGCGCAGCAGCTGGATTTGCTGCGGTTTCAGGTGCAGGAAATTTCGGCGGCGCGGTTGCAGCCGGAGGAGGAACAGTCCGTGGAAGAGGAGTTTAACCGCGCCAGCAACGCGGCGAGATTGCTTCAGTTGAGTCAGGCGGCGCTGGATGCGTTGTCGGAAAATGAAAATTCGCTGCTGAGCCAGAGCGGGGTGCTGGGGAGGTTGCTATCCGAATTGCAGCGGGTGGATGCGGGGGCGGGGGAATTGCTGGAATATCATGGGCAGGCGACGGAGACGCTGCGGGAGTTGCAGACGGCGCTTTCCCGGTACGCGGACAAGGTGGAGGTGGACCCGGCGCGGCTGGCGGAACTGGAGGAGCGGCTGGATCTCATTCATTCGCTTAAGCGCAAGTATGGCGCGAGCGTTGTGGAAATCCTGGCGTTTGGGGAGGAGTCGGCGGAGAAACTGCGTGCGCTGGAATCCCGGGATGTGGAGTTGGCGAGGCTCAATGGGTCTCTGGAAAAGCTGGATGGTGAAATCGCCGCCGCCGGCAAAAAACTGTCGGCGGCCCGCAACAAAGTGGTGCCTCAGCTGGCCCGGGCGGCGGCCCGGCAGCTGGAGGATCTGGGATTTAAGCAGAGCAAACTGGACGTGGCGGTGAATTCGGCGGTCGCGCCGCAGGTTTCCGGGGTTGACGTGGTGGAGTTTCAGTTTTCGCCGAATCCGGGGGAGCCGGCCCGGCCGCTGCGGGCGATTGCCTCCTCGGGGGAAATGGCGCGGGTGATGCTGGCGCTGAAAACCGTGCTGGCGGCGCAGGATGAGATTCCGGTGCTGGTCTTTGACGAGGTGGACGCGAATGTGGGTGGCGAAACGGCCAATGCCGTGGGGGAGAAGATGAAGCAAATCGCGGCGAAGCGGCAGGTGCTGTGCATCACCCATTTGCCCCAGGTGGCGGCACCGGCGGATGCGCATTATGTGGTGACGAAGCAGGTGAATGGCGGGCGGACGATTTCGGAGATTCATCTGCTGGATCGGAAGGCGCGGGTGACGGAACTGGCGCGCATGCTGGGTGGCCAAAGTGATGCGGCCCGGAAACATGCGGAGGCCATGTTGAAACGGGTTTTGTAAACCGGAAAACAGGTTGGGGTGGTCGCGGGCGACCGGATTTTTTGAAATTTTCCTGTTTGGTTTGACGCCGCGGAAGCTGGATGATAAACCTTCCTTACTATTCTGACTATTTCATACATCTATGCCTAAAACCAAAATCAAACGTCCAGTCTATTCGCGGGTTCTCCTCAAGCTGAGCGGTGAAGTGCTGGGTGGTGAAACGGGCATCGGCATCGCTCCGGACGCGGTGCAAAGCATGGCAGAGCAAATTTGCGAAGTGCGCGATCTCGGGGTGCAGGTGGTGGTGGTCATTGGCGGCGGCAATATTTTTCGCGGGCTGAGCGGCAGCGAGCGCGGCATTGAACGTGCCACGGGCGATTACATGGGGATGCTGGCGACGATCATCAACTCGCTGGCGCTCCAGGATGCACTGGAAAAACTGGGCGCGCCAACGCGGGTGCAAAGCGCCATAGCGATGTCGCAGATTGCGGAACCGTTCATCCGGCGGCGGGCGGTGCGCCATCTGGAAAAAGGCCGGGTGGTGATTTTCGGCGGCGGCACGGGCAATCCCTATTTCTCCACGGATACGGCGGCGGCGTTGCGCGCGAATGAAATCGGCGCGGAAGTGGTGTTGAAAGCCACGAAGGTGGACGGCATTTACGACAGCGATCCGAAGAAGAATCCGAACGCCAAGCGCTTCGATAAAATCACGTACATCGAGGCCTTGCAGCGCCAGCTCAAGGTGATGGATTCGACGGCGTTTTCGCTGTGCCTGGATAACAAGATGCCGATCGTGGTGTTTGATTTCTTCAAGCCGCACAATATGAAGCGCGTGGTGATGGGCGAGAAGGTTGGCACGCTGGTGACCGGCTGATCATGCCCGAGTTGCCGGAAGTTGAAGTGTTGGTCCGCCATTTGCGGCCGCTGTTGCGCGGCCGCAAAATTGGTTCTGTCGCGGTGCTGCGGGCGAAAGTGTTGCATCCCACTCCGATTGCAACCTTCACCGGCACCCTGAAGGGTGCCACGATCCATGAGATTCGCCGCCGGGGCAAATACCTGCTGTTTGACCTCAAGAAGGGCAGGGGACGATTTGTGTTGCTGGGGCATCTGGGGATGACGGGGCGGATGTATGTGGCGGCGAAAAAAGAGGCGTTACCCAAACACGCAGCGGTGGTGTTTGATTTGGGCGGCAAACAATTCATCTACGAGGATACCCGCTATTTTGGCCGGCTGACACTGGATCTGACTTCAGCGGAACAGCTCGGCCCCGAACCATGGGATGCATCGGTGACGGCGGAAACGCTGGTGCGGGAGTTGAAAAAATCGCGCCAGCCGGTGAAGGTGAAATTGCTGGACCAGTCATTGATCGCAGGGATTGGCAACATTTATGCCAGCGAAGTTCTGTTTCGCACCGGCATCTCGCCACGCCGGGCTGCCCACCGGGTGACGGTGGCGGAGGGAGAACGAATGCTGGCGAATATTCGGGCGGTGCTAGAGGAGGCGATTGCGTGTGGCAGCACGATTCCGCTGAACTTCACCGGGCGCAAATCAGACGGTTTGTTTTATTTTGGCCAGGTGCCGGGCACGCCGGATTATTATGAGGAGCGGCTGCGGGTCTATGATCGGGCGGGAAAACCCTGTATTCATTGCCAAACGCCCATCAAACGGATTGTGCAGGCAGCGCGTAGCACCTTTTTTTGCCCGCAGTGTCAAAAAAAGTGACGAATGCGATTGACCTTTTAACGGTGGCCAGTTAGATTTTTTGCCCTTTCGGTTCCAGAGTAGCTCAATGGTAGAGCACGCGGCTGTTAACCGTG
>CAIJGS010000062.1 GCA_903820285.1 uncultured Verrucomicrobia subdivision 3 bacterium | reverse complement strand
GCCCATTTGAACGCCGCGCAATTTGAGGCCATGTACCAGCGCTCCATCCGCGAGCCGGAGGCCTTCTGGCTGGAACAGGCGCAAACGTTGGACTGGGTGAAGCCGCCGACCGTGGCACGGAAGTTCAATTGGGACACCGACGCGCGCAAGGTGGAGCATACGTGGTTTGAGGATGGCCAGCTCAATGTGACCACCAACTGCCTGGATCGGCATCTCAAGACGCCCACGCGCGACAAGGTGGCGATCATCTGGCAGGGCGAGCCGGAGGACGATGTGCGGCGTATTACCTACGGGGAACTGCATGCGGAGGTTTGCAAGTTTGCCAATGTGCTGAAGGCGCAGGGAATCAAAAAAAGTGATCGCGTGGCGATTTACATGCCGATGATTCCCGAGGCGGCGGTGGCCATGCTGGGCTGCGCGCGCATCGGGGCGATTCATTCGGTGGTGTTCGGCGGGTTTAGCTCGGATTCGCTGGCGGGTCGCATCAATGATTCCGAATGCAAGCTGCTCATCACGGCGAACGTGTCGCTGCGCGGGGGAAAAAGCCTGCCGCTAAAAGGGCTGGCCGACCACGCCTTGCAGCATACGCCGAGCATTGAGAAGGTGATTGTGGTGCAGCGCACCACTGAGCCTTGCAATATCGTGGCTGGGCGTGATGTGTGGTACCACGAAGCGATGGCCACGGCGGTGGCGGAATGTCCGGCGGAGCCGATGAACGCGGAGGATTATCTCTTTATTCTGTACACGTCCGGTTCCACCGGCAAACCCAAGGGTGTGGTGCACAGCACGGGCGGCTATCTGCTGTGGAGTGCGCTGACGCACAAGTACGTTTTTGATATCCACGAAAACGACGTTTATTTCTGTACCGCCGATATCGGCTGGGTGACGGGCCATACCTATGTGGTTTACGGGCCGCTATGCAATGGCGGGACGACGCTGATGTTTGAAGGCGTGCCAACGTGGCCGGATGCGGGCCGGTTCTGGAAAATTGTGGAGAAGTTCAAGGTGTCCAGCTTTTACACGGCTCCGACCGCCATCCGCGCGCTGATCCGCCTGGGCGATGAATGGCCGGCGAAACATGATTTGAGCTCGCTGCGGGTGCTGGGTTCCGTGGGTGAACCCATCAATCCCGAGGCGTGGATGTGGTATCACCGGGCGATCGGCCGGGAACAATGTCCGATTGTGGATACGTGGTGGCAGACCGAGACGGGTGGTCATTTGATCACCCCGTTGCCGGGCGTGAACACGTTAAAGCCGGGCAGCGCGAGCCGGCCGTTTTTCGGGGTCGAGCCCGTGGTGCTGCGCGATGACGGCACGGAATGTCAGCCGAATGAAGGCGGCAAGCTGTGCATCAAGACGCCGTGGCCGGGCATCATGCGGACAACTTGGGGCGACCATGTGCGGTTCGTGAACACCTATTTTTCGACGTTCAAGAACATGTATTTCACCGGCGACGGCTGTCGCGTGGATGCCGATGGCGATTACTGGCTGCTGGGCCGCGTGGATGACGTGGTAAACGTGTCCGGTCACCGCATCGGCACCGCCGAGGTGGAAAGCGCCCTGGTGAGTCATGCCAAGGTGGCTGAAGCCGCCGTGGCGCCCATGCCGCATGACATCAAGGGCCAGGCACTGTATGCCTTCGTGACCCTGAAGGACGGCGTGGCCGAGAGCGAGGAATTGAAAAAAGATTTGGCGCAGCACGTCCGCCGGGAAATCGGCGCAATCGCGGTGCCGGACAAAATCCAGTTTGCGCCGGGCCTGCCGAAGACCCGTTCCGGCAAAATCATGCGCCGCATCCTGCGCAAGATCGCCGAGAACCAGTCCGACCAGATCGGCGACATCAGCACCCTGGCCGATCCCGGCGTGGTGGATGCGCTGGTCAAGGGCAAGCAGTAGGCGGCGCGCCTGACGGGTGCGTTATGCCAATGCGCCCGTTTCGGCTGCCACACAAGTGATTTTTTAACGGGCTGTCAGGCGGCCGGTTTTGATTGGTTGGCGACTTCGAGGATCAAATCCAACAGGGCCGATACTTCAACCGGAATTTCGTTTAAAGGGATGGCGTCAGCCAAACCATGATAATCCCGCTTGAATGTTTCCTGGGGGGTTCCCAGAAGTTCGTAATAATTGGCAAACAGCGGATCAAGGAATTCATCCGTGACTTTGATTTCCGGCCCCCAAGGGTCGGGGCGGCGCTGGGTTTTTAGGGATTGTTCCAGTTCGCCAACACACTTTGCCAAGGCTTCCGTGCGGGTTTTGGCTTCAGCCGCATCGAGCAAATCACCTTCTCTCAGGCCGGCAGTGACATAATTCTTCAGGCTGTTACGGGTCACGAGGTAGTTTTCAATTTCACGGCGCTGCCACATGTATTCCCGCAGATTGGTGACCGTGTTTAGCTCCGTGGCCGGGTTTGGCAGATGATCAAAAAGCGCCAAAGCAACCAACCCTTTGCGTGCTTCGCGCATGGCATCAAAGTGGCTGCGGGCATCGCCCGGCTTGTTGGACCGGAGATAAACTACCGGCACACGACCCTCCAGAAATTGTTTGGCGTCATGATTCATGCGACTGGCCAATCGTTGAAGAATTGCCAAATCCGTCGAACCTTCCACGTAAAGCATCCATCCCATTTGTTCAGCCTGATAAAAATCTGACATGGGGATGTTTTCCAAGGCCTTTTTGACCTGATTTTGACGGGATCGCGTATCCACCCGGTGCGGGGAACCCAAGAAGGCGACCAATACATCCCGTTCACCGGCTTCCTGCATAATCGTGGGTGAATGGCTGGCGGCGATAATTTGGGAATTTTGCGAGGCGGCAACCTGGGTGAGTAAATTATAAACATCCCTTTGGCGCAAAATTTCCAAATGCGCGTCCGGCTCGTCTAGGAGGATGACAGCACCCGGATTGGCCAGCAGAAAAGCCAGTAACAATGTGACTTGCTGACAACCGCGTCCGGATGAGGAAATATCGAGTTCAATGCCGGAAGGTTCAGTGTAGGCCAAGGACAGGGTGCTATTTTCCGGATAGTATTCCGGGTTGGAAAGTTTGACAGAGAACAGTTTTTCCACGTGGTTCACCAGCGTTTGCCAAGGAGCCTTGTCTTCCTTGGAAAAAAGCTGCCAGCATAAATTTCGCAGCACTTGGGCGGTTTGCCCCTGGCCGATCAACGTACTGATTTCGCCTTTTTCCTTTCGAAACTCGCGATCCGAAAGGCCGGACATGGGCGGCAGAAAGACAACCGGATGCTTGGCTAGGGCTTCTGGCAGACGATGGTCGTCACCTTCGGCCAAACGGCAATAAAAGGATTCTTCATTGGCATAATAGAATTCCATGCCACAACGCCATGGTTTGTCCCGGTCAATTCCTTCCACGGTGATGGTGATGAGAACCGGGTTGGTCTTTTTATCCGAACCCGTCACAGAACGCTCATGAGTGTGCAGATCCTTCCACAAAAGGCGGGCTGAGGGCACGGGGATGGCGTTCAATTCACGGCGGTTTAACGTTACGCCTGGCCGGACTTTGGCCGAACTTAACAAATGGCCTTCGTCGTCTTTGCGCTCCCGTTTTTCCGACCAGCGCCGCCAGCCGGCATCCCAAAGTGTCAGTGCCTGCAAGGCGCTGGATTTGCCCGAATTGTTGGGGCCAATAAATACCACATTGCCGGCCAATTCAATGTCCGCCGTGCCAAGTCGTTTGAAATTTGAGACGCGAAGTCGCGTAATCATGTTTGTTATTCTACAAGGCTTTTGGCAAGGGCGGCAAAGATTTTCGACGCATTTTTCGGAACCGCCAAAATTTGCAGAGCCAGGCGTTTCTTGCAAAGGTAAATAGTCCGGCTCAACCAACCCTGATCTGTTCCCGTTCCCAAATATTACATCCAAACTTGCCGAAAGCCTGCCATCCGGTTCAAGCTGGCGGGATGCAATTGCACTTTTATGAGACTGGCAGCGGGACGCCATTGGTGGTCTTGCACGGGCTGTTCGGGGCCTCGGACAACTGGCGGCCAGTGGCGGCGCGGCTGGCGTATCGGTTTCACATTTTCACGGTGGACCAGCGCAATCACGGGCAATCGCCGCACGCGGCGGAGATGGATTACGCGCTGATGGCGGTGGATTTGAACGAGTTCATGACGGCGCGCGGTCTGACCCGGGCGCATGTGATGGGCCATTCCATGGGTGGCAAAACCGCCATGCAGTTTGCCCTCCAATTTCCCGAACGGGTGGACAAGCTCATTGTAGCCGACATGGCCCCCCGGCTTTATCCGCGTGAGTACGATCCCATCATGGCCGCCTTGCTGGCACTGAATCTGGGGTCGTTTTCCAACCGCACGCAGATGGAGGAGGCGCTGGCTCCGGCGGTGCCGAATCTGGCCTTGCGCCGGTTTTTGCTGAAAAACCTCGGCCGCGACGCGCTGGGCGGGTTTTATTGGAAAATCAATCTGGAGGGGATTGCCAATCATTACCGGCACCTGGTAATGCCCCTTACGGCTCCAGCTCCATTTGCCGGGCCGGTATTATTTTTGCGGGGCGGGCTATCCCATTATATCCAGCCAGAAGACGAACCGCTGATTCATGGCCTGTTCCCGGCGGCGGAAATTCAGACGATGCCCGGGGCAGGGCATTGGTTGCATGCGGACCAGCCGGATGAGTTTGCGCGGCGGGTGGGGGAGTTTCTTAAAGGCTGAAATTTTTTACAGAAGGGAACGGAGGAAACGAAGATGGGTGGGGAGCAGGGGGGAACATCGAACACCCAACATCGAACACCCAACATCCAAAGGATGGGGAGGCGCGCGGCCTACTCGAACACTGCCGTCTGGCGATGTGTTATAACGGGAGCAGGCGGCAATCTGGAAATAAAAAAAGCCCGCCGAAGCGGGCTTTTAGGAAAGAACCCACCCTTGTCGTGTGAAACTTCATCCTTTGAACATGTCTCGCAACATGTGGACTCGCCTGACGGCATTCGACTTCCATTAAAGGCATGTCGGCAACCGTCTTTACAAGCCCGGATTTTCGTATAATTACGGTTCAAGGATTGTTACCAATCACGAACAGGGCAGGAAATTATTTTTAAAATCAAAGATCAATACCGTATGTCACTGATATGAATGTCGACCCGCGCGCGCTTTTTCTCAAGCACTTTTTTCGGAATTATTTCAAGGTTTTGGCAGCTAAAACTTGCACTCGCGCTGGGGTTGGTTTCTGCTATACTTTCCGCCATGCCGCGACTTATGACGTCGCGGCCATTTTAATCCAAACGTGATGACCTCCGCCCAGATCCGCCAGTCGTACCTCGACTTTTTCAAGTCGAAGTTGCACACCATTGTGCCGTCCTCCAGCCTCATGCCGGATTCGCCGAACCTGCTGTTCACGAATGCGGGCATGAACCAGTTCGTGCCCATCTTCCTCGGCCAGAAAAAGGCCGACGTGAGCAAATGGGCCGGGGCGGTGCCCGGCAGCGACACCCGCGCGGCGGATACGCAGAAGTGCATCCGCGCCGGCGGCAAGCATAACGATCTGGATGACGTGGGCCTGGACACGTATCACCACACGTTCTTCGAAATGCTCGGCAACTGGTCCTTTGGCGATTACTTCAAGAAAGAGGCCATTGACTGGGCGTGGGAACTGGTGACGGAAGTCTGGCGCTTTCCCAAGGACCGCATTTACGCCACCGTGTACAAGCCGGATCCGAGCAAGGGCGATCCGAGCGAATTCGACCAGGAAGCCTGGGACATCTGGGCGGAAAAATTTCGCGCCGCCGGGCTCGACCCCGCCGTACACATTGTCTATGGCAACAAGAAGGATAATTTCTGGATGATGGGCGACACCGGTCCGTGCGGTCCGTGCTCCGAATTGCACGTGGACCTCACGCCCGCTGGCGACACCAAGGGCAGCCTGGTGAACAAGGGCGATGCGCGCTGCATTGAAATCTGGAACCTGGTGTTCATCCAGTACAATGCGAATCCGGACGGCACGTTCAGTCCGCTGCCGGCGAAGCATGTGGACACGGGCATGGGCTTTGAGCGCGTGACCTCCATCATTCAAGGTACGCAGGGTTTCAAGGATTTCGCGAAGGCCAAGATATCCAATTATGAGACGGACATTTTTCGCCCCATATTTGACGCGATTGAAAAGCTGAGCGGGAAGAAATACGGGTCCACGCTGCCGAAGACGGGCAGCACCGGCGACAACGCGCAGGAAAAGGAAGACGTGGCGTTCCGCGTGATTGCGGATCATATCCGCACGCTGAGCTTTGCGATTGCCGACGGCATTCAGCCGGGCAATACGGATCGCAATTATGTGCTGCGCCGCATTCTGCGCCGCGCGGTGCGGTACGGTCGCACGCTGGGATTCAAGGAACCGTTTTTCTATAAGCTGGTGGATGTGCTGGCGGACACGATGGGTGATGTGTTCCCCGAAATCCGTTCCAAGAAGAAGCTCGTGCAAGAAACGATTCAGCGCGAGGAAGTGGCGTTTAACAAGACGTTGGATAATGGCATGCGCATTTTTGAAGGTGAAGCCTCGAACTATTTGCCTCTTGATGAAGATGAAAAAAACAGTCCAACCAAAGGTTGTATTTCGGGTGAAACGGCATTTCTGCTTTATGACACTTACGGTTTTCCGTTCGATCTTACAGAATTATTGGCTCGTGAACGTGGTCTGATGATAGATAAGCCTTGTTTTGAAGACCTAATGAACGAACAGCGCGCCCGCGCCCGTGCCGCTCAGAAAAAAGAAGTCATCTCCCTCTCGCAGATTGAGACGACCACGCCGACGAACTTTGTCGGGTACGACAATCTGTCGGTGGAGACGAAGGTTTTGGAAGTGGTGTCGCTCAAGGACAAAACGGCGGTGGTGCTGGACACCAGCGCGTGCTATGCCGAGATGGGCGGCCAAGTCGGCGATACCGGGGAATTGACCGGCAGCGGCCAGTTGTGGCGCGTGGTGAATACCCAAAAGTCCGGCAACACGTGGCTGCATTTCGTCGAGGGCGGCGATGCGCCGTCCGTTGGGGCCACCATCACGCTGGCGGTGGATGCCGAGCGGCGCAGCGCGATTCAGCGGCACCATACGGTCACGCATCTGCTGCACTGGGCGCTGCATGAAGTCGCCAGCCAGGAAGCATCGCAGAAAGGTTCCTCGGTCACGCCGGAGAAACTGACGTTTGACTTTAACAGCGCGGCGCTCACGGCGTCACAGGTGGCGGACATCGAGAAGCTCGTGAACGAGCGCATTCTGGAAAATGCCGGGGTTTCCTGGACGGAAGTACCCCACGCGGACGTGAAGAACCGCAAGGACGTGATGCAGTTCTTCGGCGACAAGTATGGCGACGTCGTTCGCGTAGTGCAGATTGGCGGTCAGGCGCATAAGTTGAACGGCTATTCCATGGAACTCTGCGGCGGCACGCACACGCGCGCCACGGGCGAAATCGGTTTGTTCCGCATCGTCAGCGAAGCGGCGGTGGCGGCCGGGGTGCGGCGTATTGAAGCCGTGGCCGGGTTGAGCGCATTCGACTCCATGAAGCTGGACCGCGAATTGATCCGCGCGGTGGCTGGCAAGGTGAATTCGCCCATCCACGAGCTCGAAAAGAAAATTGAAACGCTACTCGCGCACCAGAAGGAACTCGAGAAGTCCTTGCGGACGGCTTACCAGAAAGAGGCAGCTGGTACGGCGAAGGAACTGGCGGCGCGCGTGGAAACGTTGAACGGTGTGCCGGTCATCCTCGCCAATCTGGGCGCGGTGCCGGGCGACACGGTGCAATCTGTGGTGGACGCGCTGAAGTCGCAGTTCAAGGGGGTGATTGTATTGGGCGGCGCGGCCGATGGCGCGGTGACGCTCATTGCGGCGGTCACGCCGGAGTTCACCGCCAAGATTCAGGCGGGCAAAATCATTCAGGCGATTGCGCCCATCGTGGGCGGCAAGGGCGGCGGGAAACCGGACAACGCGCGGGGCGGCGGCAAGGATGCCGGCAAACTGGACGAGGCGCTGGCGAAGGCCAGAACCCTGATTTGATATGGAGACTTCCAGTAAACCGCCCGTCAAACGCAAGCGATCAAAGCCATTGCCGACGGTTGAGATTCGCGAGATGGAACTGCGGGATGTGGCGGCGGTGTTTGAATTGGGCCAGAAGCTGTTCACCGCCGAAGAATGGCCGACCCTGTACCGTTCCTGGGATGACCATGAACTGGCGCTGCTCTTTAGCAACGAGGGCGAAACGTGCCTGGTGGCGGAGTCGGAGGGTCAGATCGTGGGATTTGCCTTGGGCCGGATGATGGAAAAACCGCGCAGCGCCTGGCGTTACGGCTGGCTGCTCTGGCTGGGCGTTGACCGACGGTTCAAGCGCGGCGGCGTGGCCACGCGTTTGGTGCGCCATCTTACCGGCCTCTTCATCAAGCGCGATGCGCGCATTGTACTCGTGGACACAGCGGCCAAGAACCATGCCGCGCTGGGCTTCTTTCGTCGCAACGGTTTCGGCCAGGAAATCCGCCACGTCTATCTTTCGCAAAATCTCGAAAACGATCCCCGCTACATCAGTCGCAATGCGGATGACAGCGACGATGACACCATGGATTGAGGATTTACGATTTGGGATTTACGATTTACGCGCTGGCTGGGTGATGAGTGATACAAAGGAGAGGGCTTTGCACGGACACACTTTTTGATCATTCGTCCACCGATCCGACCAATCCAGCGGCTTGATTCGCGAAAGAAGCGGCAACCATTTCCCCCTCTCCTCGGGGAGAGGGCGAGCGTTGACACTAACTTTCCTGGCAACCGGCTCTATCCAAATAACCTACGAACTGCCAGTCGGATGTTATTCGCATGATAAGCCGGTCTTTGGCAGAAAAACAAAAGATCTGGGTAATGACAAGGCGTTCACGCCGCTTCAGCGTACATAACGAATGCGGGTTGGAAATTGCCAGCGCCTTGCCATTTTAGACCGTGTACCCCTCGCTCTGTCATCGGATTGCCCGAGCCTCAATTATACTTCCAAACATAATCCCCGTCTTCCCAGGCTTGTTTATTGCTTTTGTTGAGGACCGCCTTGCCGCCATCGTCTTTGCCATTCCAGCCGATGGAATACAGCACAAACCGATCAACATTCACCAGTTGGTAGCGCAGCGGCTGGCCGTCGATGATATCATGGGGCAGGTGTTGGATGAATTGCGGTTCCAACTCGCTGAGTTTCGCGGGATAGCGGTGAAAGGCGAGCCGGTAGCGTTCCAAGGCACAGGCGGTAAGAGCCAGATTAATCTCCGTCTGCATACTGGCAAATTTGATCACACTTTTGGCTACATTGGACGCGAGCCGGCGAACATGACTGGTATAGGGGGAATACGATTTATAATCGGCCAGAAAGGCGGTGTCATTGCGGCGCAAAGTATCCGGGGAAACGAGCTGGTTGGTGGCATCCACCAAGGGTGAAAGATATTGCTCATGCACCCGGCAAAAATTGTACTCGTTTTGATAAAAATAAGCGGCGGGCAGCCAGCGCAGGCTGGTGGTGACCACCTTGCTCTTATGACCGTCATCCATCACGGTTTGTTGCTGACGCGTGAGGCGTTCCTGCTCCAGGACCTCCAGCGCATATAAACGTTCGCCGTTCATGGTGTAATGAAAATCCGCGAGGTAATCCGTGGCTGCCAGCCGTTCTTCCAGTTCAGCCAGTTCGGCGTCGGTCCAGCAATGCCCGGCCAGCCCTTCGTAAATCGGCTGAATGGTGATACTGGAGATGGCCAGGGCGACCAGATGATCAATCAGCATCGGGTCCTGCCGCAGGAGCTCATCCAGCCGCAGGAGCAGCTGGATGTCATTCAGGGCTTCCGCCGGCTGGTGGCCGCCCATTTCCGCAAGACTGCGCAATTCCAGAATTTGCGTGCAACGTTTCAGCACGGCAAGATAGCGAAGCACCAGGGAAAAGCCCTGCGGCCCGGCGGCCTGGCCATAACCGCCAAACCGGGCATAAGGCCGTTGTGCCGCCGCTCTTAAGTCTGCAATGGCCTGGTCGTATTTGCTCAAGGCCAGTAAAATATCGGCAGCCGGCGTCTGCGGTTGGGTGGCCACGGGAAATTCGGGTGCGCCACCGTTGGTAGAAGGCTGACGGTAATAATTTTGCCAGGCTTTCAGATTGGTGAGCCGCCCCTCGCTCCAATTGCCGGTGGCCTCAACCGGCCAGCTCCCATCGGGCCGCGCGACATACAGATCCGGCCCGCTGGCATGATTGGTGCCCGCCGGTTTCCAATCCTGAGTTTGCTCATCCCAAAACGCCTGGCGTAGCGAGGTGAAAAATGAGGCTGAGGCGAAATTCTGATCGTCTGGGACATTGGTGGAGACCAGTGCCGCCCAGTCAAAGACCACGCCGCGTGCCTTGGCAGCGGCTTGGTAATTGTCCCAGAGACGTTTCGCGCGCCAGTTCTCTTCGGTCACCAAAATGGCCACAAGCGTGATCAGGATGGCCATGGCCACGAGGCCCCAGCGAAGAAGTCGCCAGCGCAGTTTTCTTGGGGCGGAGGCAGGGGAGGTTGTCATAATTGAAACAAGCGAGCCGATTGGGAGCGTGGCTGCGGAGAAACACTTTTAGGCCGGTCAGCATCCGGCGCGGTGCCGTGGTCGGATTGCAGCTCCGCCATGAGTCGTTGCTGGATTTTAAAGGTTATCAGCAGTTCCTGTGCGCTGGCAGGCTTGAGTGGCGGCGAAGTTGTATCGCGTTGAGCGACATTGATGCCAATGAGCAAAATCCATACGGCGGCCAGCCCGGTCCAGACCGGGCGACAGGGCAGGATCAGTTCGTGCCAGATGCTGCTTGCCAGCCGCTGTGGCCAGACGGTCGGTCTGGAGTTTTTGCCAGTCCGGTCGCCCACCGTTCCGGCGATGACGGCCTGGCGGATGGCATCCAGTTTCGGGGCAGCGCTTTGATGGCGTGCCAGCAGCAGTTCACGCGGGGTTTTCATTTTTGGCCTCCCATAATTTGAGCAGGGATTTTTTGGCATAGTGCAGCCGGGATTTTACGGTGCCAGTACCGGTGCCGGTGATGCCGGCGATTTCATCCAGCGAAAATTCCTCAAAGAAATACAGCAGCAAAACGGCGCGTTGCGGCGGGGGAAGCTGTTCCAGCAATTTCATGAACTCGTCCTCCTGTTCGCGGCGGATGAGCAGGTCATCCGGGCCGGCTTCGAATTCATCGAGGGGTTCGGGAATTTCCTCCACCGGAATTTCCGTGCGTTTCCGCCAGTGCTGGATGCATTTCTGGTGGGCGATGCCGAACAGCCAGCCGCCAAATTTGGCATCCGCTTGCAGGCTGCCGATATAACGGACGGCGGCGATGAAGGTCTCCTGCACAATGTCGAGGCTGGCTTGTTCATGACGGGTCAGTTCAAACGCGTAAACATAAAGCGGCATTTGATAGCGCCGGAAGAGCGTGTCCCACGCGGCGGATTCACCGGCGCGCGCCTGCAGTACGGGCAATTGTTCAGATGGGACCACTTCCGGCATTTTCAAAGAGAGGAATGCGGAAGGCGAGCAAAGGTTCAAACGGATTGAAGAAATTTTACTTCAATAAGGAATGGGGCGACGGGGCGGTCTTATTTGCCAGTGGTGGCTGTGCCGAAAGCCGGTCTCAGCAATGTTCGAACGTTCAGCCGCGCCGGATTGCTCTACGCACCCGTTGCAATCAACGTTGCGGCTGGCCTTTGACACAGTCCTTCTCCCAAGGGCTGAAGGCCCGCCATGTTATAGCCCAGGCTGGAGCGAGTCGGCGAGCGGAGGCCAGGGTAAATGCCATCAAATCATGCTCCGGCCTGTAGGGCCGGCACCGCGTCAATGCGTACCGGCGTGCCGGCCCTGCAGGCCGGGAGATGCGTTATTACGGTAGTCCCAGGGCTTGCGCTTCGCGCTTCACCCTGGGCTATAACCTCGCGGGCTTTCAGCCCTTGGGTGAGATCACCCCAGCCGCCGTCGCAATTCCTCCAACTGTTTTGTGAGGGCCGTTGGCAACCGGTCGCCGAACTTGGCGTAGCTTTCGGCGACGGTGGCGATTTCGATTTTCCAGCCGGGGACGTCCACTTCGAGGAGCTCGCGCAGATTTTCGGCGGGGAGATCCAGGCCCGTGAGATCGAGGGACTCCGGCGTGGGCAGATTGCCGATGGGGGTGGTTTGCGCAGCGGCGGTGCCGTCAATGCGCTCGCAAATCCATTTCAGCACGCGGGCGTTGTCGCCATAGCCGGGCCAGAGAAATTTGCCGTTGGCACCGCGCCGGAACCAGTTCACGAAATAAACCTTCGGCAGTTTGGCGCGGTCGGTGCGTTGCGCAAAGGAGAGCCAGTGCGCGAAATAATCCGCCATGTTGTAGCCGCAGAACGGCAGCATGGCAAACGGATCGCGCCGCAGCACGCCCGCCTGACCGAGCGCGGCGGCGGTGGTTTCGGACCCGCAGGCGGAGCCCATGAACACGCCGTGTTCCCAGTCGAAGGCTTCGTTCACCAGCGGAATGGTGCCGGGCCGGCGGCCGCCGAAGAGGATGGCGCAGAGCGGCACGCCTTCGGGGTTCTGCCACGCGGGATCAATCACGGGGCATTGCGACGCGGGCGCGGTGAAACGGGAATTCGGATGCGCCCCTTTTTTTCCGCTCGTGGGTGTCCAGGGATTGCCCTCCCAATCAATGCCGGTGGCGGGGGCGGGCACGCCCATGTCTTCCCACCACACATCACCGTCCGGAGTGAGGACGACATTGGTAAAAATGGTGTTCTTCGCGCAGGCCGCCAGGGCGTTGGGATTGGATTTGGCGGAGGTGCCCGGGGCCACGCCGAAGAAGCCGGTCTCGGGATTCATGGCCCAGAGACGGCCATCCTGTCCCAGGCGAATCCACGCGATGTCGTCGCCCAGAGTGGTAACGCGCCAACCCGGGATATTGGGGAGCATCATGGCGAGATTCGTTTTGCCGCAGGCGCTGGGGAAGGCGGCGGCGACGTAATGCTTTTTGCCGGCGGGCGAAGTCAGGCAGAGAATGAGCATGTGCTCGGCGAGCCAGCCTTCGCGTTTCGCCACGCTGGAGGCGATGCGCAGGGCGAGACATTTTTTGCCGAGCAGCGCGTTGCCGCCATAGCCGGAACCGTAGGACCAGATGGACGGATCGTCGGGAAAATGGACAATATATTTCTTGTGCGGATCGGGTTCGCAAGGCCACGGGACATCGGCCTGGCCGGGCAGCAGCGGTGCGCCCACGGAATGCACGCAGGGAATAAAGGTGGCTCCGTTGTTGATGCGATCCAGCACGGCGGTGCCCAGGCGCGTCATGATGCGCATGTTCACCACCACGTAGGGAGAGTCGGTGATCTGGATGCCGATTTTGCAGATCGGCGAGTCGAGCGGTCCCATGGCGAAGGGCAGCACATACATGGTGCGGCCGCGCATGGCGCCGCGGAAGCGCTCGTGCATGGTGCGCTTCATTTCCACAGGGTCGGCCCAGTTGTTGGTAGGGCCGGCTTCCTCGCGGGTGCGGGAGCAGATATAAGTGCGCTCTTCCACGCGGGCCACATCGCTGGGATGGGAGCGGGCAAGGAAGCAGCCAGGACGTTTTTCCGGGTTGAGACGGGTGAAGGTGCCATGCTCCACCATCAATTCACAGAGCGACTGGTACTCAGCCTCCGAACCGTCGCACCAATGGATGGCGGCGGGCTGGCACAGGTCGGCCATCTGCTGCACCCAGGCATTCAGGGGGTGTACGGTGGTATCGGGCTGTTCGGGGGCGACGGTGGTCATGGCATTATAATAAATGGTTCCGGTTCAAAGCATCGGTTGCCGCAATATGATACAATAAAACAGGGGCCTGAAAATGGCATGGAAGGACTCTTCCGGGTAATACCACATTCGGGGCGGAGGCACGCCGGAAGCATACACCCAAGGCGGCTGGCGTGATTTGCATGAATTGTCATTTGCGCTCTATATTTTGCCGCATTTTTTGGATTCGCCCGCGTCCGATAATGTGCTAGAATTGATTGAATGGCAACAGTTGCCGCCGAAGACGCCAGCCGCCGCCCGGAACCGGAGCGCTGTGTGGCCCGTTCCATGGTGAATACCATGAGCGTGGAGCCGTCGCTGGAAGCGGTGACCATTGATGGCGCGAACCGCAAGGTCTCGGTCGCCACGCTGGGCCGCACCGATGTCGGCAAACTCACGGAACGCATCACCCACGATCTCGAAACGGCGCAGAAGGTTTTTGCGAAAAATCCGTGCAGTCTGCTGAATGGCAGCAAGGATTGCGCGGGGTGCAGCCAGCCGCTCTCAGAGATGGAACTTCGCAAAATCAGCATCCGCACCGAAGGCCAGGCCACCACGATTTCCCGCGTGACCTGTCCCACCGCGCCAAAATTCTGGCGCTGGAGCGAACTGCCCTTTCCCAAAATCGCCCCGCGCGACATTGAATTTCTGGAACATGCCGAGGAGCATGATCACGGCGATGAATGGAAGATGCAGCTGGTGCTCGCCATTCTTTGTGGCGTGCTGGGCCTGCTGGCGGCGTTTGTTTTTCCCGCCTGGCGAATTCCGCTGTTTTGTCTGAGCTATCTGGCCGGGGCGTGGTTTCCGGCCGAGGAAGTCTGGGAACGGCTGGAAAAGCGCACGCTGGACGTCCATTTTCTGATGCTCGCCGTCGCCGCCGGCAGCGCCTGCATTGGCGCGTGGGCCGAGGGTGCCACGCTGCTGTTTCTCTTCTCCTTCTCCGGCGCGCTGGAACATTACGCCCTGGGCCGCACGGAAAAGGAGATTCATTCCCTGTTTCGCGATGCGCCCAAAACGGCGACCGCGCTGGATGCCAGCGGCAATGAATCAGAAGTGCCGGTGGAAAGTCTCCGTACGGGCACGCGCCTGCTGATCAAGCCCGGCGCCCAGTTTCCCGTGGACGTTGAAATTGCCAAAGGGAGCACGGCCGCGGATGAATCCAATCTGACCGGCGAAGCCGAGCCCGTGGCCAAAACCGTCGGCGACACCGGCCTGGCGGGTACGATGAATTTGTGGGGCGCGGTGGAGGCGGTGGTGGCCCGGCCGGCGGCGGAAAGTTCGCTGCAAAAAATTATTACGCTGATCAAGGAAGCCCAGCATCAGAAGGCGCCGGCCCAACGGTTTGCCGACAAGTTCAGCACGTTTTACACCTACGGCGTTTTGGGACTGGCGCTGGCGATGTTTTTTGTGTGGTGGCAGGCACCGTGGTTTCAAACCTATCACGTTGCGAAGCTCGCCTTTTACCGCACCATGACGCTGCTAGTGGTGTCCTCGCCGTGCGCGCTGGTGCTGTCCATTCCCTCGGCGGTGCTGGCGGCGATTGCCCGCGGTGCGCGGCAGGGCATCCTGTTCCGGGGCGGCGCGGCCGTGGAAAAGATGGCAGGCATCAATATTGTGGCGCTCGACAAAACCGGCACACTCACCACGGGTGAACTGCGAGTGGAAAACGTGGAAAGTTTTCCGCCGGGCCGCGAGCTGGAGATGGCGCAAATTGCCTACTCGCTCGAAAAGCTTTCCACGCACCCGCTGGCCCGGGCAATTACTCGTCATGGCAAACAGCAAAACCTGACCGCCCTGGAATTTCCGAAGTTTGAATCCGTCACCGGCCAAGGGCTCCGGGCCACGCATAACGGCCAGCCGGTGTTTCTTGGCAAACGCGAGTGGGTGGAGACGCAAGTACAGCGTGGTCCTTTTGCGGCCGCCCATTCCGGCGCGGGCATTTCCGAGGTCTGGGTGGCCGTGGGCAACGGCCTGGGCCGCATTATTTTGCGCGACGACATCCGGCCGCAGGCAGCGGGGGTCATTGATGAATTGCGCGCGGAAGGTTTGCGCTCCGTGGTGCTTACTGGCGACCGCCAGGCGGCGGCGGATTTTTTGCGCACGGAATTGAAACTGGATGATGTGCGCGCCGAACTGAAGCCCGAGCAGAAGGTCGCGGCCATCCGCGAATTGAGCGGGCAGGGGAAGCTCGTGGCGATGGTGGGCGATGGCGTGAACGATGCGCCCAGCCTCGCGGCCGCGCATGTGGGCGTGGCCATGGGCGCGCGCGGTTCCGATGCCGCGCTGGAGCAGGCCGATGTGGTGCTGATGCATGACCGGCTCGAAAATTTTCTGATCGCCTTCCGGCTCAGCCAGCAGGCCCGGACCGTGATCCGCCAGAACCTGGTAATCTCGCTGGGCACCGTGGTGGTGCTGGTCGCTTTTGCGCTGGCCGGCCGGATTCCGCTGACCCTGGGCGTGGTCGGCCACGAGGGCAGCACGGTGATTGTGGTGATGAACAGCCTGCGTCTGCTTTTCAGCGGCGGCGCGAAGAAATAGCTTTTTTTTGACGGCCCGTTTCTGCTAGTTTCCGTGGATGAAGGAGAAATTCATGGGGGAAGCCATCCGGCTCTCCCGTATCAAGATGCGGACAAATTGCGGCGGACCGTTTGGTGCCGTCATTGTCCGGCAAGGAAAAATCATCGCGCGCGGCTGGAATCGGGTGACCTCCACGAACGATCCCACGGCGCATGCGGAAGTCACGGCCATCCGGGAGGCGTGCCAAAAACTGGGCACGTTTCAACTCACCGGCTGCGAACTGTACACCAGCTGCGAGCCGTGTCCGATGTGTCTGGCGGCCATCTATTGGGCGCGTTTGGACAAGGTTTACTTCGGCGCCACCCGGCGGGATGCGGCGCGGATTGATTTTGATGATGCCCTGATTTACCGGGAAATTCCCAAGCCCCCCTCCCGCCGGCTCATACCTTCCCAGAATTTGCTGCGCACGGAAGCGGTAAAAGTATTCACGGAATGGAGCCGGAAAGCGGACAAGACGCCTTATTGAGGGATTGGTCCGCAAATGCAGGCTCGACTTGCTCAGACTTTATAATTCCATAGGCAGAACGTTTTTGATGCCCATGTTCGCGAAGAAGCCATATTTGCTCCGGGCCATGTATCGCCCGGATGCGGCGATTGATTTTGCGGCCTATCCTTACAACATTCCAGCAGTGCGCGAACTGGAGCAGATTGAGTTTCATCCCGACGTGACATTTTTCGTGGGGGAAAATGGGGCGGGCAAGTCCACCATTATGGAGGCACTGGCAGTGGGCCTTGGTTATGGCGCCGAGGGTGGCACCAAAAATGTCCAGTTTCAGACCACGGAATCCATCTCGCCCCTGCATGCCTCGCTGCGGTTGGCGCGCGGGCCGCACCGTCCCAAGGACGGATACTTTTTACGGGCCGAAAGTTTTTTTAACGTGGCCACCTACATGGATGAAGTTGGCTATCTGGATAGCTATGGCGGCCGCTCGTTGCATGCCGGTTCGCATGGCGAGGCTTTCATGGCCCTGCTGGTGCATAAATTCCGTGGCCAGGGACTTTATCTGCTGGATGAACCCGAAGCTGCGTTGTCCCCGACCCGTCAGCTCGCGGCCTTGCGGGCCATTCATCAACTGGTCAAGGAAGATTCCCAATTCATCATCGCCACGCACTCGCCCATCCTGCTGGCCTATCCGGGGGCCAAAATCATCCAGTTCGATGAAACCGGGGTTTCCGAAGTCAAATATGAGGAGACCAGGCATTATGCCATCACCCGCGACTTTTTGAATCATTACCCGCGCCGTTTGGAACAGCTATTGTCGGATGATGAATCGCCTGATTAGCCAGCGGGAAGCATCCGGGACGGAAAAAGTGATGAATGGCGGACGAATGCGTCGCCACCACCTGCAGATTCTGTCTTTGTCTTTATTTCACAATTACCATTATCAGGTCTAGCCAAGGGCATGGCGGTCTGGTACCTTCCTCAAACGCGCGTTAAGATTGCAAAAAACAAAGCTTGCAAACCGGTGGTTCAATCGGTAATCTCCACGCTCTTTTGAAGAAATTATGTCAGTAAAAATTCGCATGAAACGTGTTGGCACCAAGAACACCCCGGTGTTCCGTATTGTGGTGGCCGACAGCCGCAGCCCCCGTGATGGTAAGTTCATTGAAGAACTCGGGGTTTATCACCCGCTCAAGCAGGGTGAAAACTTCACCATCAAGCTCGATCGCGCCCAATATTGGATCAGCAAGGGTGCCCAGCCGAGCGACACCGTGGCCAGCTTCATCAAGAAGGCGGTCAAAGCGGCTCCCGCGGCCTGATTTTCGCCATGCAGGAGTTCCTGGAATACGTGGTCAAAGGACTCGTGCAGTACCCCGCCGCGGTGACCGTCACCCCGGTGGAACGCGCGGGTTCGACCGTGTACGAATTGCGCCTGGAACCGTCCGATGTCGGCAAGATTATCGGGCGCCAGGGCGTGACGATCAACGCCATCCGGTCGCTACTCCTCGCGGGCAGTGCCAAAAAAGGTGTGCGTTGCTCGCTGGAAATCGTCGAAGACACGCCGGCCAAGTGAGCTGGCGTGCAAGGCACGGATGAAAATTGACGTGCTGACCCTTTTTCCGGGCATGTTTGCCGGGCCGCTGGATGAAAGTATCATCAAGCGCGCGCGCCAGAAGGGGTTGCTGGATTTGAATATCCACGACCTGCGGACCTGGACGCATGACCGGCATCGCACGGTGGATGACCGGCCGTTTGGCGGTGGACCGGGCATGTTGCTCAAGCCGGAACCGCTGTTTGAGGCGATCGAGGCCCTCAGCCGCGAAAAAACGCGGGTGATCCTGCTCTCGCCGTCCGGCCGGAAGTTTGAGCAAAGCATTGCGCGCGAGCTGGCGAAAGCGGAAGATTTGCTGTTTGTCACCGGCCATTACGAAGGCGTGGACGAACGGGTGCGGGAAGTGCTGGTGGATGACGAGCTGTCCATTGGCGATTATGTGCTGACCAACGGCGCGCTTCCGGCAATGGTGGTGGTGGACGCGGTCACGCGGTTGCTGCCCGGTGTGCTCGGCGATGATGAAAGTTCGCACGACGAATCGTTCAGCGCCGGTTTGCTGGAATATCCGCAATACACGCGGCCGGCGGAATTTCGCGGGATGAAAGTCCCGGACATGCTGCTCTCCGGCAACCATGCGGAAATTGAGAAATGGCGGCGCGAACAGGCGCGGCAGCGGACGCAGCAGCGGCGGCCGGATTTGTTGCAGTGAAATGAAGATTTAACGGAATGGACTGACGGAATCGTCAGCCGGACCGGCGGTGAAAATTTAAACGAGAAATTGATTTATGAACCAGGCATTGTTGAAAAAAATTGAATCGGCGCAGTTTCGCAAAGACGACGCCAATTTTAACGTGGGCGACAGCATCCGCGTCCACACCAAGGTCGTCGAAGGCGACAAGGAACGTATCCAGATTTTCGCGGGCGTCGTCATCGGCAAGCGCGGCACTGGTCTGAACGAAACGTTCACCGTCCGCCGCATCAGCTACGGCGAAGGCGTGGAACGCGTGTTCCCCATCCATTCGCCCCGCGTCGACAAGATCGAGATTGAGCGCCACGGCTCCGTCCGCCGCGCCAAGCTCACCTACCTGCGCAAGCGCATCGGCAAGGGCGCGACCCTGGTCAAAGAACGCGAAGTTGCGGCCAAGAAGTAATCCGCGCACGTCATTTTTCCAAGGCGAGGCTCCGGCCTCGCCTTTTTTGTTTTTGGGCGGTAGCTTTGCGGCAGTATGCGCCGTTTGATTTTAAGTTGCATTTGCATGATGTTCGCCGGGTGCGGTTTGGATGAGACCTTGCACCGGTCGGATCAACCGCTGTCGCTGGCGGCCGCCCGCACGAATGAGTGGGTTTCATCGGTGCCATTTCCCGCCTCCACGACCAATATTTTCTATCTGTTCCACGCCGGTGGCATGCAGGAGCACCAGTTTCTGGTCAGGTTTACGGTTGCTTCGAATGAATTGGATACTGCGGTGGCGGCATTGCTGGCCGACCATGACAAGGCCACCCGGGAAACAAACCGCTATTCCTCCGCTTCCCTTCCATCGGCGCTTGCTATGCCAGAATTTCCACAATTTGCGCCCATGCCCTGGTGGAATCCCGGAGCCATCACCAACGGCTACCAGCGCCACTGTGTCACCGGCCAGCCCTTTGATATCTGGGCGGATGCGACCTGGCACACAATTTACCTGTGTGAAACTGACTGATTTGAGGCTAGGCCGCATGATTGGTTTATTTCTGGAGATCCGCGCGAAGGCCTGAATCGCCTGCGTAACCAGACCGCCATTTTAAGCGCCAACGGCGCGGCCTCATACCAGCCTGGGGCAACGCTCCAGGTATCGCCCAGCATACCGCAAAAGGGCTGAAGGCCCGTTCCATCACACTGCCTTCAACACTCAATACCACGCCATTTCCCGCCAACCTGAATCACGGCGACGGATAAATCATGCCCATGATGGGGGGATTTAAATGAGGATCCCGCCATCACCCCCCCATTTGACTTTCCAAAACCTGTGGTATATTCCTCCCGGAGGAGTACACATGGTTACCAAAGCCCGGCCACCCAACAATATGATTTTCGCCATCGGCGTCCCGCCTTTGGCCGAGGAAAACCGCCTGCCCACAAGAGCAGGGCAGAGCCGCCACACTGCCGCGTTACCCCTTTGCCTCGATCCTAGGATGTCGCCGGTCTCGATATCTCGCATTGCATCTGCATGGCTTGCCTTCCGCAAGCCGCCAATCAAGGCAAAAACCCCTGCAATCAAGGCTAATCGTGCCTCATCAAGGCAAACGCCAAAATTCCGGAGCGCACCCGTCCCCGGGTACAGCAACGACCGAACCTGCCCGTCG
>CAIJGS010000061.1 GCA_903820285.1 uncultured Verrucomicrobia subdivision 3 bacterium | reverse complement strand
ATTTACCAATGGCGGAGAGGGAGAGAAACTCGTCGTGCGAATGGTTTGCGGGAAAACCACGGCTCCGGTTTGGGGGCCGTGTCAGGATGCGCCCACGGTCCCGAATACAACAACGGGATGGCCCACGACGCTCGGAACAGCATAAAGGTGTCGTTAACAGTCTGAGGGGGACGCCACCGGGCAGGCGTCAGCGCTGGTACGCCGGATTATTCTGGAAATGACTCGCGGTGCCGGATTGATCCAGCGCCCCGCTCGGTGGGTGGTATTCGTCGTTATCATTGAAGACGGCGCGTTGCCGGCTGATGAGTTCGTTCAGCAAAGCGGCCTCGCTGGTGTATTTCGAAAAATCATCCGGTGGAAGGAACAGTGTGTCAGCCGGCGGGGTGAGCCGGACTTTTGAGAGGGTGAGCGACACCGGTTCCGGTCCGGCCAGGGGGTGAATTTGCAGGGCCAGTTGTGCCAGGTCGGCTGCCTGGGCGACCTGATACTGCGAGGTTTGGCCATCACTCCCGAGCAATGTCACGAGGGCGTTTTGAACCGGGTGACCAGCCAGATTATCCGTGGTACTGGAATTCGGTTCCCGCCCGGTTATGCGGTAACCATTGGTGCGAATTAGCGGTGCCACTCCCTGCAACGCTTCACTCATCACCCAGCCTTGATTTTTACCCGTGTCCCAGATCAGGGCAAACCGGCCTGAAATATTTTTGCCACCCGGTTCGGATTCGAAATAGAGGCGGCCTTTGGATTCAGCCAACTGGCCGGAGACCTGGCGGGGATGGCCAGCGTCTGCATTCAGTGTCAGAGTCAACTGCGCCTGCCAACCGTCCTCATTGGTCAAAAGGAGGGCACCGGGTCCGGTGAGGGCGGCGATCACGGGCGGTGCGACCTGCCAGGCATTGTCCGCCGCCAGACCTTCGCGTGAGTGTGAATGGGCACAACCGGCAGCCAGAAGCAGCAAGGCGGCGAACCAGATCGGATAACATTTCATAGGCACCTTCAAATAGTCGCTTTGCCCCGGTGGAAGCAACCTTATTTTCCAAACAAAAACCCATTCGGCCCGCAGGCAAAAGCCAAAGGGACCGGCGGGCGGTGTTTGTTTGTTGACGAAAGCATGACAGATGTTAGTTTTCCAAAAGCAATTCATAAAGGAAGTTTATGTCCATGCAACGCGTTATTTACAGAGCATTCCCCCAATGCCTGTCGTGGGTGGCAGTCGTGCTGGCGGTTTGGGCCGTCCCTTGGCCGGGCCGGGGCATGACCTTTAATGTCACCTACGATGCCAGCGTGAATGCCCTGACCAATGCCGCTCAGGTAAAAACCGCCTTTGCCGCCGCCACCCAGACCCTGCAAAACGAATTCACCAATCCCATCACCATTAATATAGTCGTTTATTGGGGGAGCACCGGACCATTCAGCGGCGGCATCGACCTGGGAGCAAGCAGCACTGAATATTATGGATTTTACACCTACGCGCAAATTACCAACGCCCTGCAGACCTTGCGGAGCAGTCTGGATGACAGTAACGCAGTCGCCAGCCTGCCGGGGACCGACCCGGTAGCCACCAACAAATGGCTGGTGCCGCTGGCTGAGGGTCGGGCCATGGGTTTGCCTGGTATCGCCCGCACTGATACCAACATTGATGGCAGTGTTGGTTTCGCGGCGGATGTGGCTTATACTTTTATTGCCACCAACCGGGCCGTGGCGGGAAAATATGATTTCATCGGCGTGGCGGAACACGAAATCACCGAGGTGATGGGGCGGGGCTATGACCTGAATTACAATGGCGGCGCGTACATTCCCTTCGACCTATTTCGCTTCACCAACCGCGGTTCAAGAAGCTTTGGACTCAATGATCAGGGGGTTTATTTTTCCGTCGATGGCGGGTTAACGGCGGTGAAATATTTCTATACGAACTATAACGATGGCGACTTGCAGGACTGGTTATCCAGCACGCCGCCGGACGCTTATGATGCGTTTTGTCCGTGGGGGGAGCAACTGAACCTGACACCGGCGGATTTTACGGCTTTGGACATCCTGGGCTACAATGCCCCCATGGCCACGTTCCCATTGCTGGCCAGGCTGCAACGTACTGGCAGCCTCGCCCAGATCTCGTTTACAAACACGACCGGCGCCACGTTTTCCGTGCTCTACAACACGAAGGTGACGGCGGCGCTGACCAATTGGGCCTTTTTGGGCATGGCCACACAAACCACGGCCGGCCACTTTCTGTTTACCGACCCGGGCGCCGGGACCAACAAAACCGGGTTTTACCGGATCCGTTCCCCGTAAGGACAGCGGGACGCTTCATCCGGCGGGGGGATGACAGGTTGCCCACGGCTCAATTTTCAAAGCCGCTTTTCGTCGGCGTCGATGTAATCCACGAACGTCTTCAGGTCGTCCCGTGAACCCAAACCGGACTGTTCCTTGCGCATTTGCAGGCGGGCGGCGCCGGCGGCATCCCCGGCGGGCGGGCGGTTCAGCAATTCATGGGCATGCGCGGCCTTTTCCGCCGGAGTCTTTTTGACATTCAAGCGCACC
This sequence comes from uncultured Verrucomicrobia subdivision 3 bacterium, assembly GCA_903820285.1. Classification (GTDB taxonomy): domain Bacteria; phylum Verrucomicrobiota; class Verrucomicrobiia; order Limisphaerales; family UBA11358; genus UBA11358. The sequence continues at coordinate 2,114 of CAIJGS010000061.1, read as the reverse complement.
CAGTCGCAGACTTCGCCGTCAGTGATGGTGTTTTTCACCATTTCAACAAAGGTTTCATGCTTCAAACCGGCATGCGCGAGCCACAGGCCGTCGAAACCTTTGCCGAGGTTTTCCTGGTAATCGGCATGAAGTTTGCCGGCGAGATGCAGGCGGATTTTATCAACGTACCGGGGCAGATACAGCCAGCCGTCCATGGATTCGCGCGCGCTGCGCGGGTAGATCAGTTCGCTCATGACGGGATTCTGGCGCGCCGGGGTCCCGAGGGCAACGGGAAATTTCAACCGATGCTCACGGTGCACTAATTTCAAATGGGTTTGCAACAAATCCGGGATGACGTGTTTCACCTGCTCCGGTAAGGTTAAATCAATCCCATGGTTTCTGAGAACGGCGCAAAGTGCCGGGGCGTCATCCCGTATGCGCACGGCCATTGCCGTTGCCAGCCTGGAAAATACAAGTGCGGTCTGTGGACATAGAACAACTGTTATGAATAAAACATCTCCCCGTCGTACCCAATCCAATTTCCGGCGATCCCCGTGGCTGCCGCGATTCGCGCTGCTGGCGGGCGCAGTCCTGGGTCTGGTGGCGGCCAGACCAGCCGGTGCGCAGTCGGCCCTGCCCTTTTACGAACCCTTCCCCGGCACCTATGTCAATGGTGAGTACCTCGGCAGCACCAACGGGGTGTCCGGCTCCACGTCCGGCGGCACCAGCGGAGCCATCTGGAATATCGGGAACAGCCTGAGCAGTTCCTGTGCGCGCGTGCAGACGACCGCCGCCCTGCATTACCCCGGATTGACCAACATCGATGCCACCGCCCAGTCCGACGGGCTGGCTTCCTATCCCAAGGACACCAGTTCCACCAAGGATCGCGCCGCCGCCCTCACCATTCCCGCCAGCACAACTCTGTATGCCTCGTGCCTCGTGGATTTCCTGGCGATTACCAATACCGGCACCGCCTCCTTCTTCGGCCTGAGCACCACCGCCACCAGCGGCAGTAGCGCGAGCCATAGCGGGGCTGTCATTTATGTGAATCCCCTGGGGCAACTGCAGGTGGCCAAGAATAACGCCAGCACCCCCGCCACCAACACCACTTACAACCTCACCACCAACACGACCTACCTGCTGGTATTGCGGTATAAATTCAACGGTACAAATGGTCCCGACCAGGTGGATTTATGGGTTAATCCGACGGCGTTGGGCGGCACCAATATTCCCACGCCTACCATCACCACGACCAACAACGCCAATATCACCAGCTTCGGCAGTGTCGCTTATTTCCAGGCGGTCCTGCCCACTGCCTTTTACCTGGATGAAATTCGCGTAGCGACCAACTGGTCCGGCGTCACGCCCACCAATGCACCGGCCGGCAATCTTTATGCCGTCACTGGCGGCGGTTCCGGCTGCCCCGGCGACAGCTTCGCAGTCGGTGTCAGCGGATCAGATGCTGGCGTCAGCTACATGCTGTTCACCAACGGCGTGTTTACCGGTCAGAACGTGAATGGCACCGGCGCGGCGGTCAGCTTCGGCAGTCAAAGCGTCAACGCCCTTTACACCGTGCTGGCGACCAATAACACCACCGCCAACGTCAGCTGGATCAGCGGCAGCACCACGGTCTCCGTGGTATCCGCCCTGAACATCGCCGCCCAGCCGGTGTCCGCCGTCGTCGCCACCAACGCCCTCGCCGCCTTCACCGTTTCCTCCCCGGGCTTTGGCCTGAATTACCAGTGGTATCGCAACGGCACTGCTTTGACCGATGGCGGGCATGTGTCCGGTTCGCAGACGACCAATCTCGTGATCTCGCCCGTCACCACCGCCGACGTCGCCACCACACTGAGCGGCTATTATGTGATCATCACCAACCGCTGCGGCAACCTCGTGAAATCCGTCACGAATGCCCTGGCCCTGGATCCCGCCGCCAGCCTCACTTGGTATGGCGACGGCGTCTCCAACCTGTGGGACGTGGCCACCAGTGCCAACTTCAACAGCAATACCGCGCTGTTCAATTACGGCGACAATGTCACCTTTGATGACACCTCCCTCTACACCAACGCCGTGCTGGCCAGCCAGAACATCAGCCCCGGCAGCATCACGATCAATGGCACCCAGAACTTCCTGAT
>CAIJGS010000060.1 GCA_903820285.1 uncultured Verrucomicrobia subdivision 3 bacterium | reverse complement strand
TCTCCGTGATCGTCCACGGCATGGTTCGCAAGAAATTTTGATTCCGCCTGCCACCTCCTTTGGTAAACCAAAGGAGGTGGCATTGACGGAGGTAAGCGTTCAGGGCTTCGCCGTCAGCACCTGCTCCAGCAGTTCGTTGAGGCGCTTGAGCATCAGGCGCGGATCATCCAGCAGGCCGGCGGCCACGCGGGCGTTGTCATGGACCTGTTCGGCCACCTTGGCCGCCAGAGGTTCGTCGGACTGCCGCATCTTATCGAGGCGGACGATGACGGGGTGGCGCGGATTTAGTTCCAAATCCAGCTTGTCTTCCAGTTGATCAGCCTTGTCCTTTTGCAGGGTCTTCAGCATGCGCTTCATGCTGGAGGTGAGATGACGGTCGGATTCCACCACCACGGCGGGACTGTTGACCAGGCGCTTGGAAACGCGCACGGCACCCACCTGGTCGGCGAGCTTTTCCTTCAGCCACTTGGCCAGCGCTTCGGCCTCGGCATCGCTGAGTTCGCCTTCCTTGGCGGCGGGTGGGGTGATGTCGAGTTCCGCTTTCTCGGCGGCGCGGAGCGGCTTCTGCTCGAACTGGTTGAGATGTTCCATCACGAATTCATCCCAGCCGTCGTAGAGGAACAGTACTTCGTAGCCGCGTGACTGGAAGACTTCGTAGTACGGGCTGCTTTCGGCGGTTTCGCGGTTGGGCGCCTGGAGATAGAAAATCTCCTTCTGATCGGCGGGCATGCGTTTCACATACTCGGCCAGCGAGGTTAGCTTGCCCTTTTCCGTGGCGGAGGATTCGTATCGCAGCAGTTTGCCGAGGGCTTCGCGGTGCGTGAAATCCGTGGCGACACCTTCCTTGAGGCAGCGGCTGAATTCGGCGTAAAACTTTTCGTACGCGGCAGCATCCTTGCCGGCGGTTTCGTCCAAGAATTTCAGGAAGCGGCCGGTGAGCACGGTGTTCAGCTTCTTGAGCAGGGCGGAGTCCTGCATGGTCTCGCGGGAGATGTTCAGGGGCAGGTCTTCGCTGTCCACCACGCCGCGCAGGAAGCGCAGCCATTCCGGGAACAGGTTTTTGGCGTGATCTTGAATGAGCACTTTTTTGCAGTACAGGTTCACGCCGGTTTCCATGCGGCCCATGCCGAGATTTTCCCAGTTCTTTTGCGGCACGAAGAGCAGGGCCTGGATGGCCAGCGGCGCGTCGGCCGTGAAATGCAGGCGCAGCAGCGGGTCTTCGTGATCGTGGGCGACGTATTGGTAGAACGCGTTGTATTCCGCATCCGTGATTTCGTTTTTGCTGCGGCCCCAGATCGCCTGAATGGTGTTGAGGTGCGTGCCATTCAGTTCAATCGGGAACTGGATGAAACTGGAGTAACGTTGCACCACGCGTTTCAGGGTATCTTCCTGGGTGAAATCCTTGGCGTCATCCTTGAGCTGCAGAATGATCTGCGTGCCGCGGGGCAAATCGGCGGCGGGTTCAATCTCATAGCCGCCGGCGTTTTCGCTGGTCCAGCGCCAACCTTGTTCCTCGGGAGTGTGGGAACGGCTGAGCACGGTGACTTTGGAGGCCACCATGAATGCCGAATAAAAGCCGACGCCGAACTGGCCGATGAGCCGGGTGTCGGGCTTTTGATTTTCAGAGAGCTGCTTCAGGAAAGCCTTGGTGCCGGAATGGGCGATGGTGCCGAGGTTTTCGATCAGGTCGGCGTGCGTCATGCCTACGCCGGTGTCGGTGATGGTGACAGTGCCGGCCTTGTCATCGGTTTTAACGGTAATGCCCGACTTGATTTCCGGCTGGTAAACGGCCTGGCCCGAGCTTTGCAGGAAGCGCAGCTTCTCGCACGCGTCCGCCGCGTTGGAAATCAATTCGCGTACGAAGATTTCGCGGTCGGTGTAGATGGAATGGATGACGATATCCAGCAGTTGCTGGATCTCCGCCTGAAAATGATGTTTTTCGGTAGCACTCATAGCAATACAGATTGGACCCACAGAATAGCATATTTATTACGGCGTCAAGAGGGGGATTATACGGAGGGTCATCAAGTGCTGGTAAACTTGCGTGAGTCATTACCAAAAAATGCTTTTGGATTGACGTTCTGGAGCCGGCGGGTAAAAACAAGGAATGAAGATCGCCAGAAATCATACCGTTACAATTTTCCGGTGCGCAGCCTTTGTGTTGGCCTTGATTGCTGGGGGCGGGCATTTGTTCGGGGGCGAGATTCAAGAGGCGGCGCTGGCGGGAGATATGGTTAAGGTCGTGGAGCTGGTTCGGGCCAATCCAAAACTGGTATTCAGCAAGGGGCAAGCGACGTCGATCAACAAGGTGATGACCGATGTGAACGATCTGAGAGTTTTTTTGGAGGATGACAGAAAAAATCTCGATGAATGGAAAAGCGCCAGTTGCACGCCCTTGTTTTTTGCGGTCCTTGGCGGGCACAAAGAGGTGGCAGGATTTCTATTGGCCAATCGGGCCGATGTTAATGCCAAAGGGAATTTGGGATCATCCCCATTGATGGTGGCGGCTTTCTCGGCAAATTTGGACATGGCGAACCTGTTAATTGAGCATCAGGCGAAAGTCAATGTCAGTGATGACCACGGTTTTACGCCATTGGATTATGCGATTATGTTTGGTTCGGAAAACATGGTGTCCTTGCTGCTGACCAATAAGGCCAAGATTAACGCCAAGTATCACAATGGTTTTTCTGCGTTGTTTTGCGCGGTGTTTTTCGATCAAACCAATATTGTAAAATTATTGATCGCCAACCGGGCGGATGTTGATTCCAAGGGGCCTAACGATGGCACCCCTTTGTATTGGGCCGCCCGGCGGGGGAATATACCCATGGCCGAACTGTTGGTGTCCGCCAAAGCTAACGTTAATGCTCGGGATCGGTCGGGCGTTACTCCGTTATCTCAAGCCGCATTCCTTGACCGGTCGAATATGGTTGCGTTTCTACTCGCGCATCATGCCGATGTAAACGCAAAAGATGACAGTGATGTCACGCCATTGCTGGCGGCGGCGGACAAGGGCTATAATGACGTGGTTAAGCTGCTGCTCGCCTACAAAGCCGATGTCAACATCACGGCAGCCAACGGCACTACCGCCCTTCACTTTGCGGTGGCCAAAGGCTATATGGATGTGGTGGAATCATTGGTGGCGGCCCATGCCGATGTCAACATTAAGGATGACAACGGGTATCGCCCCCTACGAGCAGCTCGGGAAAACGGCTACAAGTACATCGCTGAATTTCTTCAGCAGCATGGCGGACATGAGTGAATTCCTGGCAATCTGATACCACCTTGCCGGCCGCTGCATGGTTGCCGTCGATGTCTTAATGGGCGGCGGCAGCTTCGAGTTTTGGCACGCCGTTTTCCAGATGAACCGCGGTGATCCGCCCGTTCTCGATGATGACCGGGACGGAGACGGTACCGCGGCCGTTGGCATGGGCGAGCACCCGGTATTTGCCGGCGGGCAGGTGGATGGTGTTCGGATTGCCCATGGGAGTGCCGTTATCGTTCTTCACGAATTGCAGCAGTTTTCCGTCCTCAGTGCATATCCGATAGTTTGAATATTCATGGCGGTAAGGGTCTTCATTGTTGAAATCGGCATTTACCTCAAAGGCGGAGTAGACGATGAGCGAACCGGCATCGGGGCCGGAGGCGTGGTCGGAAAGCGGGGCGGGTCCGACGGGATCGAGGGTCACATTGTTTGGGGAATTGGCACAACCGGCGAGGACCAGGCCGGCCGCGGTCAGGGCGGCCAGAGTGATTGAATTCATGTTCATGACTTCAGGATTGCCATAATCCGGCTCCGGAGAAAACATTCTGAAGGTAATTTAATCTTTGATTCACGAGGGTTTAAGAGTGAACGGTTAGATTGGTAATGTAATCACAAATACTATGCGACTGTTAATTGTTGAAGATGAACGGAAAGTGGCGGATGTGATTGTCCGCGGGCTGCGGGCCGAAAGCTTTGCCGTGGACGTGGCTTATGATGGCAACAGCGGCTGGGAAATGGCTTCGGCCGTGAATTACGATCTGATCATTCTGGATCTGATGCTGCCGGGCATGGACGGTACGGAACTGATCAAACGGCTGCGGCGCAAGGGCGGCAAAGCGGCCATTCTGGTGTTGACGGCCCGGGATGCGACGCCGGACAAGGTGGAAAATTTTGAGGCGGGCGCGGATGATTATCTGACCAAGCCGTTTGCCTTTGCGGAACTGCTGGTGCGGGTGAAGGCCTTGCTGCGGCGGCCGCCGGCAAATGTGGATCATATATTGCGGGTGGCGGATCTGGAAATTGACCGGCTGGGCCAGCAGGTGCGCCGGGCTGGCAAACGGATTGATCTGACCTCCAAAGAATATGCGCTACTGGAATACATGGTGTCCCATGCGGGCCGGGTACTAACGCGCACAATGATCATTGAGCATGTATGGGATGAAAGCTTTGAAGGCCTTACCAACATCGTGGATGTGTATGTGCGGCATCTGCGGGAAAAGGTGGATGAACCGTTTGGAGCGAAACTGATCCGTACGGTGCGGGGCGCGGGCTATTGTCTTTCCACTGAACCGGAGGCGGCGGCTTGAAAGCCCAGTCGCTGCGGTTCCGGCTGATTTCGTGGTACGCGCTCTGGCTGGCAGTGATATTTGTCGCCACGGGAATTGCCATATATTTTGGCCTGCGCAGTTATCTGGAGCGGAATCTGGCCACATCCCAGGAGGCGCGGGGACAGCGCATTGCGCGGCTGTTGCTGTCGTCGGCAACATGGTCCGAAGGGGAATTGGCCGCGAACATCCGGACCGATTTTGCCCCGGAGGCGAGCGGACGGTACATCCGCATTTGCCAGGCGGGTGGCGAGGTGTTTTATGAATCCGGCCCGCCGGCGGACCAGAGTTTTGTGCCGGCCCGGATTCCGCCACCCCTGTTGCAGGCGGGGTCACGGCGCGAGACGTTGCCGGACGGCACGGAATTTGTGCTGTGTACGGTTTTGGCCGGACCGGCGGCGCACCCGCAATATTTCATCGAGACTGGCGCGTCGTTCAGCCCGGCGCTGCGGGAATTGCACGGACTGATGTGGTTGCTGGCCGGTTGCGCATTGGTAGTGGCGGCAGTGGCCCTGGGCGGCGGATTGGTGCTGGTGCGCCGGGCGCTGAAACCGGTGGAGGAAATCACGCACCGCGCCGAGGGCATCACTTCGCGCAATCTGAGCGACCGGCTGCCGGTTTCGCCCACGGGGGACGAGCTGGAACATCTGACACAGGCCCTCAACCGGATGATCATCCGCCTGGATGAGGCATTTCAGCATAACCGCCGCTTTCTGGCGGACGCCTCGCATGAACTGCGCACGCCGCTCACGATATTGCGGGGCGAGTTGGAAGCCATGGTGCGGGTGGAACAATTGGACGCGGCTGCCCGCGAAAACATTGGCAGCCTGCTGGAGGAAGTCGAGCGGCTGACGCATCTCGTGGAAAACCTGTTCGCCTTGTCGCGGCTGGATGCCGGGCTGGCGCAGAACAAACAGCAGGCATTTGATCTGTCGAAACTGGTGTCGGCCACATCCGAGCAAATGTGCCTGCTCGCGGAGGACAAGAAACTGCAGATTACCTGCCATGCGCCGGAACCGGTGCTGGTGGAAGGCGATCGCGCCCGGGTGAAGCAGGTGATCGTCAACCTGCTCGACAATGCCATCAAATATACCCCCGCCAAGGGCCGGGTGAAACTCTTTGTATTTGCCCGCGAGCGGGAGGCGGTTTGCGTCGTTTGCGATGACGGCATGGGAATTCCCGCCGAGGCGATTCCCCGCGTGTTTGACCGTTTCTTCCGCGTAGATGCGGCGCGCAGCCGGGACTCCGGCGGTGCCGGCATCGGTCTTTCCATTGTAAAGGCCATCTGCCTGGCCCATGGCGGACGGGTGGAAGTGGAGAGCACACAGGGGCAGGGCAGCACGTTTCGCGTCTTTTTTCCCCTGTCACCAGACCAGCCCAATTCAGTTCTGACATGAAACATCATTCATTTATTACCAGTAACCGTTATCCGGGATTTCGATTCTGTCTGCCGCTAACCGTTTTGTTGGGGACCGTCTGGCTGGCCAATCGTGCCGGCGGAGAGGATTCTGAGCCGGCGGCCGGCACGCCACCGCCTGCCATGGTGGTGAAGGTGACCCGCGCAGACCTCTATAAGGAGCTGACCATTCCGGCGGAATTTCATCCCTACATGGAAGTGGAGTTGCAGGCGAAAGTGGCGGGTTATGTGAAAGACATGAATGTGGATATCGGCGACCGGGTGCAGGCCGGGCAGGTGCTGGCCACGCTGGAAGTACCCGAATTGCATAATGAACTGGCCACGGCGCTGGCCGCCCGGCAGCGGGCAGAGGCGGATGGCAAAGAAACGCATCTGGCCTATACCCGCCTGCTGGCGGTGAATCAGGAGCATTCGCATCTGGTGGCCCAGCAGGATATTGATGTCGCCGAGGCCAAGGACCTGGAGGCAGAGGCTGCCCGGGCCGGGGCGGCGGCCGAGGTGGAAAAATACGAGTCGCTGCTGTCATACACCAAAATCACCGCGCCCTTCGATGGCGTGGTGACGCGGCGCTACGCGGATCCTGGCTCGCTGATTCAGGCGGGCACTTCGTCGTCCTCACAGGCGCGGCCACTGGTAAAAGTCTCGGATAACTTCATGCTGCGGCTGGATTTCCAGGTCTCGGTGGATTATGTGAAAGATCTGCACATGCATGATCCGGTTTCCGTGCAGGTGGATTCATTGAACAACAAAAAGATCGAAGGCAGCATCAGCCGTTTCAGCCATGAAGTGGATGAACAGACGCGGACGATGACGGCGGAAATTGAAGTGACCAACGCCGATCTGGAGCTGAGTCCCGGCATGTATGCCAAGGTGATGCTGAAAGTGGAACGCCGCAACAGTGTGCTGACCATTCCGACGGAAGCCGTTACCGGTGACCGCACAAAATGTACCCTCCTGGTGGTTACTCCGGACAATGTGATTGCAGAGCGGACTGTCGAACTGGGGTTGGAAACGCCCGGTGACTATGAAGTTCTTTCCGGCTTGAACGAGGGCGACCTGGTGGTGGTGGGCACCCGTTCACAGTTTCAAGCCGGGCAAAAAGTGACGCCCCGGCCGGTAACATCCCTCTCCGAAAGATGAAAACCATGCTTTCTCCCGGATTGCTGGCCGAGTTGCAGCAGCTTGATGCTTGCACGCTGGCCAATGTCATTGAGACTTTTCATGAGCGGTTGCGCAATGAAGGGTTTGTGAATGGCAGTATCCGCTGTCTGTTTCCACAGCTGAAACCGGTGGTGGGCTATGCGGCCACCGTGAAGATTCGCGGGTCAGCGCCGCCCACGGCCAGCGGCACCTATCCGGACCGGACGGATTGGTGGGAATATGTCCGTTCACTTCCTGCGCCACGCGTAGTGGTGGTGGAAGATGCCGCCACGCGGGTGGGCCTTGGGTCCCTGCTGGGCGGAGTGCATATCAACATCCTGAAGGCGCTGGATTGTGTGGCGGCGGTAACGAACGGTTCGGTACGCGACATTCCGGCGGCGGAGGCGCTGGGCTTTCAACTGTTCGCCGGCAACGTGGCCGTCTCGCACGCGTATGCGCACATTGTTGAATTTGGCGGGCCGGTGGAAATCGGCGGATTAAGAATAGCTTCCGGCGATTTGCTGCACGGGGATTTGCATGGGGTGCAAAGCATTCCCCTGGAACTGGCAGAACAAATTCCACCGGTGGCGGCTCGCATACTGGCGCGGCGGCGGGAGTTGATCGCGTTGTGCCAGTCACCAGACTTTTCCCTTGAGAAATTGCGACAGGCGGTCGCGCAACCGAATTCCTAAACTTTCTTTTTTCATGTCCCGCTTTGCCATCCGTTTTCCCTATCTCATCATCGTCATCTGTTTGATCACCTGTGTCGTGGGGGTGACCAGTCTGGTGCGGATGCCGGTGGATTTATTTCCACCCATCAAAATACCTGTGGTGGTGGTGGCCACCTTCTTCAACGGCATGCCGCCGGAACAGGTCGAGACGGATATCACCGGCCGGTTTGAACGCTTTTTCACGCTGGCGAGCGGGGTGGATCATATTGAGTCGCGTTCGCTCCCCGGGGTGAGTCTGATCAAAATCTATTTTCAACCGGGCTTCAATGCGGACTCGGCGGTCACCAGTATCGCCAACTTGGCGCTGGCCGATCTGCGCAAACTGCCGCCGGGAACATTGCCGCCGGTGGTGTTGAAATTTGATGCCTCCAGCCTGCCGGTGTGTCTGGTGACGTTGAAAGGCGAGGGCCTGAATGAGGCCAAGCTCCGCGACCTGGGTCAGTACGATGTGCGCAACCAGATTGCGAACGTGGCGGGGGCGTCGGTGCCGCAGCCGTTCGGCGGAAAGTACCGGCAGATCATGGTTTATGTGGATCCGCTGAAACTGGAGGCCCACCAGTTGAGCGTGATGGACGTGGTGCGTTCCATCAATGATGCCAACCTGATTCTGCCGGCGGGCGATGTTAAGATCGGGCCGTACGATTACAATCTCTACGCCAACAGCCAGCTTCGGGACATCAAGGACATCGACCGGCTGCCCTTGAAAACGGTGGGCAATGCCTCTGTGCTAGTATCCGATGTGGGCCAGTCCGTGGACGGTTCGCAAATCCAGAACAACATCGTACGTGTGGACGGCCAGCCGTCGGTGTATCTGCCGGTGCTAAAGCAGGGCGGCGATGCCAACACGATTTCCGTGGTGGACGGCATCAAGGATGGCGTGGCTCATCTGCTGGATGTGCCGAAGCAGTTGGTTACGAAGGTGGTGTTTGACCAGTCCGTCTTTGTGCGCAACGCAATTGAAAACCTGATTCACGAAGGGGCCATTGGCTTGGTGCTCACCGGCGTGATGATTTTGGTTTTTCTCGGCAGCATGCGGGCCACGGTGGCGGTGTTTCTCTCCATACCGCTTTCGGCACTCGCGGCGTTTATCGCCTTGGGCCTGGGAGATAACACCATCAATGCGATGGTGCTGGGCGGTCTGGCGCTGGCGTTTTCCCGGCTGATTGACAACTCGGTGGTGGTGCTGGAAAACATTTTTCGCCATATCGAAATGGGGGAAACCCCGGAGGTGGCGGCAGAACGCGGGGGGCGCGAAGTGGCCCTGCCGGTGCTCGCGGCGACGCTGACGACGGTGGTGGTCTTTTTCCCGGTTACGTTTCTGTACGGGGTAAGCCGGTTTCTGTTCATCGCCCTGGCACTGGCGGTGATCCTTTCGCTGCTGGCGTCGTATGTGGTGGCGCTGACGGTGGTGCCATTGTTTTGTGCCAAGTTGATCAAAGGTCATGCGGCGCATCCGGCGGCCGGGGCGGAAACTCCGAGAGGCTGGGGGGCGCGGTTTAACGCCGGATTCAACCGGAAATTCAATGGGATGCTGGATCGCTACGAAGGCTGGCTGAGTCTGGCCTTGCTGCGGCCACTGGCAACGGTGCTGGGAATAACGGGAATATTTGTGCTGAGCTTGGGGCTCTATCCGCTGGTGGGTGAGGCGTATTTTCCCCGGACGGACCCGGGGCAGTTTGTGATCAATCTCAAGGCGCCCACCGGCACCCGGCTGGAACTGACCGACCAGCAGATCGGGAAGGTAGAGCAGGTTGTGCGCGAGGTGGTGCCAACCAACGAACTAAAGATCATTGTTTCCAACATTGGGGTCACGCCCGGGTTCTCCTCGATCTATACGCCCAACTCAGGGCCGCATACGGCATTTGTGCAGGTCGGCTTAAATGACGGTCATGCGGTCAGCAGTTTCGAATATATGAACCGGGTGCGGCAGCGGTTGCACCGTGATTTGCCGGAATTGGAAGCGTACTTTCAAACCGGCGGCCTGGTGGATGCGGTGCTGAACCTGGGCATGCCGGCGCCGCTGGATATTCAGGTGAGCGGCAAAGACCTGGAGGCGGCACATGCAGTGGCGGTGGAAATTGCCCGACAGGCGCGGGCCCTGCCGGATGTGAGCGATGTGCTGGTGCCGCAGGATGTGGATTATCCGGCGCTGCAACTGGACATTGACCGCGAACGCGCCAGCGAACTGGGCCTGAATGAAAAGGAAGTGGTGGGCAACGTCATCACGGCGCTGACTTCGGACATGATGATTGCGCCGAGCTATTGGGTGGATCCCAAAAGCGGAAATGATTATTTGCTCACCGTTCAATATCCGGAAGGGTTCATCAAAAATCAGGCGGATTTGTTGTCGGTACCGTTACGGGGTGCCCGTTCAACGTTGCCCACGCGGCTGGACAATGTCAGTCAGCTCACGCATATCACCTCGCCCACCGAGGTGGACCATTATCAACTCCGCCGGGAAATGGATGTATATGTCGCTCCTGCGGGCGAAGATCTGGGTAAAGTTTTGGGCCAGATGCAGGAAATCATCAAAAATACAAAACGGCCCGATAACATCCGGGTGCAAATCCGGGGTTCCGCCAAAGCAATGCAAGTTTCGTTTCAAAGCTTCGGGATGGGGCTGATTCTTTCGACGCTGCTGGTTTATTTGATTTTGGTGGCGCAGTTCAAATCGTTCCTCGACCCGTTGCTGATTTTGCTGGCGGTGCCAACGGGGCTTGCCGGGGTGCTGATCATGCTGTTTGTCACGGGGACGACGCTGAATGTGATGTCGCTGATGGGCGTGGTGATGATGGTGGGCATTGTGGTGTCCAACAGCATTCTGATTGTGGAGTTCACCAACCGGTTGCGGGAGGAGGGGCGTCCGCTGCTTGAAGCGGTTTCGCTGGCCTGCCGCGTGCGTTTGCGGCCGGTGCTGATGACCTCGCTGGCCACGCTAATCGGGCTGATTCCGATGGCGCTGAAACTGGGCACGGGCAGCGAAGCCTATGCGCCCCTGGCGCGGGCGATCATTGGCGGACTGGCGGTTTCGGTGGTGCTTACGGTGTTCATTGTGCCGGCGGCGTATTTCCTTCTGTACCGTGGTCGCGAGCATCCGCCGAAACCGGCGGCGGACGAAACGGGTGCAATGGCGGTGTCTCATTAAATATTTATCCGGCATGAAACGAATTGGTCTGATTATTCTGGCTGCCACCCTGGCGGCGAAACTGTGGGCGGCGGAAACGAACGGACTGTCGGCGCTGACGCTGGCGGAAGCGCAGGCGCTGGCGTTGCGGGACCATCCCCGGATTGCCGCCGCCAATGACCGGGCGCTGGCGGCGCAGGAGGTGACGACGGAAAAACGGTCGGGCTATTTTCCGCAGGCCAACCTGTATCTCACGGCGGCGGGGGCGGATTCCGACAGCACGCGCATCATGGCCGGCGGACTGAACAATCCGAGCATCTACAACCGGGCGGCGGGGGGGCTGGCGGTGAGCCAGTTGATCACCGATTTTGGGCGCACGGCGAATCTGGCGGCCGGCGCGAAATTTCAGGCACTGGCGGAAAAACAAAATGCGGCGGGCACGCGTGAAGCGGTGTTATTGCAGGTGGCGGCGGGATACTTCTCGGCCTTGGAAGCGCAGGCGGTATTGCAGGTGGCGCACCAGACGTTGACTACGCGCCAGTTGCTGCTGGATCAGGTGAGTACACTGGCGACAAACCAATTGCGGTCGGAACTGGATGTCAGCTTCGCCCGGGTGGCGTTGGCGGAGGGGAGATTGTTGGTGCAGCGCAGTCAAAACGATGCAGATGCGGCCATGGCCTCGCTTTCCACCGCGCTGGGTTCCGACCGTTTTACGCAATATCAACTGGTGGAACCGGCGATGCCGACGGGGGCGGTGACCAACGACATATCTGATTTGGTGCAGACCGCCCTGGCGCAGCGGCCGGAGCTGCTGAGTTTGCGCAACCAGCGGGAGGCTGCACTGCGGCTGGCGCGCTCAGATCGCGATGCCCGGTTGCCAACCATTTCCGCAGTCGGCACGGTTGGCGGATCGCCCACACATGATGGCCGGCTGCCGGATAATTACGGCGCGGCGGCGTTGCAATTAAGCCTGCCGCTGTTTGCCGGGGGATACTATACGGCCCAGCAGCGCGAAGCGGAATTGCGGGCGGAGGCGGCGGCGGAAGTCTTGCGCACGGAGGAGAATGAAGTCATCCGGGATGTGCGCATTGCGTGGCTGAATTCGAATAATGCCATGGAACAGATGCAAACCACGGAGGAACTGGTCCGGCAGGCGGGCGAGGCATATCAGTTGGCGGAAGCGCGTTATAAATCGGGCATCAGTTCGATTGTGGAATTGAGCCAGGCGCAGTTGGCACTGACATCGGCCCAAATCACGGGCATCAACGCGCGGTACACGGTCTTCATTCAGCAGGCCAGCCTGGCGTATCAGTTGGGGCAGGGGAATCCGTAAATATACGGCACTAGTGTTTCCGTTTTAGTGGGGGATTTTAATCTGCGGTTCAATACGGCTTAATGTAAGGAGAGTAGGTTGTAGTTATTATGAAAGCTACAAACCTTGCGCTCACCCTCGGGGTGGCGGCTCTGCTGACAGCGGGTTGTGCCACCAAGCCGGTGGTGCTGGATATGGTCGGTCCGTCCCATGCCCGCTGGTCGGCGCCCGGTTCCCGGGGGTATCTCAAAATGTATTCCGCCACCGAAACTGACCAGATCGGCGACAATACGTACTACTACCCGCACACCAGTTACCGGATTTTTGATCCGGCTGGCCAGTTAGTTAAATTTGTTCCTAATCACATCGGCAATATGGATGAAAGCCCCGCTTGGGTGGCCTTACCGACAGGAAAATACCTGGTAAAGGCGCAGTCGGATGTTTACGGCTGGGTAACCGTACCGGTGATTATTGAAGCCGGAACCACCACGACGGTGCATCTGCAATCCATTTGGACCGGGCCCTCAGAGCCGCTGCGTCGGGCTTTGGTTCGTTTGCCGGATGGCCGGCCGGTGGGCTGGAAGTACGATGGCTCCAGCCTGACGGCCCGCCAATGAGATAAGATTTGTGCTTCCACCCGAATGGGTAGCTCAAATCGGTGCCATTTTTTCATAAAATTTGAAACCTCCACTGACGCCGACATGTCTGGAGAAGTGAAACCAAATCCCTTAAAAGCTCAAAATGGCAAAAAAATCATTGTTTCTAGCATTCGGGCTGGCCTTGGCCGCCCTGCTTCCGGCGGCCTACGCCCAGACTAACCAGACCGACAAGGTCGAGACTAAGGAGCAGCGCGATGCCCGTATGGCGTGGTGGCGCGAAGCGAAGTTCGGCATGTTTATTCACTGGGGCGTTTATTCCGTTCCCGCCGGCTATTATCATGATAAACCCGTGGCCGGTATCGGTGAATGGATCATGAACCGGGGTAAGATTCCCATGTCGGACTACCAAGCCTTTGCGAAAGATTTTAACCCGGTCAAATTTGATGCGGATGCCTGGGTGAAGGCCGCGCATGAAGCCGGCATGAAGTACATGGTCATCACCTCCAAACATCATGATGGTTTCGCCATGTTCGATACCAAGGTTTGCAACTGGGGCATCACGCATGCCACGCCGTTCGGACGCGATCCCTTGCAGGAACTCGCGACGGCCTGCCGCAAGTATGGCATGAAGCTCGGCTTCTACTATTCGCAGGCGCAGGACTGGAACAACGGCGGCGCTGCCAGCGGCGGCAAGTGGGATCCTGCCCAGCAGCATGACATGGATGATTACATCGATAAAATCGCCGTGCCGCAGGTGCGCGAAATTTTGAGCAACTACGGGGAATTCCCGGTTGTACTGTGGTGGGATACGCCGCATGACATGAACTTTGATCGCGCCGAAAAACTTTACAAGACGGTGCAGGAACTCAAGCCGGGTATTATCATGAACAACCGGCTCGGCGGCGGCTTCAAAGGTGACACCGAAACGCCGGAACAATTTATTCCGCCGCAGGGTTATCCCGGCGAAGATTGGGAAACGTGCATGACCATGAATAACACGTGGGGTTTCAAGCGTGATGACCAAGCCTGGAAATCCAGCCAGACGTTGATTCGCAATCTCTGCGACATCGCCAGCAAAGGCGGCAATTACCTGCTAAACGTCGGCCCGAACAGTGAGGGGTTGATCCCGCAGGCGAGTCTGGACCGGCTGGCGGACGTGGGCAAATGGATGGCAGTGAATGGCGACGCCATCTATGGTTCCGGTCCCACGCCGTTCGGCGCCGAAGCGGGCCAGTTTAGTGCCACCGAGAAGGACAAGAAGGGTAAACCGAAGTTCATCCCCGCGTGGCAATGGCGCTGCACCACCAAGCCCGGCAAAATTTTTCTGCACATCTTTGATTGGCCGACGAATCAATTCGAAATTCCGGCGGTAAAGGGCAAGATCGCCAAGGCCTATTTGCTGGCGGATCCCAAGCACAAGAAGCTCAAGTTCAAGCAGACCGAACAGGGCGTGAGCATCAAGCTGCCCAAGCAGGCGCCGGATGCCATCGCTTCCGTGGTTTGCCTGGAATATAAATAGGTCGCGGATTTTGATGCCGGGGCGAATTGCCCAAATTCACACGGACGATGCCACTGGCATCGTCCGTTTTTTTGTCGCGATCCTTCAGTGCGCATCCGCCGAGGGCGCCGGCGGGGCGGTGACTTTGCGGAGCAGGGGAACCATGATCGTCGCGATCGCCAGGCAGAGGGCTATGGCGAGAAAAGCGTCGGCAAACGTTTGCACCTGCGCTTCCCGCCATGTGAGCGACCACAGTTTTTTAAGGGCGACGTCATGTCCGTGCACCAGATCGCCACCACTGGCGGCGGCGAAGTGGGCGGTCAACCCGTGGAGGAGTTGCGTCATGCTGGCATTGGCGGCATTCAGATGTTCGGCGAGCCGGAGAAAATGGAGGTTGGCCCGGTCATTCAAAATGGTTCCACACGCGGCGATGCCGATGGCACCGCCGAGATTCCGCATGAGGTTGAACAGGCCGGAGGCGGATTTCAGCCGCGCCGGAGCCAGCCCACCGAGCGTCAGCGTGACAATGGGGGCGACGGTGAATTGCTGGGCGAAGCCGCGCAAGCCCTGCGGCAGCAGCAGTTCCTGCCAGCCCCAATCGTGGGTGATGCCGGTGAATTCATAGAGGCCAAGCGTAAAGCAGGCCAGGCCGAACATCATGAGCCAGCGCAGGTCAAAGCGCCGGGCACACCACGCGTAAAACGGAATGGACAGCAACTGGAAGACGCCGGTGGAAAAAATCGTTTCGCCAATCTGCAAGGCGTCATAGCCGCGCACCCGGGCCAGAAACAGGGGCGTAAGGTAAATGGTTGTGAAAAGGCCGATGCCCGTTACAAAGGAGAAAAAACAGCCGAGCGCAAAATTGATATTCTTCAAGGCACGCAGATCTACCACTGGATTGTGAAAGGTCAGGCCGCGCCAGATAAAGGCCATCCCGGCCAGACCGGAAATCCAGGCGGTTGTCAGAATGGTGTTATCCTCAAACCAGTTCCAGCGCGGGCCTTCCTCCAGCGTATATTCGAGGCAGCCGAGAGCGACACCGAGCAACACCATGCCGAGATAATCCGCGCCGCGCAACAGCGCGAGATTCGGTTTATCAATCCGCACCAGGATGGGCACCAGCACAGCCACAAAAATGCCGGGCACGAGGTTGATGAAGAAGAGCCAGTGCCATGAATAGTGATTGGTGATCCACCCGCCGATGGTGGGGCCAAACGTGGGGGCCAGCGACGCCAGCGCGCCGACCACGGCGGCGGCAATAATGCGTTGATGTCCCTGAAAGTAAAAGAAAGCCGAGGTGTACACGGTGGGGATCATCGAGCCGCCGAGGAATCCTTGCAACGCACGGAATATGATCATGCTCCGGATATCCCACGCCCAGCCGCAAAGCAGGCTGGTGAGGGTGAATCCAATTGCCGAAAAACAGAACAGCCAGTGCGTGGAAATCACCCGCGAAAGCCAGCCGGAAAGCGGAATGACAATGATCTCGGCAATCAGATAGCTCGTCTGCACCCAGGCGGTTTCATCCTGCCCGGCGGACAGTCCGCCGCCGATATCCGACAGCGAGGCGGACACGATCTGGATATCCAGCAGCGCGATGAAGAAGCCCACACACATGACGGCAAAGGCCAGCACTTTCTTGGCCGTGGGTAACTCGTCTTGCGGGGCAGACGCTGAATTCATATCCCGACCTTTCCCGTGGTGCGGCCATCCACGGCGGCGGTCACCGACAGGCCTGGCCGCATCGTCACCTGTCCGGCTGTGTCATCCAGCACGATCCGCACGGTCACGCGCTGGACGATTTTGGTAAAATTTCCCGTGGCATTTTCCGGCGGCAGCACGCTAAATTGCGCGCCTGTGGCCGGGGCGATGCTCACGACGTGGCCAGGGAAAACCTGGCCGGATAACGAATCCACTTTCACCGTCGCGGGCGAGCCGGGATGCATCCGGCCCAGCTGGCTTTCCTTGAAGTTCGCGTCAATCCACAACCCATGGGCCGGCACTAGCGAGATGAGTTGCG
>CAIJGS010000059.1 GCA_903820285.1 uncultured Verrucomicrobia subdivision 3 bacterium | reverse complement strand
TGGTGGCGCGGCGAGGGAAATGCCACGGACAGTTCCGATCCCGAAAACAACGCGAACAATGGCTCGCTGATCGGCCGGTTCACCTTCCCGGGCGGGGAAGTGGGCCAGGCGTTTGGCATGATTAATCCCGGCCAGAATTATGTGTACGCCGGTACCAATGCCTACGTGCAGATTCCGCAGCGACCGACCACGAGCACCGTCACCATTGGCGGCAGCAACGTGCTGGTGCAGACTTCGCCGCTGGATGTCGGCACGGGGCCGGGCTTCACCGTGGAAGGCTGGATCAATCCCACCAATGTGGGCATCGCGCAGCCGATGGTGGAATGGCTCGCCCGCGTGCCCACCAACGCGCTGGTCACCAATCTGGTGATCACCGCCGGTCCGTTCCTGAGCGCGGTGAACAGCCATTATTATTATCTGCTGGCCACCACCAATCTCACCACGTCCGAATATTGGGCGGAGCAGCTCGGCGGTCATCTGGCCACCGTGCGCAACGCGAACGAGGAAAATTGGATCTACGATCGCTTTGCCAATTACGGCGGCCGCAACCGCAACCTGTGGATTGGCTTCACCAATTCCGGGGCCGGCACGGGCTGGCTGAGCGGCGAAACGAATCTCAATTACTACAACTGGCGGAATGACCAGCCGTTGAATCCGGATGGCACGCGGAATTACACCGGCATCATGGGGGTGACCAATAATCCCGCCGGCCAGTGGGTGCTCACCGACAATCGCGGTTTCATCTTCGGATCGGCCGTCACCAACTATTTCTACGGCGTGGTCGAAGTGCCGGATATCCAGACGAACGGGGTGCAGTTCTGGTGCTCCGTGACCAACGGCATGGCGCTGACCAACGGCTCGCTATATGCGAACCTGATTGACACCACCAACGGCTGGCATGAGATCACCTCGCCCGCGGGCCTGGTGAAGAGCAATCTCTTCCAGTATGTCGCGCTGACGTACGACACCAATTCCGGTCTCGCCACGCTCTACTACAACGGCACCAATGTGGCCTCGACCAACCTGGGCGTCTTCATTCCGAAGACCACCGGCGACGTCCTGCTCGGCAAGGATATGAGCCGCCTGACGAACAACTTCTTCAGCGGTGAAATGGACGAGTTCAGCATTTATTCCCGCACGCTGTCGCCGGCGGAAATCAAGGCCATCTACAATGCCTCTGCGCTGACCACCAATCGTAACATCGGCAAGTTTGATCCGAGCATCACCCCGGCGGTCGGTCTGGCCGAGGCGGTGGTGAACATCGGCGGGGTCACCAATCTGATCTACGGGGTGAACAAAACGTGGGAGATGGGAAGTTACACCTTCATGGCCACCACCAGTTCCGTGCCGGTGCAGATCACCGGTTTGGAACCCGGCATCCTGCTGGATACCTTCACCGTCACCGAGGCGGCGTTGACGAACGTTTATTATCTCCCCGAGGAATCCATGCAGCCGCTCGTGGGCGACAGCGCCTACGGCGAATGGACCTTGGAAATCTGGGACAACCGCGTGGGCGGATATATTGCCGGCAACGGCATCGCCACCAATTCGCAACTCGTCTCCTGGCAGTTGCAATTCACCGTCCAGACCAATCCGCCGGTCACGCTGAGCCCCGAAGGCCTGGACACCAACTCGGTACCCGCCGGTCAGATCACTTATTTTGCCGTGACGGTGCCCACCTGGGCGAGCTACGCCACGAACATCCTGGTGTCGGCATCTTCACCGGTGGACGTGCTCTATAACCAGACCAATCTGCCCACCGGCCAGAACCCCGGTGACTACGTCATTCTGGCGAATTCCACCGGCGGCATCGGTGCGCCCGTGCTCACCACCAACAACGTCGCGCCCACCTTCCCGCCGCTCATCCCGGGCCAGACCTATTATCTCGGCGTGCGCAACAATGGATCAGTCTCGGCCACGGTGGTGCTCACCGTGGATTTCGACATGCTGACGCTGACCAACAACCTGCCGTTCTCCAGCGTCCTCACAACGAACAGCACGGATGTGGACAAGTATTACGCGTTCGACGTTACAACCAATGCTTACGAAGCCACCTTCCAGCTGTTGAAATTGAGCGCGAATGCCGACCTCGTGGTCAGCCAGGGTGCGCCGTTGCCGACGCTGACGAACGCGGCGTACGGCAGCTTCAATCCAACCAACGCGAATGAGAACATTTATGTGCTCACCAATTCCTCGCCGGTGCCGCTCTCGGCCGGCCGCTGGTACCTGGGCGTGTTCCGTCGCGATGCCGGTCCGGTGAAATACACCGTGGTCGCGAAGGAATTGGATACGCCGAAGCCGACGGTGATTGAGCTGACGAACGGCGTGCCGTTCGACTTTACCATCGGACCCGGCGCGGACCTGACCAATTTCTTCCATCTGCTGGTCACCAACACGCTCACCTCCACGCTGACCAATTACGTGGGCGCGATCCATTTTGAATTGTATAACCTGAGTGGCAACGGTGATCTCACCGTGCAGACCAATGCGTTGCCGCTGGCGCCGGTGTTCTTCCACAGCAGCCAGCAGTCCGGGCGCATTCCGGAACTGATTTATATCCATACCAATAGCGCGCTGACCAATCTCGCCGCCGACTGGTATTTGGGCGTGCCGAACAATGAGGCCACCCAGATTAGCTATACCATTCTGGCGGTAATTGACACCAATTCGTTCCCGGCGTTCCCGGGAGCCGAAGGCGCCGGCGCGGTCTCCACGGGCGGCCGGGCGGGCAATGTGTATCACGTCACCAGCCTGGGTGACATCGGTACCAACACCCTGCGTGACGCTGTGAGCGCCACCAACCGCACCATCGTGTTCGATGTGTCGGGCACGATCTTCCTCACCAACGGTCCGCTGGTGATCACCAATTCCTGGCTGACCATTGCGGGTCAGACTGCGCCGGGCGATGGCATCACCATTGCCGGCAATGATACGGTGGTGCAGAACACACATGACGTCGTGCTGCGCTACCTCCGTTTCCGCCTCACCAACGGGGTGGCGGGCGATGCGCTGCAATTCAACCTGGTGTCCAACGCCATTGCCGACCACATCTCCACTTCCTGGAGCGCGAGCAATCTGGTGTCCGTGCTCAATTCCACGAATGTCACGGTCCAGTGGTCCATCCTCGCGGACAGCCTGTATGACACCAACACGCTGCTCAGCGCGGGCTCGTATGTGCGCTATGGCGGCGGCACGGTGAGCTTCCATCACAATTTGTATGCGAATAACTTCAGCGGCAATCCGCTGCTGGGCGACAACATCAGCCTCGATTTCGTTAACAACGTCATTTACAACTGGGGTCTCTTCTCCGGTCTTTCGATCAGCAACGATGCGGCGGCGGATTTCACCAACCAGTTGAATTACGTCTGCAACTATCTGATTGCCGGGGCCGACACGGCGTTCTTCGCCACCAATTACGCCATCACTAACATTGCGTTCTACGGCGGCTCGACCAACACCTGGATCTTCCAGACGAACAACCTGATTGATTTCAACAACAATGGCATCCTGGACGGCGCTTACACCGGCTGGGGCATGTTTACCAACAAGTACACCAAGATGGGCCGCGAGTTCCGGCTGCCGCCGGTCAGCCAGGATGAGGCTTTCCGCGCGTATGAACGGGTGCTGGATTTTGCCGGCACTTCACTTGAACAGCGCGATGATGTGGACCGCCGGCAAGTCAATGGCGTTCGTTATTCCGGCGGCGGTTTGATCACCCAAGCCGGGACATTGCCGCTTCTGAATTCCGGCTTCCCCTGGCTCGATACGTCCGGTGACGGCATTCCGGATTACTGGAAATCCACCTTTGGCCTGGTGCTGACCAACTCGTATAACACGACGCTCACCACGAACGCCAATTTCATTGGGTACTCCGATCTGGAAGAATACCTGAGCTGGCTGGCTGCACCGCATGCTTTGACCTCGTCGAACCAGCCGGTCAATGTGGATCTCGTCCGCCTGAGCGGCAAGACGGGTCGGCTGACATTCTCGGTGACCAATGCCGTCAATGGCTCGGTATATCTGACCAATAGCGTTGATCCCATCACGCAGACGGTCATCCAGAGTAACGCGGTTGCTGTGTTCATCCCGTCCAACAACGTGAGCGGGTACGCCTCGTTTGATTATTACGTCACGAACAACGACACGGTTGCCTTTATCGGACCGGTCACTGTCAGCGTGTTGGTGAGCGGTATGACGCCGCAATTGGGCAGCATCACGCTGACCAACAACCAGCCCGTGACCAATACTCTGGGCGGTAACAGTGTCGGCTGGTATCAGGTCAATGTGCCGACGAATGCCGTGGATGCCACCAACCTGCTGCTGAATCTGACTGGCCCCGGCGGCAGCGCGCTGGCAAACCTCTGGTGGAGCACCAACGTTCCGCCCAGCATCACCAACATCGTGGATGTTGAATTAATCACCAATGCCGTCGCCCCGGCGTCGGCGGTGCTTGCCATTAATGGCACGCCCACGCTCATTCCTGGCGCGACCTATTACCTCGGCGTTCAGAACACGAATCGCTTCCCAATCACCGATGTGATCGAGGTCTCCTTTGCCTTCCTCGGCTCCAATACGCCGCCGATTCTGCCGACGATTCCCACGCAACTTGTGGCGGCCGGCACCCAGATGACCGTTACGAATACGGCAGTGGATTACAATCTGCCGGCGGTGGTTTACCAGCTGACCACCAATTACCCGGCGGATAACAATCCGGCCATTGATACGAACGGCATCATCACCTGGCTGACCAGCACGAACGACGCCGGCACCAACATTATCTTCACCACCATTGCCACGGATACCAACTCGCTGCTGAGCGGCACCAACAGCTTCCTGGCGGTGGTGTTGCCGGCCATTCCGCTCGTTGGGCCGGTGACCAATGTGGTCGGTTCCAACAGCATCAACTGGTTCATCGTCAGCGTGCCCACCAATGCCATTGCCGCGACCAATACACTGCTGTTCGCCACGCTGCCCGTGAATCTCTGGTACAGCACTAACGTGCCGCCCAGCATCACCAACTCCGGCGACTTTGAATTGCTAACCAATTTGGAGGCCGGCTCTGCTGTCATCACGCTGACCAACCATCCGGTGCTGATGCCCGGTTCGCGTTATTTGCTCGGCGTGCAAAATACCAACAGCATCGGGGTGACCAATGCCCTTGAGGTCGATTTTGAACTGTATTTCCCGTCCGCGCCGGTCCTGCCGATCATTCCCGATCAGGTTATTGCCGCCGGCGATACGCTCACCATTACCAATACAGCCACGGACACGAATGCGGGCACGTTGTTCTACACCCTGACCAACAACCTCGCGCTCACCGCCCCGGTCATTGATACGAACGGGACCATTACCTGGGTGACCACGACCAATGATGCGAATGAAACGGACGTGCTCACGACCACGGTGACCAATTCCAATACGTACTTGGCCGCCAGCAACAGCTTCACGGTCACCGTTCTGCCGGCGCTCATCATCGGCCCACCGCTGACCAATGTGGTGGGTCCCAACAGCACGGCCTGGTTCCTGATCAAGGTGCCGACCAATGCGCTGGCTGCCACGAACACCTTGTTGTTCGCCACGCTGCCGGTGAATCTCCTCTACAGCACCAATGTGCCGCCCAGCATCACCAATTACGCTGGTGGCGATTATGAGTTGCTGACCAATGTAATGTTGGGGAGCAAGGTGTTCGGCGTGACCAATACCGTGCCGGTGCTCGTGCCCGGGGCGCGATATTTCCTGGGGGTGCAGAACACTAACAGTATCGCCATCACCAATGCCATTTCCGTGACCTTCTTGCTGAACGTCCCGCCGCCGCCGCTGATTTATATCAGCAGCATCGTGGCGACCAATCGCGGTTCCACCAATGGTTACCTGCTGACCTGGTATGCCCCGACCAACGACCAGTTCCATGTGCAATGGTCGCCGGCGGTTGCCCCGACGCATTGGCTGTCCATCACGGGCGTGGTCAGCTACAGCCAGTTCATCAACGGCACCAACAGCCAGTTCACCTTCTTTGATGATGGCACCCGCACCGCCGGGCTGGATCCCGTCCGCTTCTACCGGTTGCAATTGCTGAAGTCGCCGACCAATACCGCGCCTTACTTCCTGCAAGGGACGCCGGCGGATCGGTATGCGACGCCGTCTGCCACCATGACCGTGAACAACACGGCCGGCGATTGGGATCTGCCGGCGCAGGGCCTGGTCTATTCCATTAGCAATTCGTTGCCCGGAGTCACCGCCGCCTACGTGAGTGGAAATTATGTCATCTCCTGGACGCCGACCTCGGCGCAGCTGGGTCTGACCAATGTCATCACCACCGTGGTGACCGATAATGGAGTGCCTGCCAAGAGCGTGACGAATAGCTTCTCGGTTATCGTCACCAATGCGCCCACGTATCCGGTGCCCGTGATTGGCAGTGTGGTGGTTAGCAATGGTCAGGTGAAACTGCAATGGAGCGGCTCCACCAATGAGCAGTTCCAGGTGCGTTGGGCCACCAATCTGAATCCGCCCGTGGCTTGGACTTCGTTTGGCGTCACCATCACTTCCACGAACGGCGTCTTCCGGTTTGTGGATACCAACGCGCCGTTGCTGATGAAGTTCTACCAGTTGCTTATTCCGTAGGCAAAAATAGTGGGGGAGGCGGACAGGTTGCGCCTACCCGTGCAGTCTGCGGGCATTTCGCCGCTGGCGGAATTGACAAGGTTAGTGATTGCCAGCGGGCCGGAGTGAGGGGGACGCCGCTTCATCTTGCCATGGCATGCCAGCTAGACGAACCGGTGCTTACGTTCGCACCCTGAAGCGACTTGAAAGTCGCGCTCCTGGGGCAGTCGGGTTCGCCCGCCCGTTGCCGGAAAAATCCCGCTCGCCATCGCGAATAGGGTATGACATAATGGTTTTCCCAAACGTTCACATGTTCACTGGAACTTACACAGCGATAGTCACGCCGTTTAAAAACGGAAAACTGGATGAAGCCGCGCTTGCCCGCCTGATCAAAAAACAGGTGAAGGGCGGGGTGGATGGCATTGTGCCGGTCGGCACCACGGGCGAATCGCCCACGGTGGATTACGACGAGCACGTGCGTATCATTGAACTGGCGGTGAAGCATGCCGCCGGCAAGGTGAAGGTGCTCGCCGGCACGGGCGGCAATTCGACCACGGAAGCGATTTACCTGACGAAGGAAGCCGAGCGCGTGGGCGCGGATGGCTCCCTGCAGGTGGCCCCATATTACAACAAGCCGACGCAGGAAGGTTTGTACCAGCATTTCAAAGCGATTGCCAACGAGACCAAACTGCCGCTGGTGCTGTACAGCATTCCTGGCCGCTGCGGCATTGAAATTGCCGTGGAGACCGTGAAGCGCCTGGCAGTCAGCTGCAAGAACATCGTTGGCATCAAGGAAGCGGGCGGCAGTTGCGACCGCGTGTCCCAATTGCGCGCGGCGCTGGGGCCGAAGTTCGAGATTTTGTCGGGCGATGATTCGCTGACGCTGCCGTTCATGTCGGTGGGCGCACAGGGGGTCATCAGCGTGGCTTCCAATGTGATTCCGCGCGAGGTTTCGAACATGGTAAATGCGTTTGCGCGCGGCGACCTCAAGAAGGCGGCGCAACTGCACGCCAAATTTTATCCGGTCTTCAAAGACCTCTTCGTGGAAACGAATCCGGTGCCGGTCAAGGCCGCGCTGGCGATGCTGGGCGAATTGGAAGAAGAATACCGCCTGCCGCTGGTGAAACTGAGCGGGGCGAGTCGCGCCAAACTCAAGGCATCCTTGAAGTCGGCCGGCATCTTGTAACCATCCATGGTCGGAGGGCAGGGGGCGGCTGGAAGGAAATCCGGTTCGCCGTGTGCCTCGTTGGTCCGGTCAAATTCATCTTTATGTCCACCAAAGTTATTATTGTTGGCAGCCGTGGTCGTATGGGCCAGGCGTTGATCCGTTGTGTGCCGCAGCATCCGGGGCTGGCGCTGGCCGGCACGCTGGATCAGGGCGATGACATTGCCGCAGCCATCGGGCAGGGCCATGTGGTCATTGATTTCAGCGCCCATTCCGTGACGGCTCCGCTGTCGGCGTTGTGTGCGGCGCATAAGAAGCCGATGGTCATTGGCACCACCGGTCACAGTGACGCGGAACTGGCGGAAATTCACAAGCACGCGGCGCAGATTCCAATTGTGCTGGCCTCCAATTTTTCCACCGGCGTAAACACGCTGTTTTGGCTGACGCGCAAGGCGGCGGAAATCCTGGGCCCGGACTTTGACCTGGAGGTGGTGGAGATGCATCACCGGCTGAAGAAGGATGCGCCCAGCGGCACGGCCAAGTCGCTGGCGGAGATTCTGGCGGACGTACGCGGCCTGCAGTATGGCGAGGCCGCCCGGCATGGCCGCGAAGGTATCGTCGGCGAGCGGACGCGCAATGAGATCGGCGTGCACTCCATTCGTGGCGGTGACGTGGTGGGCGATCATACGGTGATTTTTGCGAATACCGGCGAACGCGTGGAGCTGACGCATAAGGCGTCGAGCCGCGAGACGTTTGCCAACGGCGCGCTGCGGGCGGCGCAATGGGTGGCCGGGCAGAAGCCGGGCCTGTACGATATGCAGGATGTGCTGGGATTGAAGTAAATCCATGAATGCGGTGGCCGGAATCCGGAATGGGGATGCAACTGGTACCAGCCAGTTTGACCGGGACGGCTTTCACCTCATTCCGGCGGTGGCCGGAGCGGATGATTGTGATCGGCTTATCGCTGAACTGATGCCGTTGTATGAACGACATTCGGCGGCGACCGCCGGCAAAGTGGGTGGCGTCAGAAACCTGTTGCGAACCAGCCCGCGCACGGCGACCTTTGCGAATTCGGCGAAAATCAATTCACTCATCCGGCAGTTTGCCGACGATCTCATGGTGCCGGTCCGGGCCATATTTTTCGATAAAAATCCTGACGCCAATTGGCGGGTACCCTGGCATCAGGATCTGGCCATTGCTCTGTCGGAACAGATAGATACCCCCGGTTTTGGCGGCTGGTCAGTCAAGGATGGTGTTCCCCATGTGCATCCGCCGGCGGAAATTCTGGAAGGAATGGTAACCCTGCGCCTCCACCTCGATGATTGCCCCGGACATAACGGAGCCTTACGGGTCTTCCCTGGGTCCCATCGTGCTGGCAAATTGGGCGCTGATGATATTACCCGCTGGACGGCCACGGTTCCTGCTTTTATCTGTGAGCGGGCCAAAGGTGATGCCTTACTGATGCGACCGCTCATTCTGCATGCCTCCCCCCCGGCCGAACTACCGGGGCATCGGCGGGTGCTGCACATTGAATATGCTCCAAAGGAACTCCCGAACGGTTTGAAATGGTTTGATTTCCAATGAAAGCTTCCAAACTTCTTCCTTCCCCCCCATTGGTATTGGTGGCCCTGGGTTCCAACCAGGGAGATTCCCGGCAGATCATGGTGGATGCCATGGCCCGGTTGCAGGAAATCTCCGCCGCGCCGCTTTTAAAATCCTCGCTTTGGCAGAGTACGCCGGTGGATTGTCCGCCGGAGTCGCCGCGCTTCATCAATGCCGCCGCCGGTTTGACGCCTCTGGACGGTGAGAGCCCGGAATCGTTGCTGCTTAAGTTGCAGGGGTTGGAAAAGGAATTTGGCCGCCGGCTCAAGCAGGTGCTGAATGAGCCCAGGCCGCTCGATTTGGACCTGATTGCCTTTGGCAGGGAGGTGCGCCATCAATCGAAACTCACGCTGCCGCATTCGCGGGCGCACCACCGCCGGTTCGTGTTGCAACCGCTGGCGGAGATTGCACCGGATTTTATCCTGCCCGGACAAAAGGGATCAGTGCTGGATTTGCTGGTCGGGTTGCCGCCCGGCGAAGAGGTGAGCTGGGTCTCTTCGCCGCGTTGAGGCGAAACTGGGTTTAACGAGGCAAGGAATCGTGAATTCCCGCTTCCCGCTTGCCGTGTTCGGCATCCCGCCGTTTACCTTCGTTCCACTTTTTCCCTCACCGGACAGTAGCGCTGATTCGGGCATACTTGGCCCTTTTCAGTTCTGTCTGTGGAGTTGATCGGAACGGGCATGTTAATATTGGCACCAAGCCGAGGAAACAATTCATCGCCGTAGACCCACTTTATTACTATATACCAAAAATTTCATACATTGCTGGAGCGGGGTCGGAGCATCTGTTCCGATCATTAAATACTTTTGATTAAAATCTCCTAAAAAAGAATCAAAGTAACGGGCCTATCCTATTCACGACAGTAACCGCAATGCATGGTGTCGTCATATTCAAATTGCCACTTCGGGTTGTGGTCACTGCCGTCAATAGGATAGCCC
>CAIJGS010000058.1 GCA_903820285.1 uncultured Verrucomicrobia subdivision 3 bacterium | reverse complement strand
GGCCCGGTGGAAGTCGTCGTCCTGCCCGCCGCCGGCCATCAGGCGCCCAAAAATGACAAGTATGGCGAAACACCATTCAACCAACGCGCCAATGCCTGGCTCGACGCATTGAAAGCCGGTAGGCCGGCTCCCGTAAACCATTAGCAATGAAGGAATAACTTTGGTGATGTTATAGCCTGCACCGGATGATTTGCTTGCGGTATTGATACCCTCCCAGTGACTTCGGTTACGAGGTGCAATGCCAGACCTTCAAAGAAGAACGACCTCTATTGGCCATGCGGTTGGTTGCTGGTGGCCAAATGATGGCCGCCCCAATTGCTACGAATCCACCGAGGCGACCATCCCTGCCCTAGGAGAGTTAATGCGGAATTTGGTGGATGATGGCGAGCCTGTCCACCAGTCCATCACCGCCACCAGATACATGAATCCTGTGGCCATCGGCACATAGGTGATGTCCGAACACCAGACTTGGTCCGGCCCCTTCACCTCCAAATCGCGCAATTGATACGGATAAATTTGGTGGCCTGGCTCCGGCAGGCTGGTCCGGGGCCTGGCGTAAATCGCCCCGATCCCCATCAAACGCAGCAGCCGCACCACGCACTTGCGTTTGACGGCCAGGCCCTCCTGGCGCAAGCACACGGTCAGCTTGCGGCTGCCGTAAACCGGATGTTCCAGATGCAACTCGTCCAACCGCCGCATCAGCGCCAGATTCGCCTCCGTCTCCGGAGCGTACTGGTAATAATAGCTGCTCCGACAAAACCCCAGCAGCTCGCATTGATGCCGCACGCTGACTTGCGGATCCGGGCTGATCAGTGCTTGCAAACATGTCAAAGCCCCGGTTGTCTGGACTTTTTTTAAGCCAGTCTAGGTCCACCGTCAGTTGACCGATCTTCTGATGCAATTGCGCAATCAGCTCCGCTTGATCCTCCG
Organism: uncultured Verrucomicrobia subdivision 3 bacterium; assembly: GCA_903820285.1. Lineage (GTDB taxonomy): Bacteria > Verrucomicrobiota > Verrucomicrobiia > Limisphaerales > UBA11358 > UBA11358. The sequence goes on along the minus strand of CAIJGS010000058.1, from coordinate 21,798 downwards.
TCCCCGGCTGACCAGGCTCGAACAACTCGGGCAGGTGGTCCCGAATCGTCGCCCGCCATTGCGTCACCTGCGTCGGATGCACCGCATGCACTCTCGCCAGTTGCGAGACCGTCTTAAGCCCAACCAGGGCTTCGAATCCCACCTTGGCCTTGAAGGCCGCATTATGCCGCTTTCGTTTCGCTTTCATAGTCTGCTCTTTTTTCCCAAGCAGACCTCGGAAAGTCCATCCTAACTGGTGGTCCAATTTGGGGGTCCACCTCAACAATAGCTTGTCGGCCCAATACAGGTCGTTGCACGATGCTGATCTCCGGCTAGAGCATGGCGAAATCGTGGCTTTGCAGCCACGGAACTCGATCGGCTTCGGAAAGGAGGTATCGTGCATGATAACCTCCTAGAATTGGAAAAAATGCGAACCTTACCGGCTCCCGTCATGAGATCGTCATTTTTCCCGAAATTCGCGATTTGATCGCGAGCTGTATACAAAAACACACACCAACGCAAACGTTTGCCTGCAATTGTTTATGAAACGGTTAAAGGGCTAAAAAGAAATGGAGCGAGCGAAGGGATTTGTAACCGTCCAAAACTTTTAGCCGGTTTATTTAAAAACGCAGCGTATACATTCATTTACAGCATGTTCCCAACCAAGTAAAAATCTGACCTTCGCGAAAAATTGCGAAGATTTCCGCACGGTTTTGGTCATCCCCAGTCATATCCGTCATGAGGATTACAGTGCGACCCTGAGCGCCCAGGAACGACACACAAGTCTTATTGTTTCAGGACCGAGTCTGGTTATGGCCGTGCCGTCAGGGGCCTTCGCGCCATATTAAACAGATGCGAGACCGCTACAATAGCGCGTAAACTGCGCCGGCACGCGCCGCATGCAGGGCCAACCCGACTATGGCCGCCATGATCATCGAGCAGTTGATAAAAGTGTGACCAAAGCCTCACCGTCCAATGATGCACGTATGCTCGCCACCCAGTCGGAATTCTCGTATGACTTAACGCGGTTATTGAACGGCGGCTCTGGAAAATGCTGAGGATAGGTCTGGAGTTGCAGGGCAGAAACGACCACACCGTCGCAAATATTAAAAACAAACGGTCTTGCATCAAAAATTGGCCGTTAAACCTGGGCGTTGTGGTGTTTACATTTTAAATTAAAAGTCGACTGGGGAAAGAAAATCAAAACCGATCTGCCCGCCGGCGATGGGCCACAAAATCGACCACTTACGCCAGCAGTCTTCTCCGAATGCCGGCATTTGCGGAAGCACGAAGACAGAGTCAAACCTCACTGCACGCATCCTCAGCGGACATCAGTTCCAGTTACCGCCGGCTAGAGCAATCCTTCTTTCACCGCTTTGGCCACGGCGGCGGTTGAAGTATGCACGTGCAGTTTGGCGTAGATGTTTCGAAGGTGGGAATCCACCGTGTGATAACTCAAATCAAGCTCCTCGGCGATACCCTTCATCCCGCTGCCCTGAGCCATCAATCGCAACACTGATTGTTCGCGGCCGGTCAAAATTTGGACCGGCTTGGGGGCGGCACGACCGGACAGCATATCCAGCACGGATTTGGCCACTTGCGGGGTCATGGGTGCCCCGCCGGAGATGGCTTCTTTGATGGAGCGAACAATCGCAGCCGTGTTGGAGGGCTTGAGCAAATAGCCGGACGCGCCGGCGCAGACGGCTTTGAATACTTTTTCGTGATCGTCAAAAACAGTCAGCATCACAATCCGGGTGGTGGGCGAAATGGTTTTGATCTGTTTGATGGCGTCAATGCCATTCATTCCGGGCAGCCCCACATCCAATAAAACCACGTCGGGAACAGCGCCTGCGTGCAGGGCGTCCAAGGCGTCTTCAGCATTGGAAAACTGGTGGCTGCATTTGGCACCCGGCATGCCGTTTACCACCCGGGAAAGCGTGACGCGAAAGTTGTGATTGTCCTCGATGAGCCAAACGCTTACGGGCGGCACCGCTTGGGTGTGGTCGTCCGTCTCCGTCTTGGCCACAAATTCTGTTTCGGTCAATTTCATTTGGTTTCAGCGCCGGATTGATCAGCGGAGGGTCACCATTCCGCAGGCAAATCCGGACGTCTCAATTAATATAATATCCCTAATTAAAGAGCTTCCGCCAGTCACGAGATTTCGTGAGGGGAGCGGTCAGTTTGACCGTCGTGCCGTTTTTGGACTGGCTGGTCACGGTCAATTCCGCCCGCATCTCGGCGGCGCGGTTCTGAAAATTTTTCAGCCCGTCGCCCGGCTTTTTTCTGGCCATGTCAAAACCGACCCCGTCGTCCCTGATCTCGAGCACCAGATCTCCCTCCAGGCAATACAGTCGAATGGACACATGATTTGCCTGGGAATGCTTCCGGATGTTGTTCAATGCCTCCTTGAACAGCGGTGGCACGTTCCGCCTGAGTTCCAGCGAGAGCTTGATGTTGTTTGCCTGCTCCATTTCGGCGAATTCGTAATTGAGATTTGCCAGCATGATCGCGGCAATTTGCTTCAGCCGGGCAATCAAATCCGAGAGGTGCTCGTGCGAAGGGTTGATGATCCACACCAAATCGCGCAAGGTGTCCATGGTCGAGTCAGCCGTGGAGCGGATTTGGGCGAGGTCACCCGGTTGGGCCATTTTTTCCATGACTTCGGTGAGCAGTGAAATGCTGCCCAGGTTGGCGCCCACCTCGTCATGCAGATCGCGCGCGATCTGCTGGCGCAGCTGCTCCAGCGCCCGCAAACGGGCAAGTCTGATGCGGTAAAAAAAGATCATCGCGGCGATCACTGCCAATCCAACGAGTAGTTTAAACCACGCGGTCTGCCAGAAGAGTGGCAGCACTTGAAATGACAACTGCGCGCCATTTTTACTCCAGACCCCATGATTGTTGCAGGCAGTTACTTCAAAAAGATATTGGCCCGGCGGCAGATGCGAAAAATACGCCACCCGCTGGTCCGCGGCCTCGATCCACCGCTTGTCGAAGGCGGCCAAACGGTAGCGGAAGCGTACCTGCTTGGGGGCGGAAAAGCTTAAAGCCGTATACCGAATCTCCAACTGGCGGGTGCCCGCCGGACAGCGGATTATGATTTTGCCGCCGTCAGCATCAATTGGCGAGGCATCGCTGGTAATCAATTTGCCATCTGCCCGTACAGATTCAATGGCCACGGGCGGCGGCAACTCGTTCGGGCGGATGGCCAGGGGATCCACGGCCGCCAAGCCCACACTTGTGACATACCAGAGCCGGTCATCGGCGGTATGGCAGGCGATGGGCTGATTACCGCCCATGATTTCCCAGGTGCCCAAGCCATCACCACTGCCCAGTTGGAGACAATTCACCAGCTTGATTTCGCCAGCGTCAATGCTGTCCAATTGCTTTCGGCTGATGCGAAATATCCCGCTGGCGGAGCCAATCCAAAGGTTGCCGGCGTTGTCGGAGCGGATGTCGCTGATGGAATCATCCGGCAGTCCCTGCTCATGCGTCAAAGTCCCCCAATGGCCATTCTTCAAATAGATCAACCCATTCCGCCGGGTGCCAACCCATAATATGCCATTGCTGGCACAATGAAGCGCGTGAATGCTGCTGCGCAAAAACTCACTTTCAACCGGACGGGCTTGCCGGGTCAAGTGATCGTATCTGAACAGACCGCCATTTTGCAGCCCCAGCCAGATCGTCCCATCTCCCGCCTCGGCAAAACACCGGACGTCAGAATTGGTCAGCAGCAATTGCGCCGGAATGGTGCCGCCGGTGTCAAAGCGTGCCGCGCCCATCGTGGTGCCCACCCAGACCGCTTTGCTGGAATCTTGAAACAAAGCATTGGGATAACCGGAAGTCGGTTTGGGCAGGTACCGGCCCAACGAGTGCGCTTTATCCCGCAGCCATAGGCCATAGCCAAACATTCCGATCCAAATCCGGCCACTCGCATCCTCCAACATGCAACAGTCATCTTGGTGCCAGACATCATCTGATGGGTGATCCAGCACCCGGCCGGCCTGACTGATTCGATAGCGTCCGGCCCCTTCGGTTCCCACCCAAAAACCGCCGGCTGCCGCCGGCGTGACCGTTGAAACCGCCCGGTTTTGCCAGTTGTCAGGCGGCGCAATCATCTTTACCACGCGGCGAGAGAGGCGATTTAGTCCATGAACCGTGCCCACCCAGAGGTTTTTCTCCTGATCCTCGCAAAGCGACAGAACCTGGTCCTGCGACAGGCCGCCGGTATGATCCAGTTTATGTTGCCGGCCATCCGCTTCCACCAGCCACAGCCCCTGCCCGGAAGTGCCTATCAGCAACGTGCCGGATCTGGATTCATGGATCACGGCATTTTCCGTAACCTCCAAATCAAGCACCCCCCGATCTTCTACCCAGGCATTGCCCTGCCAGCGCCGGATGCATTGTCCATCGCGAACCCATATTCCACCTGCTCGCGCGGGCATGATGTTTCGCCATTGGCCTGACTGACCTGGAATCGCCAGGGTTATCTTGCCGTTTGTGGCATCCAACTGGAAAAGATCGCCGCCGTCAACCAACAGCCATAAGCTGCCATTTTCCATCGCACAAATATCCCAGACGTCATGGTTTTCCGGACGAATCATCAACGTTCCGGGAACACAGTCCCTGACCGGTAGCAAGGTGTGGCGGGTGGCGGCCCAAACTGTACCATCCCGGGTTTCGACCAGGCGCTCCACTGAATCCAACGGTGCTGGCCGCGAAAGTTTGAGCGTGTGAAACCCGCCGGCATCTTTCCATCCAATTTCCCCCGACTGCGTGCCATACCAAAGCCGCCCGTGGCTGTCTTCCAAAAGACATTTGATCATGCTGCTCGCGAGTCCGGGAGTATCAGAATCATAAAAGCGCTCGAACCGCACCCCATCAAACCTGGCCAGGCCGTCAAGAGTCGCCAGCCAGAGGTATCCATCATGGCTTTGCAGCACTTCCAGAATTCGTGCGGAAGGCAATCCGTCCTGAACCTGCCACCCCACAATGACAAAGTCGGAGTCTTGGGCACCACCAAACTCGTCCGCCAAAACCAAATCTGTCTGCAAAAGTAATGGCAGTAAGCAAACCATGATCAGGCGAATGCCTTGGAGGCATACTACCCGGCACATTTCGTTTGCTTTCATTAGGCGAATGCTGGCAATAGCGGCGGCGGGGGCCGAAATGCCGGCGGGTTCAAGCCGCCATAATCGGCCAGCCCTCGTTTTATCGTCATGGCAATCATCATTCACACTCCGGCATATCGCTCATCGGTTCAAACCACGTGCTTTGGTGGCAAGTGTAGCGACATGTTTCGCAAAGCGCACCACCCCGTTGTGCGCCAATCTTTCAGTGTGCCATCAAATCATTGATTGCCGCGAAACGCATACCCGGAAATCAGAAACGACACATCCAAGTCCGTGGCCGGCGGCGGGCTGCCGTATTTTCCAGCATTCATGCTGGCGGCATAGGCAATGGTGGTACCATCCAGCCAGCGGCGCGAAGTGGAATGCCCATCCGCCCAACTAAATGTGCTCGAAGTGCCATGAAACGCCGCGGGTGAGTCCAGTATGCTCGTGCCCGACCAGTTGTTGACGGCACTGCCATTGACAGTCATTACCCAAGTGCCTTCATTTTCCCCGCGCGGATCATTTTCCTCAACATAGATGAATTTGTCCGTGGGGTGATGCAAATCCGTGATTTTGGACAATAGTTCCGCCTGGGTGGGATCATTGTTCCATGTCTGGCCATTCAGGCCGGTGACTCCCGAGTAGGAGCAAAAAGCATAACTGGCGCTGCTCAGTTGTTTGCGCATATCCCCTGGACAATTCACCACATCCGGATTTTTGAGATAAAGGCCAAAGGCCCCTTGAGCGACACATTGTTCCGTTAGCAGTTTGATGTAGGACTTCGGGTCGAGTGAACCTTGGGAAGGTGTCACCGGCAGGTTACCCGTTACCAGTGAGGTGGTATATTGCCAGCGCCAGGGATTTTGGTTCAGGCCGGTAGTGCTGCCGATGGTGGCGGTGGAATTGACGACGTTATTCATATTGACCAGGACATCGACGTTGTCGTTGGCATACATAATCCAGGCCAGCGCCATTTGCTTTTGGTTGCTGACGCAGACCCCGGTGGCAGCCTTGCGCTTGGCCGACGCCAGGGCGGGCAGCAACATCGCCGCCAGAATGGCGATGATGGCGATCACCACCAGCAGTTCAATCAAGGTGAAGCCGCTGGCCCGGCGGGCATTTTTTGGCAGGATTGCAGGCGAAGTTTTCATAAGGCATCAACGGGTTTATTTGATTTTTTGAATTTTCACAATTTGATCGGCGAGGTCCAGGCGCACGACGGAGGCAACCGCATCGGGTGCTTGCGCAGGCAAAGCGAGCGTGAGGCTCGAAACGGACTGGGCGACGGTAATGGCTGCGTCCGGTTCCGCCAGCAGGGTTGCCTTCAAGACTTTGGTTTTCAAGACCGGCAGCGCACATTTCCCCCCGGCCGGCCAGTTAAAAATGATCAGGTAAATTTCACCGGGTTTGACGGTGCAACGCCAGTCGCTGGCCGAAGAGACCAGCGTGTCATTCCCATAGCCGTCTTTGGCTTTCACGGCGGCTCCCAATTCGTCGCCAAAAGGTGTGGCGGTGGTACCGTAGATGGCCTCGTGGTTCACCTGCATCCACCGGCCAACCGCCGCGAGCCGGTCAAGACTGGGTTGCGGCATCAACCCTTCGCTCGTCGGCCCGACATTCAGCAAATAGTTGCCGCCCTTGCTGGCGATGTCGCACAGATTCCGAATGATGGTCGCAGCGGATTTCCAATTGTTATCGTTGCTTTTGTAGCCCCAAGTGTCGTTCATGGTCATGCAACTTTCCCAGTCCCGGCCGGGAAATCCGCGCGGCGGAACTGTCTGCTCGGGAGTTTCGGTGTCGCCTTTGAAGCCGCCCCCCAGCCGGTTATTCATGATAATGCCGGGTCGGATTTGTTTGACGACCGCATACAGTTTCTGCGCCCGTTGCCGGTTCATGTCACAGGGCGTGTCCCACCACAGCACGGCGGGAAACTCGCCGTAGTTGGACAAAATTTCTTTGACCTGCGGCACTGCCACCTGGTCAATGTAGTCATCCATGCTGTGCTCCTGGGCCTTATCCCATTTGCCTGCACAAGCAGAACCGCCATTATTCCAATCCTGCGCCTGCGAATAATAGAAGCCGAGCTTCACGCCATATTTGCGGCAGGCTTTCGCCAGGGCTTTCAAGGGATCTTTGCCGTAAGGCGTCGCTTGGACGATGTTCCACGGACTCGCCTGGGTGTTGAACATGGCAAAGCCGTCATGATGCTTCGAGGTAATGACGATGTACTTCATGCCCGCTGCCGAGGCGGTTTTGACCCAGGCATCGGCATCAAATTTCAAGGGGTTAAATTTACTGGCGAATTGCCGGTATTCCGCCTTGGGAATCTTGGCGTCACTCATAATCCACTCGCCAATGCCGCCAACCGGTTTGCCGGCATAAAAACCCGCCGGCACTGAATAAACACCCCAATGAATAAACATGCCAAACTTGGCTTCCCGCCACCACACCATGCGCGCATCCCGCTCTGCCGGGGTCTCGGCCGTCGGTGAATTCGTGCCGTCCATGGCCGCCACCCGCTGGGAGCACACACAAAGCGTCGCGATCATGGACGCCAACAGAAACATGGTTTTGACTGATGAGTTTTGCATTTTTGTTGGTTTTCTGATGGTCGAAGAGACTCGTGCCGGTATTAATATGGATAGCGCAGGCGGTAAAAAACCTTCGGTGCCACCGGGTTGACCGGAATGACCAGATTGGTGGCCAGCTGCGAACCCAAAATATCAAACCAGTAATTGGAATTCGCCAAATCCAGCACGTTGGACTGGGCAATCCAGCCCAGATGATCGCCCGGCCAGGTTAACTTGAGCGTGTTCTTGGCGAGGCTCAAATTGATGTTCGGAGTGGTGCTTGCTGTGGTGCTGGTCACTAGCAGATCCAAACCGCCTGCACGGTTGGTCTGCAATGATACGGCACCGGCAGCGCCGTTGCCCGCCACCATCACCACCGGCAGAATACCGCTTACCTTGCCAACATTCCCGGCCACGACCGCGGCAATGATCGGGTGCTTGCCAACCCCCAGAATTTTTCCGGTGTTGTTGATTTTGACCACCGCGCCGGCCGACACCGTCATGGTGCCGTTGGTCAGCAGGAAAGACGGATTCACCCCATCATTCACCAGCGAGAGCGTGCCAACACTGCAATTCATATTGCCGTTGATTACCGCCCCCACCGAGCAATTGGTCAAGGTGCTGCCGCCGGTCAGGGCAAACGGCGTGGCCAAGCCGGAAACATTAAACATCGCACCACCGGCCACTATGATGTTCGGGCTCGCAAGCGAACCGCTCCCGCTCAAGGCCAGCGTCCCGCCGATGACAGCCGTGTTTCCCGTGTAGTTGTTCGTGCCGGAAAGAGTCAGTGAGCCCGTACCATTCACGGTCACCGAACCACTACCGGAAATATTCCCGGACAAAGTCTGGCTGGCGGAACTATTGTAGTTGAAAGCACCATTGTCGGTAACGGCTGACGGGTAAGCACCGCCGCCCAACTCTCCCGCACCGCTGATGGTCAGCAGCGTATTGTTGCTGATGGTCGTGCTGCCGGTATAAGTATTAGTTCCGCCCAACGACACGGTGCCACCGCCGGCAACAATCAGGTTTGCCCAGCCAGCCACACTGCCGTTGACACTCAATGTGCGGGTGTTGGTGACGGTCCAGAATTGCTGGGTGCCAGGCTGGCTCACCCCCATGAACACCGGGGTGCTGATGGTCAAATCCTGGCTGGCCCCGGAAAGATCAATGTCATTGCCTATGACCAGCGTGTTGGTTCCGCCAATGGAAACCGCGCCAGCGGGGTCATTGACGGTGATGCCATACACCGTGAAACCGTTGGATATGGACGGATTATTGGCATAATTCAGCACCGTGGCCAGATTGGTGGCGGAAAGGTTGTTGAACGTCACAGCGTAATTCCCCCCCTGATTGACACTGGGATTCGCCGTCGTGGTATCCCAATTGCCAGGCGCAGCCCAGGCAGCGTTGATGCCGCCCAGCCACACGATCCTGACCGGCGTATAGGGCACGATGAAACGCCATTGGACGGCCGTGCCGGTGGTGGAGTTGGTAACCAGACTGTAGGTGGCGGTGAAGGTTGAGTTGTTGTAGGCCAATGACAGCCGTTTGCCCGTGACGGGATGGTCTAAATAGTACCAGCCATACTGATATGGTGTCAGCGACCACTGCACGGCCGTGCCCGGGGTGCCGGGGGTGGCCAGGCTAAGCAACCCATCGCTGACGTAACTTAGTCGCCGTCCGTCCAGACCGGAAACCAGATAATACAGGCCCGGGGTCGATGCGGGCGCCAGCGACCACTGGACCGAATCATCCCGTACCAGAATGCTTTTGGCATCGGGCAACTGCGGCGCGAGCGTGTTGGCCAGGCGCTTGCTGGTGCCGTTATTATGAAGGTAATAAGCCTTGTTGGTCTCCACATTCGCATCGCCATCCCAGGCCCCATACAATTCGCCGAGCGGGGTTAAGACCCTGTTGGTATCGAAGCAATTTGAGGTCGGAGCCGGCGTCGTCGGCGTCCACGGATTCGGCGCGAGCGGTCCCCCGAACGAAAAAATGGCGTATTTACGCAGCCAGGGCAGACTCTCCGCCCGCCACAAAAATTCGGCCAGCGCATTGTAATTATTTTCCTCGGTCCAGCTCTGATTGCCAGCCCAATCCACACAGCCGAATTCGGTCATCCACACCGGTTTGCCCCAAGTGTTGTAGGCCGATTGCAGGGTGTTGATCCAGATGCCGGAGGATGCGCCAGAGTTATTGCCCGGGTATTCATGGGCGGGCAGATAATCCACCCGCAAACCCCAGTTGGTGACGACGTAACCCATAAAGGTGGACAGCCAGCCGTCGAACAGACTGGCCGGCGCAGGACCTGCCAACGGCATGTTGAAATTGCAGAAATTATGCCAATAGATCGCTCCATTGGTGGCATCCAGATTGCCTTGGGTCGCCTGATCCGGTTCATTGTAACCCATCAAAAACTGCGACTGCCCGTTCGTCCGCCAGGTCTGATTAAAAGCCAATAAATTTCCCGCCAAGGAGTGCCCCATAAACCACGCCGAATTGTCCATGGGATAAAAAACAATATTGGTCGGCAAGGGGGTGCCGGTGTTAACCCACCACGTGTAGCACCAGCTGGCGTTCTGGATCACGGCGTAGGCGGGCCCGCCGCTGCCCTTTTTGGGAAAGATGGTGGCCAGCGGGAATTGCCAGTATTGGCTGGGGCTGTTGGTCATCCTCGCTTGCACCAGAGTTGTACCCGCCGTCGCGCCGCTGCTCAAGGTGTCCACCACCAGGCCGCTGAACTGGTTGACGAGGTAATAATTGGTTCCGTCCACCGGCTGCAAAAACCACTCCTGATCCGGCAGCGCCGTATAAGGTTCATCCACCAGAGTCACGCCGACATTCGTGGTCAATTGGGATCCCGCCAAACACAAACCTGTCGCCCGGTTCCGCAACCGGTAGGTCCCGTTGTCGAAATTCAATACCACCTGATACTGCCCCGGATAATTGGTCCGGCCCGACTGGCCCAATGCCGGCACTCCGTTGCTCTCCACCACCGCCATACCCGCCGCCGAGTTGCTCAGGTAATAATACGAATCGCTGTAGGTATCGTAATTGACGGTAACCGGCGGATTCGTGTTCACGCCTGCGCCCAACGGATAGCCGCCATTGCTGTTTGCCGAAAAAAGGCACAGTTCCTGCACCGCACTCACACTGGCATTGGTAAACAGCAGTTGCACTTTGGTCGTCGTCACCGGCGTGGTGAACGGGATGACGAGCGAGCTGTTGGTGTTGTCCGCCACGCTGCCGCCCGGAATATTCTGCCATGTGCCCCCGTCCCAGTATTGCAGGCTGAAATTCGTCAGCGGGGCCACGCCCGTCGCACCGGAATACAGGTGCGCACTGCCGAGCTTGTTCGTGAATTGCAAGTTCACCAGCAAAGAATTGCTGCCCACCAGGGTGGTCTGCCAGGCGGAGGCCGGATTGACCTGACCATCCACCGCCAGCAAAGGATAATTGCCGGCCGAATTGGCGGTCGCAAACACCGGCTGCTTGCGGGCCAAATCCACGGCGAAATCCGTTCCAAAGGGGAAACCATTCGTGCCGTTGGGCGGATAAAGCGCCATTTCCCGAAGGTAGATATTGCCGTCAATGGAATCATAAAACCGGAAGGATGACGCCGTGACCGGGGTGGTAAAAATGAGATTCACCTCCTTGTTGGTATTGCCCACCAGAATCGTCCCGGGCACGTTCACCCAGGTCGAATTGGTCAGATACTGCAGCCAGAAAACCGTCGGCGGCGCTACATTATCCCGCCCCATCGCCAGTTGGGCGCTGCCCACCGGCACTGGAAACGGAAACACCACCTGCGCCCAGTGCGCACCGCTGGCACCGCTCTGCCAATAGCTGTCGTTAACCGTGAGGCCATCCGTGAGATATTGCCCCCCTTGCGTGCCGGTCGTGGAATCCGTGATAACCGGCTGATGTTTCGCCAAGTTCACCCGCAGGGGGCTGAAAGCGGGAGGAATGAAGCCGTTGTCCCGCACGCTGATGGCATTCAGTTGAACCACAGCATTGCCATTGATCGAGAAAGCCTGGCTGGTGGCGCTGGCTATGAAAGTGCCGACCACATACTGGCCCACCGCGCCGGCGCTGTTGGAGTTCGGGGCAAAATCCAGCGTGACCGTGTTGCCGCCAGTGCTGGTGACGGCTTCATACCGATATTGATAGCTGCCCCGGCTGTCGTCCACCCAGATCTGGACGGTGTAAGCATGCCCGGGAATCAGGCCATTCAATGTCACGGTCCCGGCGGTGCCGCTGCCCCAGGCAGCGGTGGAAAGCGCGGTTTTATAAGCGGCGGACAAACTGCCAAATGGCGCCACCGCTGATCCAAAAACAGAATTGAAACCGCCAAAGCTGGTAAAACTCACACTTCCCCAGACCGTACCGTTGCCGCCAGCGGCGAAAGCCACCCCGTTGACCGTCGTCGCACCTCCCGCATAGGCATACAGTACGCTGCCAGTATTGGTGACATCCGCGTCGCCACTGATTAACGCTGGTGCTCCCCACGTGATGCCGGAGGCGAAACCGGTCGCCGTCGCCAGCCAAAAAACCACCGCCACCGCCAGCCAAATCAGCCCAAACCACCGGGCAGTGCACTGGAGTTGCTCCCGTGTGGCGGACTCGTTGGCCGCTGGTTTTAGTTTTGAAATATCAGGATGCTTCATCAAATACTTCATGGATTCCGGCACTGCACAAAGTCATTAGCTTCAAGCCGCGACCACCTCTGGAGTGGCCATGTTTAAACCGATAATATGCCAGGTTCAAGTGTAGGGGTATCAACCGGGATTGTTTTGTCCGCCAGTATGCACCCGGCCGTACTTTTTGCACATCCCGAGTTCTCGGGGTTTATTCGCCTTATTGGCAAACGGTTGAGGCCGCCGCAGTAACCCATAACTGCGACGGCCTCTTGTCCACCCCCAACAAATCCGGTCAATTCTTATTGCTGAATGCGCAGGAACAAGCTCGGCATGCCTGGATTCACCGTGTTGGTGTAACTGAAGCTGCCGCCGCCATTAAACGTGTTCGTCACCACCGGCGTCCAGACCACCGGCGAATTCAGGTTCGTTGCGCTCAGGACCGCGTAGCTGTTGCCGGCCACACCGCCAGTGCCGCTCAAGACCAGTTTCCCGGCTCCCGCCGAATTCAGGTTCGCCAGGTTGATGCTCGCCTTCGCCGGCACGGTCACCGTAAAGGCTACCGCCGCCGAGGACGTTCCGTTGACTACCGTGGCGTTCCACGTGGTCGCCGCCGTACCCGGCACGAAAGTGACCGAGATGCTACTGTCGCTGTTCACTGTCGGCACGTAGCTGGCTCCCGTCGCCGCCGTGGCATTGGTCAGCAACACCGCCGTGGCTCCGGTGAAACCGCTGCCGGTCAGGCCCAGTGTAACCTTGTAGCTCGAGCCGGAAACCGTACCAGGAGTGACGCTTGTCAGGATCGGGCCGCCGGCGACCACGCTTAACACGCCATTGGTGAAGCTGAAGGCCTTGCCCGCGCCCGGACTGCCCGCGATGCTGGCAAAGTTGCTGGCATTTGTCGCCCCCGTCCCGCTGAACAGAGTGAAGGTCTGGCCGATGGTAAACGTGCCGCTCGGCGCGATGTTCAACACCCCGCCGTAAGTCACCGCGGCACCCGCCGCCACACTGGTATTGGCCGGCGTGCTGCCGTTCACGGCAAAGGTGTTCGTAGAACCGGACAGCAACGTCAGGCTGCCGCTCAGGGTAAGCTTGCCGCTGCCACTCACGCCCGGCAAGAGCATGCCCCCCGCATTGTTGGTAACCAGGTCCGAAATGGTGCCGGTGCCGGCCAGCGTGCCACCGCTGTTGATATTGACCGCACCGGTGCCAATGTTGTTGCTGGCATTGGTTACGAGCAGTGTGCCGCCGCTGATGATCGTACCGCCGGTGTAGGTATTAGCGCCCGATAGCGTCAGCGTACCCGCACCCGTCTTGGTCAATCCGCCCGTGCCGTTCGCGACCAGCGCCGCCGCGATGTTGATGCTATTCGTGCCCGAGTTGATGGTCACACCACCGTTCTGAACATTGACCGTCAGGGCCGTGGCCGCACTCAAGAACAGGTTGGATGCGCCCAAGCCGGCATTAAGTGTGCCGCCATTGAGGTTGATGGTCTTCGTGCCATTGTTGCCGGCTTGGATCTGGGCGGCCGTGAGCGTTGCGTTGCTCAGTGTGAGCGTTGACACACCCGTGTTCGCGGTGCTGTCGCCATTGCCACCATCCATGAACAGCACGCCGTTATTGACCGCGTCGGAACCGCCGCCAACCGTTACGATGCCATTGGTGGTCGCGAGTACCGCAGTGCCGGACTGACCGGTGGTGGCGTTGTAGTTCCCGCCCAGTTTCAACCAGGTGCCGACATTCAGGTTGCCGCCATTCACGTTGATGGTTCCTTTGGACGTGGCGGTGTTGGCCCCGACGTTCAGGTAGCCGTTGCCGGTCCCCGTGCTCGCGTTGTTGAAGTTCACCGTCCCGCCATTGATCGTCAGCGTGGCGGCATCGCCGGCGGTAACCCCCACATAGTTTTCATTGGCGCTATTGTCTCCCCCCCAGGTCAAGGATCCGTTTGTGCCCGTGCCATTGATGGTCGTCGTGAAGTTATTAAAGCCAAAGCCGACGATGAACCGGCGATTGCTGATGTAATTCGCGTTGGGCGCCAGATTGATGGTACCCATGAAGTTATAGTCTTCGTGTGTATCACCAGCCGTTGTGAACGCGGCGTTGTCAATGAGCGTTCCGTTGGTCAGCGTCGTCGTCGTGCTATACATGAAGGCCACATAGGCGGTTGAGGTCTGGGTGACGCCGTTCAGATCAATGGTCCCGACCCCGTTCGTGCCAGCGTTGTTCAGCACGTAAATCGTGCCGGCAGGCTGGAAGGACGAGGAGGCCGGGCCGGTGAATTTCAGGGTGGTGCCGCCAATGATGATTTTGTTGCCGGTGGAGGTGTTCGTCCCGCCGAGCACCACGGTACCGCCACCCGCCAAGGTCAGCGTGCCAGCGCTGGAGAGCGCGCCATTCAATGTGAGCGCCTGCCCGCTGCGCACCCCAACGGTGGTGGCCGTGCTCAAAATCACGGAGTTGGGCAGCGTGGCGCTGACGTTGTTCGTCAACAGGCCGCCATACATGGTCACGGTACCGGTGCCCAAGGCGGAGTTCGCATCCGCTTCCAGCGTACCGGCGTTCACGACGGTGCCGCCCGTGTAAGTGTTACCGTTGAGCATCGTGAGGGAAGCCGTGCCATTCTTGATGAGCGTTCCGGTCCCGGCGATGCCCGAGCTGCCTTGCACCGTATAGTTGGTTTTGCTGTTGTTGAACGCGAGATTGACCGGCGTGACATTCGCCACCGAAATGTTAACCAGGCTGGAGCCGGTCAGTGTATCGTCAAACAGCACCCCGGTGCCATTGGCATAGTCCGCGGCAATGCCGCTGGCCAGCCAGTTTTTCGGGCTGCTGAGGGTGTTGACGCTCCACTCGCTGCTCAGGGCACCCGACCAGGCCAACTGCTGCCCCACGACGATGCTGCCGGTGCCCGTAATCAAGCCGCCCGAGTTGCCGCTGTTGTAAGTGCCATTGGGCTCGTTAACGCCGTTGAGCACGAGCGCCGACACCAGATTGCCACCCGTGAAATCCAATTCCAACACAGCCCCGCTGGCCACCGTCACGGTGGAACCCACTGCCAAGGAGGACTGGGCAATGGCCAGGGTGCCGGCGGACACGGTGGTGTTGCCGACATAGGTATTGTATCCGGTAAGCGTCACCTTGCCGGCGCCGATCTTGGTGATGCCCAGCGTTTTTCCGCTACCGACACCGCCGTCCTTGATGACGCCGGAGAACGTGCTGTTGGTATTCCCGGCGCCGATCGTCAGGGTGGAGGCGCCGGTGCTGGTGTTGCGAATGATGGCGCCGGCCGCGTTGACGTTGGTCACCCCGTTGAGCGTTTGATTGAAGCCGTTCAGCTCCAGGATGGTCAAGTGATTGGCGTCCGCCCCGTTGAAGACCACGTTTCCGAAGCCATTTCCATTGGGGATAACATTCGACGCCCCGAGTTGCAGGGTGGTCGACGCACCCGTGCGGGCGCTGGCATAGTCATTACAGAATATATTGGCGTTGCCGGTGAAGTTGTTACCCGTATTGGAGAGTTGGAAAATTCGAGAATTGGCGCCGTTGTTCATGCCGTAAAAGTCGAGGCTATACGCACCGGTGATCGGGCCACTGATGTTAATGGTGACTCCCGAGGCGGCATAGTTCGCCAAACGCGCGTTACCGGACAGCGTGATCGGACCCGACAGCGTGGCGCTGGTATCAACGCGGACAGCACCGTCGAAGTTGTTGTTCGCATCCGCTTCCGGATAGCCGGTGGAGCTGATGTTCATGGGATTGCTGTAGGTCGCATTACCATTGATATACAGCTGGCCCTGATTGGTCTGTACGATGGTGGTGCCACCGCCGAGGTTGCCCGCCGAGGTCACAAACACCCGGCCGTTGGTGATGACGGTTTGGCCAGTGTAGTTGTTCAAGGTGGAAAACAGCGTCAGGTCGCTCTTGGTGGGGCCGTCCTTGATCAGCCCGCCCGCGCCGGTGATCGGACCGGCCAGGGTCTGGGCAGCACTGCTGCTGTATTCCAAGGCGGCGCCGAGGTTGACGTAGATGCCCCCCGTATTGGTACCGCCGACACCCAATTTTCCAGCTCCACCAATCGTCAGCCGGTTACTGTTGATGACCGTATTGCCGGTGTAAGTATTGGTAGTAGTGAGCGTGACTGTGCCAGCACCATTCTTGAAGACGGCAGAGGTCCCGGCGATGCCAAAGTTCCCGCTGACCGTGTAGTTGGTGTTGATGTTGTTGAACGTCACCGCGATGGGCGAAACATTGGCCACCGAGATGTTCACCGTGTTATTGCTCTTGAGCGTATCGTCGAACAACACCGCGTTGCCCGCAATGAAGTCAGCCGGCAGGCTGTTGCTGGTCCAGTTTTTCGGACTGGCGAGGACGTTGAGGCTCCACTCCGTGCTGGTGCCACCCGTCCAAACCAGCGGCGTGATACCTACCTGGATGGCGCCGGTGCCAGTAAGGAGTCCACCCGAATTGCCGCTGTTATAAATTCCGCTGGGCTTGGTGACGCCGTTGAGGACCAGGGCCGAGACAATGTTCGTCCCGACGTAGTTCAGGTTCAGGGCGGCCCCGCCGGCCACCGTCACCGTGGAACTGAACGCCAGGTTGGTCTGCGCGATGGACAGCGTACCGCCGCTGACCGTGGTGTTACCGGTATAAGCGTTGGATGAGAGCGTCAGCGAGGCCGTGCCGATCTTGATCAATGAGTTGCCGCTCAAAATGCCACTGTAAGTGCTATCAGTGTTGTTTTTGCCGATGGACACCGCGCCGGCACCCAGAGACAGATTGCGGGTTCCCTGCAGTGTGCCGATGATGGCATTAGCACTAATGCCGACCGCGCCGGCATCCGCCGGGTTCATGTCCAGCGTGGCGTTTTGCAGGGCATACACATTGCCTACGCCTAACGTCCCGGACAGTGCGCGGAAGGTGCCGGTGAAGGAGTTCGAGCCATTCAATTGGAGAACGTTATTGGTCACTTGAATGTTGCCCGTCCCACTGATGGAACCGTTAATGGTGTTGCCACCGTAAACAGCCACGGTGGAAGAACAAGTCAGCGTAAAGCCGCCGATATTAATAGGGCCATTGACATTCACGCCGGAAGACTGATTGCTGTTGAGCGCTCCGGTCGCATTCTGAACCAGGGCGGAATCCGCGGTCATGGTAATCGGCCCGGTCCAGGTCAGCGTGTTGTAGTTATTATACTGAGGTTCGGATTGCAGGATGCCGCCATTCAAGGTCAGCGAATTGGTGACCGTACCATTGCCGGGTGCCGCTTCAATAATCGCCCCCGCGTTCAAGGTTACCGGCCCGGTGCTAAACGGGTTGACGCCGTTCCAAACATTCAGCTTGCCGTTGCCGGTGCCATTCACAATCGTGCCGCCGGCGTAGGTGTTCGCCCCTTGCACTGTCAAACGGGAATTCCCGCCGTTCAACCAATAAGTGATACCGCCTGAACCGCTGATCGGTCCGGTCAGGGCATCGCCATAATTGCCGACTTGGTAACCCTGTTGCGGCCCTTCATTTCCGTGGTTGGTCACTCCGATGCCGCCGGTGCCGATATTCATCGGGCCCGACAAAAATATCTGGCAGCCTTTACTATCGCCGGCCATCTCGAATCCGTTGGTTACCGTTACCGGCCCTGACCAGGTTTGGCTGTTCTGGTCGCCTCCCAGGTGCAAATAACAACTGTTCAAGAACAGTGCATTCGTAAAGGTGCAGCCATAGGTATAAGCGCCCGATCCCGGATTGAAGGTCACCGGCCCGGTGCTCAGTGAGGAGGAGGTCGGAAACCAAAGGTAGCCGCCATTAAAGATGGTGCCGCCGCTGTAGGAATTGTTTGTTGAGTTGAACGTAACGTTGCCGCCGGCCACCAGCACGGACAAAGCGCCACCGGTATTTTTAATGATGCCGTTGAAGGTGCCGCTCGCCAGATCGGAGCCAACTGTCAGGGCGACCGGGCTGCCAGCCGTATTATCCACCAGGCCGCTGCCGTTCAAGGCGCCCATTGCCTGCGAGTTGCCTTGCAAATTCATCAGCCCGTTCACCGTCGTATCGGAGGAAGTTGACAGCACATTGGCCGCGCCCAGATTCAGCGTGCTCCCGGTGGATACGATCGTAGCCGCCGTAACCGTTGAAGGACTGTTCAAATTCACCGCGCCCGCGCCCACAATGATTGGACCACCACCGCCAGAAACGCCACCATTGATGTTCAGCGAACGGTTGGTGGTCACATTCCAGTTCTGATTGGCGGTGAGATTTACGGGCGCGGTAATTGTCAGATCCTGACTGGCGCTTTGGAGGTTAAACCCGCTGGCGGAAACTCCCAACGTGTTCGCTCCCCCAATGGTTACCGGCCCCGCAGGGTTGAGGATAGTCACTCCCGCAAGGTAAAAATCCTGATTGAGCACCGTGGACAAATTGGCCGTGGACAAGTTGTTGAACAAAATCGAATCCCCGGGGTTGGGCACCGCCGCCGTGGTCCAGTTGCCCGCCGTGGCCCATGAATTATCGCTGGCACCGGTCCAAACATCGGGACTGCCCACCACCAGTTGCAGGTCACCCGCAACATCAATTTGCAATGAAGCCGCGCCCACGGCGCCATTGCCTGTCAAATTGACGGACGGCAATGATCCGGCGGTCACCTGGCCAAGATTGCCAGTCTGCGCGGCCGTAATGATCGTGTAAGTCCCCGCCCCAAGAACCGACCCTATATTATTGATATTGAATATGGTAGAACCAGACAGCGTCAACGTTCCGTTGGTCTGAATGAAGGGCGCATGCACACCGTCATATAAAATCGACAGCGTGGCCGAGCTGAAATCGTCGGCACCACTGAGCACCGCCCCCGATGAAGCGGTGGCAACCGTGCCAAAAAACGAAGGGGTATAGGATTCGGCGGATACATCAAACATCGCGCCACCCGCCATAGAGATCATTGGGGAGGCAGAAAAATACCCGGTCCCGCTCAGGGCAAAAGTACCGTTGGTCGCCACCGTGATATTGGTGCTGGAAATGGAACCACCCATGATCAGACTGCCAGCCACGCTGACATTGAGGCTGCCAAGCGAACCGGCGCTGCTCACAATCAAATTGCCATTACTGACAACTGTGTTTCCAGTGTAGGATGCTGATGAAATTAATGATACGCTTCCAGGACCGGTGATCGTCAGAATCCCGCTACCCGCGACGCCGCCGTTGACCGTTAAGGTGCTGCCAACATTAGCGACATTCCAAGCCTGGCTGGCACCCAGCACCAACGGGTCGTTAATCGTCAGATTCTGGCCCGAACCAGCCAGAATTATCCCGCTGTTAAGCGTCAGGTTGTTACCTTCATTGCCGATGGAAATGGGGGCCGTACTGTTACTCAATATCAGCGTGCCCAATACGTAGGCGGTATCCAGCATCGTCGCCAAATTGGCGGTGGAAGCGACATTGAATAAAACGGAATCGCCCGAAAGTGGGGAGGTGGTGGCAGGACTCCAATTGCCTGGCACACCCCATGAGGTGCTGGTGGTGCCCAGCCAGGTCTTGATGGAAACACCGAGGTCACGCACGCTGATGGCGTTGAGCTGGGCCGACGGACTGGTGCCGCCAGCGGTAAATGCAATTACCTGAGTCGCGGTGCTGTCCGCAGTGAAAGTGCCCACTGCATTCTGACCTACGCCACCGGCGGCCTGAGCGGAATTGAACGCCAGCGTCACCGTATTGCCGCCGGTGCTGCCCAAAGTTTCCGTCCGGGCCCAGGTGCCGCTGCTGTTCCGGCTGTCATTCAACCATACTTGCACTGCATAGTCATGGCCTGGCGTCAGGCCATTCAAGGTTGCACTGATCCCGGTGGTGCCCCCGTAGGCGGCACCGGAAAGAATGTTGGAATAGGACGTGGATAATCCATTGAACGGTGAATTGGTGGAACCAAAGGTATTGCTAGCGTAGCTCCCGAAGCCGGCGAGGGTGACACTGCCCCACGTCGTGCCGCTGGTGGCAGCCGTAAAAGTTACGCCGTTATTCGTCGCGGCGGTTCCACAATAGGCATAAAGCGCGACGCCGTTGGAATAGACATCGGTGTTTGCGCTGTCGGTGGTCGCCGGCCCCCATGTGATGCCGGCCGCCGAAACAATCGCCGGGGTCAGCAGGGCCAGCCAGAAAAGCAGCGCCAGCAGGACGAAGACGTGAGGGCGTTCGGCGGAAGGGATTCCGCCACTTTTTGGACGAATTGGTTTCACAGATTTGATGCTCATACGGTGTGGGTCGGGTTTGATTTCTAGGTTTGCTGCGGGAACTGCTGAAAACGTATATTTAGTGCAGACACATCCAGATAATGCGTTGGGCTTTTTCAAAAGCTTTGTTGGTAATTTGTGTGGGTACGATCAGCACACTACCGCAAGGTTTTAATCCTGCCTATCACGAGTTCTCGTGGTGGCCTGCCCCGGCCACCCCGGTTAGCATTTTTAACATGATCACTCCCCAGTTTAACCATGTCCGGGTCCGGCCGCCGCGGAAGGATGCTGCCGGTTGAACCCTTGCGACGATTGTCTGCGGTTGTTTTGCCGGCAAATTTGTGTTATCGCCATCTGCCATGAAACCGCGCACCGCCACCAAATCATAAATCCATGAAGCCCGCCAGATACCTCGTCCTGTTAGCGGTTGGCATGGTCTCGGGTTTGACTGCATTTGCCAGACCGGCTTCACCGCCCAACCTCATCGTCATCCTCACGGATGACCAGGGCTATCGCGATGTCGGCTTCAACGGGTGCCAGGACATCCCCACGCCCAACCTGGATTCCATTGCCAGCAACGGGGTCCGCTTTACCAGTGGATATGTTGCTTCTTCATTGAGTTCACCCAGCCGTGCCGGCTTGCTGACGGGGCGCTACCCCGAACGTTTTGGCTACGAACACGATACCCAATGGCAGCCAAGCAAGTTTGATTCCGGACTGCCGCCAGGCGAAACCACATTGGCCGACGCTCTGGGCCAGGCCGGTTATGCAACCGGCATCATTGGCAAATGGCATCTGGGCTACGGTCCGGCCATGCATCCGCTCAAACGCGGATTCCAGGAATTCTTCGGCTATCTGGGGGCAGGCCACCGGTATTTGCCGGAGGAGTTTACCATCAATGAGCCCCGCAAAGTGAAAATGGAGGATGACAACTGGCACCTCTGGTTGATGCGCAACTATGAGCCGGTTAAAACCACCAATTACCTGACCGACGAATTATCCGACGAAGCGGTCCACTTTATTGCGCGGCACCAGGCCAAGCCGTTCTTTCTGTTACTGGCCTACAATGCCCCTCACGGTCCTTTGGATGTAACGGATAACGGGTTGCCGGAAGCCACGGAAAAATACTTGAACCGATTCCCCCAAATCCTGGGCCCCCATCGCCGGGCCTATGCCGCGATGATGAGCGCGGTGGACAATGGGGTCGGAGACGTGCTGGCCGAACTTAGGAAGGATCGGCTGGAGCAGCAAACCTTGGTGGTTTATCTGTCCGCCAGCGGCGGGGCGCTGGATC
>CAIJGS010000057.1 GCA_903820285.1 uncultured Verrucomicrobia subdivision 3 bacterium | reverse complement strand
CCGGCAGAATTTTTTCAGCCCAGCGATTTCATATCAATCACGAACCGGTATTTCACATCGCTTTTCAGCAGACGCTCAAAGGCCTCGTTGATTTTTTGGATCGGAATCAGTTCGATGTCCGAAGTGATATTGTGCTCCGCGCAAAAATCCAGCATCTCCTGGGTCTCGGCAATACCGCCGATGAGCGAGCCGGCGAACTGGCGGCGTTTGAAAATGAGGTTGAACGGTTGCACCGGCAACGGCTGTTCCGGTACACCCACCAAGGTCAATGTCCCGTCACGCTTCAACAGGGCAAGGTAGGCGTTGATGTCATGCGGCGCGGACACCGTATCCAGAATGAAGTCAAAGCTGTTCACGTGCTTCTGCATTTCCGCCTCGTTTTTGGAGATCACCACCTCCGAGGCACCGAGCCGGATCGCATCCGCCGATTTGCCCGGGGACGTGGTGAACAGTACCACGCGCGCGCCGAAGGCATGGGCCAGCTTCACCGCCATGTGGCCGAGACCGCCCAGGCCGATCACGCCTACCTTCTGGCCGGGGCCAACTTTCCAATGCCGCAACGGTGAATACGTGGTGATGCCGGCGCAGAGCAACGGCGCGGTGGCAGCGAGATTCAGCGAGGTGGGCACGCGGAGCGCAAAGGCCTCGTCCAGCACAATGGCCTCGGCATAGCCGCCGTAGGTGATGCCGCCGTGCTTTTTATCTTCGCTATTGTAGGTAAAGGTTGGCCCTTGGTCACAGAACTGTTCCAGCCCCTCCTTGCATGATTCGCATTCACGGCAGGAATCCACCATGCAGCCGACAGCGGCGAGATCGCCTTCCTTGAATTTTTTCACACGGGAGCCGGCCTTCGTCACGCGCCCGACAATTTCATGGCCCGGCACGCAAGGATAAACCGTTCCCTGCCAGTCGTTGCGCGCCTGGTGCAGGTCCGTGTGGCAGACGCCGCAGAACTCGATCTGGATTTCAATTTCGTCGGGACCGGGGTTGCGGCGGGTGAAGGAAAATGGGGCCAAGGGAGTGGTGGCGCTGGTGGTCGCGAAAGCTTTGGTGACTGACATAATATATTTGTTTCCTGGTTCAATTGTTAGAGCGGCAGGCGGCTCAAACTCTCTTAATTTAGCTCCAAACCTCCGGCTGTCCAGTGACGAAGGCGTAAAAAGAATGCGTGCCAAACGGATGCAATCGTGGCTTAATCAGTTGGTCAGTCATATGAATATTCAAACGGCAGTGCTGTGCGATGCGGCCACGGATGATAACGGGAAGCTGAATCTGCTGGGGGCGTTCGATACCATCTACGCTCCCGAGATGCCCGCAATCCATCCGCAGTGCGCCGTGGCCCTGCGCGTCACCTTCCTGCCCGGCGATGAAGGCACCCGCGAACTCAGTCTCAATTTCATCAATGCGGATGGCCATTCCATCATGCCCCATTTTCCGCCAATGGCCGTAGATGTGTCGCTGCCGGGGGATGTGCATTTTCTGACCCGCAATTTCATCGTCAACATCCAGCAGCTCAAATTTCAGGAACCTGGCCTGTATTCCGTGGATATCCGGTTCGACAGTGAAACGGTGACCAGCATTCCCCTGCTGGTCAAACTGCTGCCGCCGGGCAGCGGCGGCACGGGCTCGTCGCTGGACGACCCGGATTTTTCGCGCGGGCATCACTGATGGCCGCTTCCGGCCTTGGCTGCAATGCCATCTTTTGGAAGGTTTTCGGATTGAACTTTTTCGGGCGAACTTAAT
>CAIJGS010000056.1 GCA_903820285.1 uncultured Verrucomicrobia subdivision 3 bacterium | reverse complement strand
ATCGGCGGCGGCGGTGATACCGGCGCGCACCTGGGGCATGGGCATGGTCACCCCAATGCGGCCGGTAGAACCAACCAGGGCCAGCCCGCGGGAAAGGCCCAACGTTTTTTCGGCGAAAGCCACCATTTCACGCGCATCCGCCATTCCTTGACGACCGGTGCAGGCATTGGCGTTGCCGGAATTAACAACCACCATCTGCGCGGTGCCGGACTTCATGCGCTCCACGCATACTTTCACAGGCGCGGCGCACACCTGATTGGTGGTAAACAGGCCGGCGACGGTCGCAGGGGCCTCGGAGACCAGGAGGGCCAGGTCGCGCTTCGGGCCTTTGTTCGAGCCCTTGCCGGTGCCCAGGCGCTTGATGTCGCAAAAAACGCCGCTGGCGAGAAAGCCTTGCGGGGCGACGACGGAACCGGTGATTTCAGTGAACTTAACGTTGCTCATGATGTGGAAATAATGTGCGGGCTGGCGGACCGGATTTCAAATCTTAATGGCGGCAATTTCGAGCCTCATCATGCGGACATGGACCCGGCCCTGCTCGTCCGCCGGATGCACCGCCAGATAGCGGCGGGTGACCGCCGTGATAAACTCTTCGCGGAGATCTTCTGGTACACGCTGGACATATGGCAACCAGGTGACGCGCAGCCACGTGGCGAAACCATCCACGCCATCATACCAAGTGTCTTTTGGCACCAATTCCAACCGCTGGAGACGGAACCCGGATTGGGGCAGCCAAGATTCATACGCCGTGGTCGGGTAAAAAAAATACGGCCTGGCCAGGTGACGGAAATATTCCCGCCAGCGGGGCGCGCGCATTTCCGGACGCAGGGCCAGAAACACGTCCCACGCATTCCCCAGACCGCCGCTGAAAACCGCGAGCCGTCCGCCGGTTTTTAGCACCGTCGCCGCTCCCCGGAAAAAGGCCGGATGATCGTCCACCCAATGCAGAGCGGCGTTGGAGAAAACCACCTCAAACCGGTTACCAACGGCATCAACGGCAGCCAGTTGGCGGGCATCTGCCACCAGATATTTCACGTTCGGAATCACCGCCGCCGGAAAAGTTTGTTGCGCGAAGGCGATCATCTCCGGAGCCACATCCGTGCCGGTGGCCGAGCCGCGCGGCAGGGCGCGGGCGATTTCAGCGGTGATCTTGCCATCGCCGCAGCCGACATCGAGCACCTGCTCATCACCACGCAGGTACAGCCGCGCGATGAGTTCGCGCGCCGAGGCAAGTTGCACGGCGGAATTGGCGGCATATCCTCCGGCGTTCCAGGCCACTGCGCTGGGTTGGCTACAGGTGGCGTTCACAGAAAATATTTGGCCAGGCTGAAATAGAACAGCAAGGTCAGTACATCCGCCAGCGCCAGCGTCACCGGACCGGCGGCAATTTTGGGATCCAACTTCAGTGCGTGCAACAACGTCGGCACACCCAGACCGGTGAGGCTGGCGGTGCAGATCGAAAAGAGCACGCTCGCACCGATGACCACCGCGGGCATGACCAGCCCGTAACCAAAGCGGACGATGAGTGCGACCACCAGTCCGCAGCCGCCACCCAGCAGGATGGCGGTGGCGACTTCGCGGCGCAGCATGGTGAAAAACCAGTTCCAGCTCAGCTTGGCCGTGCGCAAGGCCTGGATGGTGACGGTCATGGACTGAATGCTTACACTCTCGCCCAGCCCCAGAATGAGCGTGAGGAAGAAAGCGAGCACGATGCTTTTTTGCAGGGTCAGCTCGTAGGCGCGCGACAGGAACGCGCACATCGTCCCGCTGGTGACGGTGGCCATCAACCACGGGAAGCGGAATTTAAACGCGCGCAGCGGCGAGGCGTCGCGCACCTGCGAAACCCGGAAGCCAATCGCTTCGAACACGTCATCCATTTGCTCCCGTTCGGCGATGTCGAACACCTCGTCCGTAAACAGGCTCACATCCACCACGCCCACCACGCGGCGCTCGGCATCCACCACCGGGAAGGCGAAGAATTTGTTCAGCGCAAAACATTCGCAGGCATCCATCACCGTGGCCGTGTGGGGAATGGCAATGACGTTGCGAATCATCAGTTCGCTCAGTTTCTGGTCCAGCCGGGAGATCAGCAACCGGCGGGTGGGGACGACGCCCACAAGGTGACGCTCCGCATCCACCACATAGAAATAAATCACCTTCTCACCGATGCCTCGTTCACGAATGACAGTAAGGGTCTGCTCGATCGTTTGATCCTGATTGAGGATGGTGAAATCCTGGCGCGCAAACGGCAGCACCAAGTCATTCAGGTGCTCGGAGGCGGGACTGGCGGCAGGCGTACTCACGGACTGGAAATTACACCAGTCCAGTGGTTTCCGGCCAGCCGCAAAGCAGGTTTAGGCTTTGTACGGCCTGACCGCTGGCACCCTTCACAATATTATCCTCCGCGCTCATGACCAGGAGCCGGCCAGTGCGGGGATCCAGCCGCCAGGCGATTTCAATGCAGTTGGTGCCGGTGACATTCTTGGTGTCTGGCAGCGCCTTGCCTTCGAGCAACCGCACGAACGGTTCCGTCGCATAGGCGGCGTGATAGGTGGCGGCGATCTTCTCCGCCAGCCGCGATGCGCCCACGAGGTCGGAGAAATGTTCGACCGGCGAAAGGTAAAGCGTGGTGAGAATGCCCCGGTTCACCGGAATAAGGTGTGGCGTAAACTGGATGGTCACCGGCGTTTGCGCGGCGAGGGACAGTTGTTCCTCAATTTCCGACAGATGCCGGTGCTTGGGCACACCATAAGGGCGGACACTTTCGTTGCATTCACAGAAGAGATAATCCACTTCGGCCTTGCGGCCGGCACCACTGACGCCGCTCATGGAATCGGCGATGATGCCCGTAGGCTTGATCAGCCCGGCCTTCAGCAACGGAATGACCGGCAGGAGGATGCTGGTGGGATAACAGCCCGGCGAGGCGATGAGCTGCGTCGTCTTAATTTGTTCCCGATAAATTTCCGGCAATCCATAGACAGACTGCTTTAGCAGTTCCGGCGCGGGGTGGTCATGATTATAAAAGTCCTTGTAGATATCCGCACTCTTGAGCCGGAAATCCGCGCTCAAATCAATAACCGTGCAGCCGGCCTTAAGTAGTGGTACGGCAAATTCAGCGGCCACGCCATGCGGCAGCGCCAGAAAGACAATCTCCGCCACTTGCGCGAGCTGGGCGGCATCGGGTTCCACAAAGCGGAGGGCCTTGGATTTCGGGTGGCTGGCAAATTTGGGGAACACCTGGGCCAGCGTCTGGCCGGCTGACTGGCGCGAGGTGACCGCCACCAGTTCCGCGTACGGATGGTTCAAGAGCAGCCGGACGAGTTCTTCGCCGGAATAACCCGAGGCGCCGACAATGGCGATGCGTTTGGACTTCATTTTCAATGGCTTCATGAATCAACCAGGCGGACCGGCCAACCGGGCCGGGAACCGCCGAGGATTCATAAAGATATCTTAGACTCCTGACGGCGGTTTGGCAATTTCCGCCACAAAGTGATAGCTGCCTTGATGACCGGAATTAGAACGGGCCGACCAGCGGTAGTCCAACGGTTGCCCTTGCCCTGTCTTCGGTGGGTTTGCTAGGCTGGGGCATATGCCAGACCATCCCCGTGATCCGTTGCACGGCATCACCTTGGAAACCATCATCAACCAGCTGGTTCAGCGTCATGGCTGGAATGAGATGGGGCGGCGCATTCCCATCCGGTGCTTCCAATTCAATCCCACGGTGAAATCCAGCCTCACGTTTTTGCGCAAAACCCCTTGGGCGCGCAAAAAGGTGGAGGACTGGTACATCGGCGAGCTGGCGCGGGAATAAACCAGCCACAGTCCTGCCAATAAACGGATTTTACTGCACAATTTTTGTCAGACAAAAGCCAATCTCGGTGTCGCCAAACGGCAAAAAATGGTGAAAAGTGGACTCGTTCCGGGAGGCATGGATCCCGACACCAGTGAAGTACCAGCCGGATACCGTTCTGATCGACGGGCTTTTCCGGATGACGTAATGGCTATCCAAGAAGGGTCAAGGGTCTTGGACGTAAACGTTTGCACGAAACGCGAACTTGGAACCCGTTCAATCGGCATGGCTGTTTACAAACACGATAACTATCTTCGCCAACGGAATGATGCTGTGTTTGATATTCTGCTGGAGCCCGGGACCGCCGCCCCGTATCCGGGAATTTACCGCTGTGAATTCTGCGGACACGAAATTATTTCGGAAAAAGTGATCCCATTGCCATCGGCCGACCACCACACACACGACCAACCCCAGGATGGCATCTACTGGCGGCTTACGATCCGGTCGTCATAATAGAAGCCAAAACTGTTGCTTCACCGCAATAATCCACGGCCCAGTTTCAATAACTTCTCCCGGTCAGCATCCGATTTCCCCTCGGCATAAATGCGCAGGACGGGCTCGGTACCCGAGCCGCGCAACATGAGCCAAGTGGAATCTTCGGCGACGTATTTCACCCCATCGCGGCTGTCCACCCGCACCAGCGGGGAGCGCAGCAGCTTGGCCGGCGGATGCGCTTTCAACGACTCCATCAGCGCGGCGCGTTTTTCCAGCGGGTAATGGGCGTCGTAGCGACCGTACCGGTGCGGGCCGAATTCTTTTTCCAATTTGGCCCAGAGTTTGTTGACGGAGATTTTCTCCATGGCCAGCATTTCGAGCAGGAAAAGGCCGGCGGCCAGTCCATCGCGCTCGGGTATATGATTGGCAAAGCCGACCGAGCCGCTTTCCTCCGCGCCAAACAGCGCGCCGGGCTTCATCAATTCCGGTGCAATGAAGCGAAAGCCGATGCCGACCTCCGTCAGCGGCAGATGCCACGCGGCGCACATCTTGTCCACCATGGCAGTGGTGTTAAAAGTCTTCGTCACGGTGCCGCGCCCGCCGCGATTGCGGACGAGATGATGCAGAAGCAAGGCGATCACCTGCTGGTTGGTTAGCGGCCCTCCGTGGCCATCCATGGCACCGATGCGGTCGGAATCCCCATCCGTAACGATGCAAAAATCATGCGGATTGCGCCGCAGCTGCGCCCCGCCCAGCGCGTAATTCTTCGGCAACGGTTCGGGGCAGATGCCGCCAAAAAGAACGTCGTATTTGCCGTTGAGCGTAGTGACCGTGCAGTTCGTTTTGGCCAGCAGGGTTTCAAACAGTCCTGCCCCGACACCAAAGAGGGCATCATGGGCTACGCGCAATTTGGATTTCGCGATGAGCTTGAAATCCACCAGCCGTTTGATGGCGCGAAAATGGGCCGGCCGGATATCGGACGAGATGATTTTGCCGGCGCGCAGGGCATCCGCCAGGGCCAGCGAACGCACCGGCGAGCGGTCGAGCAGGGCTTCGACGGCCTGGCATTCTTCCGGCCCGCTGGAGCCGCCAAAGTGGGATTTAAGTTTAAACCCGTTGAAAATCGGCGGATTGTGGCTGGCCGTAATCATCACCCCGCCGACCGCTCCCAGATCTTTGACGGCATAAGATACGGAGGGGGTGGGAGTGGGTTCGGGAGTAAGGATAACCTGGTAGCCGTTGCCAGCAAAGACCTCGGCGGTGATCTGTGCAAAACGGTCGGAAAAGAACCGGCGGTCGTACCCGACGACCACTTTGAGCAAGCGGCCGGAGAGGGCTGATTTCGGATTCGCGGTTTCGCCTGCCCAATAATCGGCCGTCGCCTGGGCAACGCGCGCGACATTGGCGAAAGTGAAATCCTGCGCGATGACCGCGCGCCAGCCGTCGGTGCCAAATTTAATCTTAGTCACCGGCAGAGCTTCGCAAAAGTGGCTGGAACTGCCAACAAAAACAGGCGGAATAAACGGATGACGGCAGATTGTCTGGGGCAAATCTCCCCCGAACGTGGTATCGCGGGCTCCGAATATTTGGTTTAGGTTGAAATAATCAAATGTGTTTGCCGCATCCATGACACTCCTCGAACCTGGCAGACACATTATTTCCCGAACATGAACACCCCCCTTCGCTCACCGTATCGCCCCCTCGCCCGCTTGACCGCCCTGGCCGGACTGGCATTGTTGGCCCCGTTGACCGGGCTGGCCCAGTACCACTATTACAATGTGGGCAGCGGGTCGGACTGCATCATGCAGGATTACCGTTCGGCGAACGTGCCACCGGGCATTTATGATGCAATTCACGAGGAATATGTTAGCAGTTCGGACAGCGGGTCGGGCTATTTTTACGGCGGCTTTACCCACCAGAATAACGGCGGCACGAGCACCCTGGTGCAATATGTCTGCTGGCCGGCGAGCGGCGGATTTGCGCCCTATACGCAACAGATACCCTACTTTGCCGGTTCAAACATGGTGGGCTATGCACAAATCGGGGAAGGCAGCAGTTGCGCCATCAAAGGTTATTGGCCACAATTTACTAGCAACCTGTGGACGCGCGAAGTGGTCCGCTACTGGCTGCCGGCCAACGGCACAGCCCACCTCGGCTATCAGGGCATGTGGATGAAGGAGCCAGTGAGCGGCAACTGGTATCACCTGGGCACCTTCCTCTATCCGTTCGCGGTTACAGGTGTAAACGGCATGAGCGGCTGGCAGGAAAACTTTTCGGGCTATACCGGCGACTACGTGGTGGACCATGCCGGCGGTTACTATCACAAGAGTGGCGCCTGGCAGATGGCCAACCAAATTCAATTCACCTCCCATGGCTATGTTTATCTCACCGCCACGAACACGGCGGCGGAGTCGGAAGTGGGACCAGATTTCACGGGATTATATAATGTGCCCACCACCCTGACGCTCAGCGGCCAGGCCGCATCGCCGACTTTTGACCCGATTGTAGTCAGCAACGCCACGGCCAGTCTGGTCACCACCCAACTTTTGGTGCAATGGCAGGTGCCCCCCTCCAGTTCCCCCCAGTTGGGCTACAAAATCGAGGTCTTCAATAATTCCAGCTACACCGGCACATCGTCAGTCTCGTTTTTCGATAACGATCCGGAAGCACGGCAAAAGCTGCTAAACGTTTCCGGCGTCGCCACCCCGTATGTGCGGCTGACCATCTCCGACATTTTCTTCAAAACCAACGCTCCCGTTCTTATCACGCCCACAACGCCCACCCTCAGCCCGGCGACGAGTGTTTCGGGAACCGTGGGTGGCCTGGCGTACCAATATTATGAGGCGAGTTCCGGCAACTGGACGGCGCTCCCCAATTTCAGCTCGCTGACACCGGTTTACACGGGATCGGTGAGTTTTACGGATGTGACACCCCGGCGGCAGCGGATCAATTATGGCTTCAATTACACTGGCTATTTCACCGCGCCGGCGGATGGGCTTTACACCTTCACGCTGCATTCCGGCGACGGCAGCATGCTGGTGATTGATGGTACGACGGTGATTAATTTTGACGGTCTGCATGATTCCTCCCAGTTCCAGAGTGGCGGCATGGCGCTGGCAGCCGGGGCACACACGTTCAATGTGCAGTACTTCAAAGGCGCGGCCAATCCGGTGAATAGCACCGCATACACCGACGGTCTCGGCCTGGCCTACGAAGGCCCGGGCATTGCGAAAATGGATGTGCCCGCCGCTGCGTATTCCCGCGTGCCGGGTGCCAGCGAGCCGACGATCAGCCTGAACACCCCGACCAACAATGCCGTGCTGCCCAATGCTGCACCGGGCCTCAGCGCCACCGTTTCGGCGAATGGCGCAATGATCAACAGCGTCCGCTTTTATCTCACGGACTATTATTCCTATTACACCCGGCCGAGCCAGGGTGTGGATTTTTACATTGGCCAGGACACCAGCACGCCATTCACTTTCAATTCCATGATCTGGACCGCCACCACGAATCTGGTGCGGGCACGGCTGGTTTACAATGGCACCAATACCATTGATTCAGCACCCGTCAGCATCACTACCACGAACCCGGCGCTGGGCGCGTGGAACTGGTCACCTTTGGAAATGCACAACTACCCCTCCGGCGTCAGCGTTTCGGGCAACACCGAAACGGTCATGGGCGACGGCATGAATATGCTGAGCCGCGCGGTGACGGGCGATTGCACGCTGATCGGGCATCTGGCCGGCATCACCGCCAGCTCCGCCGGACCGGACGGTGTTTCTCCCGACTCCAGCTGGCGGGCGGGCATCATCCTGCGCGGTACGACCAACACCACCATCGGCCAGCCGCTCGGCGATGGCAGTGCAACGCGCTTCGTGGCGCTGTTCAGCTCAGTCGGTGGCGGAACCTATTTTGAAGACGACACCATGCGCAACGGCAACGGCGACGCGAATGCCTGGTCGAGCAACCTCGGCGGTGGCAACAAATGGTACAAACTCCAGCGCACGGGCAACCAGTTTACCAGCTTCGTCTCGCTGGACGGCGTAAACTGGACGCAGGTAAACACGACCAATTTGACGAGCTTCGGATCGACGATTTACGCGGGGGTGTTCACCCATGCCGAACAATCGTTCAATCCCAACGTGCACCTGGCCAGTTTTGACAGCTACAGCCTGACGGGCACCAATGTCGTTGGCCCGGCGAGTGTGAACATCAGCCCGCTGACGAATGCGGTGATCGGCGGGTTGTCGGCGGCTTTTACCACCTCGATCATCGGGCCCATTCCATTGAACTACCAGTGGCAGTTCAATGGCACCAACATCACCGGTGCAACCAATGCCAGTTATAGTATTGCCAGTGCCACCGCCACCTCGGCAGGTCTGTATACCGTGGTGGTGGGCAGTGTTACCAGCGCACCGGCCACGCTCTTGATTTCGGCACCCGCCGGTTCCGGCGTGTGGACCAATCTCCTGGGTGGCTCCTGGACTTTGAGCAATAACTGGAGCGGCAGCCTCATCGCCGGCGGCACGGATGCGGTGGCGGATTTCAGCACCCTGAACTTGGCCGCCAACCGGACCGTCAGCCTCGATGGCGCCCGCACCATAGGATCGCTCATCTCCGATGATCTGAATCCCTCGCTGGCGCATAACTGGACCATCAGCACCGGCACTGGTGGCCCGCTCACACTGGCGACGAGCAGCGGCACACCGAACATTGCCGTAAAAAGCGCCACGAACATCATCAGCGCCGTGTTGGCGGGCACGCAGGGCTTTACCAAGACGGGGCCGGGCTACCTGACACTGAGCGGGGCCAGCACCATCACCGGCACGCTGACGGTCAGCGCAGGCACACTGGAAGTGCAGAGCAAGTCGGGCGACACGCCTTACACGGTGGCCCAGGGGGCGACATTAAAAGTCGGTTACAGCACCGGCGGCGGTTATGCCAGCACAGGGATGTCCATCAACGGCAGCGGCGCGGGCGCAACCTCGGGTTTTTATCTTGCAGGCGGAAAAAACTATAACGCGAGCGGCCAGATTGTGTTGCTGATCGCGCCCACCACCATCCGGCAATATGGCTCCGGCTATGCCAACATCGGCACCTACGATATCAATGGCAACGGCCTGTGGTGCACCGCCGCCGCCTCGGGGTCGGCCCTGGATGCGAATGTACAAATCATCAGCTCGGGCTACGGGATGTCGGCGCAGGTGGATGCCGGCACGAATAACGCCTCCGGCGATCTCACTATAAATGGCCCGCTGAATGTCACCAGTCTGGGTTTCTATAAGCGCGGCTCCGGTTCGTTGCTATTGAAAGGTACGGCCACGACGGCGAATACCGCGCTCAATTTGCAAGGTGGCATGGTGATTTGCGGCGCGGCAAACTGCCTTGGCACCAAGGCGGCTATGCCGGTCTCCAGCGGGGCGACGCTGGCCTTGAATGGCTTTAATGAAACTGTGGGTTCGCTGAGCGAGGCGGCCGGCAGCACGGTGAGTCTTGGCGTAACAAATATTCTTACGGCCACCACTAACGCCACCCTGGCGGGCACCTTGCAAATGGCGATCAACAAGGGTGGCACCCCGGCCAGCAGTGAACTCGTGGTAACGTTGAATCCCCTCACCTTCGGCGGCACGCTCGTCATTACCAATCTCCGCGCCACCCCGCTGGCGGCAGGCGACACGTTCACCTTGTTCAGCGCGCCGAGTTATGCGGGCGGCTTTAGCAGTATCAGCACCCAACCGCCGCTGCCGGTGGGCCTGATCTGGAACACCAACAATCTGCTGATCAACGGTACGCTGACCATCACCACCAATGGTCTCACCCTGTGGAACGGCGGCGGCACGGATGGCAACTGGAGCACGGCCGCCAACTGGAACGGCACCGCCCCGGTAAACAGCCAGACTCTCATCTTTCAAGGCACTTCGCGCCTCAGCAACACCAACAACCTGCTGACCTCGGCCGGGCAGGTGATTTTTAACAGCGGCGGATTCGCGCTGGCGGGAAACCCCGTCAGCCTGCTCTGGGGTCTAAATAATGCAACCGGCAACAATACCTGGAACATTGGCACCACCTTGGCCGCTGCCCAATCGTTTGTAAGCAGCAACAGCACGCTCACCGTCAGCGGGCCGGTGACCAATGCAGGTTATGCCCTCACGCTGGATGAGACCAGCGCCATCGCGGTATCCGGCGTCATCACCGGTGCGGGAGCATTGGTGAAAAACGGCACCGGCACGGCGGCGCTTTCGGTGCAAAACACCTACACCGGGGGCACGGTCATCAACAACGGCATCCTGAACCTGACCGGTGGCGGCGGCGGCAGCGGAACGATTCGCGGCACGGCGACAGTAAACTCCGGAGGAACGTTGCAATTCAGCACCGGCGATGCGCTGGGCTACAATGGCGGGGCGTCTGCCCTGACAACGATCAATCTGACCGGCGGCACACTCAACGTCAGTAGCACAGCCAATGAGACGATGGGCAGCGCGACGATCAACCTGACCGGCGGGGCCATCACCGGCAGCACCAGCGGGAACCTGGATTTCTTTGGTGGCGGTTCGGCCCTGAATTCTTTGGCAGCCACCAACACCGCTACCATCAGCGGCGTGGCGCTCTCCCCCTTGCGTCAGGGCAGCACCACTTTTACGGTGGCGGCGGGCACCACGGCTTCGGGCATTGACCTGGATATTTCCTCGATCTTGCGGACCTCGCCCAGCGGCGATGCTACCGGCGCCATCCTCACCAAGGCCGGTAATGGCACCTTGCGGCTCTCTGGCGTAAACACCTTCGGCAAACCACTGACAATCAGTGCCGGCACCGTGCTGGTGGGCGGTTCACTGGCCTCGGGTTGCACGGTCACGGCAGCCGCCGGCGGAACCCTCGGCGGCACCGGCAACGTCAAAGGGCCGGCCACGGTGCAATTCGGCGGCATCCTCGCCCCGGGCAACATTGGCATCGGCACCCTGACCATCAGCAATACGCTCGGCCTCGCCGGCAACACCGTTTTGGAAATCAGCAAGAACGGCGGCATTCTCACCAACGATCAGGTGGCCGTCTCCAGTACGCTCACGCGCGGCGGCACTTTAATGGTCACCAACATTGGCACCAACGCCTTCGCGGCAGGTGACAGTTTTAAATTATTCAATGCGGCGGCCCTGAACGGCGCCTTTACGAACTATATTTTCCCCACCCTCACCAACGGTCTGGGTTGGAACACCAACCTGCTGACCGCCAACGGCACCCTGGCGGTGGCTTGGAACACCTATCTGCTGGCTTATACGGCGGGAACCAACGGGACGGTTACCGGGGGCAACCCCCAGTCGGTGAACTTCGGTGCCAGTGGCACAGCGGTGACGGCCGTACCGGCCACCAACTATTATTTCGCGGGCTGGAGCGACGGTTCCACCAATAATCCACGCACGGACTCCGCCGTGACCAACAACCTTTCAGTGACGGCCAATTTTGCCGCGGTGAATCTGGCGCAGCCCGCAATTTTGCCGGGGTTGAACGCCGCGAATGGAAATATCAGCTTCCAATTCACCGGTCTGACCGGCCTGCACTACCGGGTGGAATACACGCCCGTGCTGCCCGCCGCCGGCGGCTGGCAAGTGCTCACAGACATCACTTCCCTGGCCGCCTCGCCCTTTGCCGTTTCCCAACCACTAACCAACGGCCAGGGATTTTACCGCGTGGGATTTGTGCCTTGAACCAGCTTGGGCCTTGGCAGAAAAATTCCCTTTGCGTTACTCCTCTTCAGCGTCACGCGTTAATTCCCCGTTTAGAGAATTGCCGCAGAGCCCACGCATTACACCATCAGATCAGCCAGCCCGGGATCGCTGTCATTGACCATCTTGCGCATCTTTTTCACGGCCGCGGTCATGTTGTGCTGCTGAAACAGTGCGGTGCCGGCCACAAAGGTATCGGCCCCCGCCCGGGCGCATTCCCCGGCGGTCTGGTGGTTGATGCCGCCATCCACTTCCAGCCGGTAGCTCAACTTACGCTCGCGCCGCCACGTGTCCGCCTGCTGGATCTTGGGCACCGCCTCGTGAATGAAGGATTGGCCGCCGAAGCCAGGATTGACCGTCATGACCAGCAGCAGGTCAATCTTGTCCAAGTAGGGTTGCACTGCGGTGATGCTGGTGGGCGGGTTGACCGCCAGGCCGACCTTTTTGCCCAAGGCCCGGATTTTCCACAGCAGCGATGGCACGCGCTCACCGAGTTCGATGTGAATGGTGATCTGATCCGCGCCAGCCTTCACAAACGGTTCCAGCAGAATCTCCGGCTGGGAGCACATGAGGTGCACGTCAAAAAACAGCTTACTGTGCGGCCGCATGGCCGCGACCACCGCCGGGCCAAAGGAGATGTTAGGGACGAAGTGACCATCCATGATGTCCAGATGCAGCCAGTCGGCGCCCGAACGCCCGGCGCGTTCCACTTCCTTGCCCAGACGGGTGAAGTCCGCGGCCAGCAGCGAGGGAGCAATAATCATGGCGGGATTTTAAGCGGAACCCCGGGTGGAAATAAAGACCCGAAGTCTGCCCACCTTTAACATTTGACACCCGCCGTTTATTTACTAGAATGTGCAACTCTTTTTACATAACGATTAAATTACTGATATGCCGAACACAAAATCAGCGGAACGCCGGATGCGGAACAGCGCCCGCAAGCAACTTCACAACAGCAGCGTGCGCTCCAAACTGCGCCGCATCGAGAAGGAATACCGCCTCGCCGTCAAGGGCGGAAAGAAAGAAGAAGCCGAGAAATTGCTGCCCGGTGTGCATTCCG
This sequence comes from uncultured Verrucomicrobia subdivision 3 bacterium, assembly GCA_903820285.1. Classification (GTDB taxonomy): domain Bacteria; phylum Verrucomicrobiota; class Verrucomicrobiia; order Limisphaerales; family UBA11358; genus UBA11358. The sequence continues at coordinate 2,386 of CAIJGS010000056.1, read as the reverse complement.
CCTACGATAAGGCCGTGAAGAGCGGCGTGGTGGCCCGGCCGACCGCCAACCGGAAAAAATCCCGTCTGGCCCTGTCCAATAAGAAGTAATCGGCACCTGCCGGAAATGATTTTCCAAATCAACCCGCCGCATCCTCATGCGACGGGTTTTTTGCTTGGCACCGGCCGCCCCGGCAAAAAATTTACTTTTTTTATACAAATCCACCCGGTCTGGTGTCTATGTGGATGAAAACATAAGCATGACCACCGCTTCCAACTGGTATGAAGACCTGTACGCCGCCAAGGCGACGGAGCTCATTTTATATGGCCGGGCCTTGGGCCTGAGCCACGGCGAGGCGGAGGATGTGGTGCAGGAAACCTTCATGGCGCTCATGCAGTTGCGCCAGATGCCCGAAAAGCCTTGGCATTATTGCATGCGGAGTTTCCGGAACCGGGCCATGAACCATCGCCGCTCCCTGTGGCGGCGCCTGACTCGGGAATGGGAGGCCAAGCGGTGGTTTGATCCCTCCCCCGGGGAAACCGACGCCGAACGCGCCGCCATGCAATGCCTGGCGGATCTCCCGGTCGAACAAAGGGAAGTGATCGTTTTGAAGATCTGGCAGGACTGCACCTTCGAGGAAATCGGCGGATTGCTGGAAATTTCCCCCAACACGGCGGCTGGCCGTTACCGGTACGGAGTGCAAAAACTTAAAATTCAACTGGAGAATGCGTATGAACTTGGACGAGATGAACATGACGGAAGCCCAATTGCGCTCCTGGCGTCCGCGCCGCCCCTCGGCCCGGCTTGAACGGCAGCTGTTTGGCCGGCCGACCACGACTCATGGGTCTCGCTGGCTCTGGAGCAGCCTGATCCCGGCGACCGCCTGTGCCATTTTGACCCTGGTTGCGAGTGGTACCAACCCGATGGAACCCTTGGGCAATCAAGGCCTGATTTCCACCTCACTAAGCAATTATAACAGCGCGGCTTATGCCTCCGGCAACCAAGCCGAAGTCCAAAACCACCTTGCCTCCGTCACTTTTGATTGCACAAACCGCGGTATAACTTATTCTAGTGTCGGCTTTGCGCCGTCCACGAATTTTAGCAATTAAGTCATTAATTTTATAAGAAAGTCATCAATGGAAACGCCGAATATCAACACCCCGAAGCCAGCCGCTGACAAAGCGAAGGAAGCCCCGAAATCCGCCACGCCGGCCGCCCCGGTAAAAGTGCCCCCGCTGTTCCGTCCGATGGACTGGATCGTACTGGGTCTGACTTTTCTAATCGTCTGGGCGGTGTACCTGTATACGCTGGCACCGGAACTGACTTTGGAAGACAGCGGTGAATTGTGCACCGGGTCGTATTACGCCGGCATACCCCATCCGCCCGGCTATCCGTTTTGGGCGATTTATAGCTGGCTATGGACGGTCATCGTCCCCTTCGGTAACGTCGCGTGGCGCGTAGAAGTGGGTGAATCCTTTGCGGCGGCCATGGGCTGCGGCTTTGTGGCCATCATGGTGTCCCGCGGCAGCAGCATGCTGATCGAAGGGATCGAAGAACTCAAGAGTGTCACCAAGCAATGGGAAACGGCCATTTGTTCCATCTCCGGCCTGGTGGCGGGTTTGCTGATTGGTTTCGATGGCTACGTCTGGAGCGAATCCGTTGCCATTAACCGCATTTCGCTGTTTGCCGTGCCGTGGCTCGCCTTGGTGGTGTTGCTCCTCATGCGTTGGGCCTACGCGCCCGGCCAGCGCCGCTACCTATACCTCGCCATGCTTTGCTATGGCATTTGTGCCACAATTCATCAGACCCTGCTGTTGAGCGCCATGGGCGTAGAAATTGTCATCGCCTTAGTCCAGCCCAAGATTGGGCGCGATCTCTTTGTGTTTAACAGCCTGGCCTACCTCGTTGGCCTGATGTGCATGAGCTCCATCCCGGCCATGCAAAACATGAGCTCCATCGAAACCGAGCTGTTTCACATCGTAGGTGTTGGTTCCATCGTGGCCGGCGGCTGGCTCTGCGTAAAAACGGAAGGTATCGCCACCGAATGGCTTACCCTCCTTCTCATGGGGGTATGCTGGGCCATCGGGGTATCCTTCTATTTTTACGAGCCGATCGCCGGCATGACCGTTCCGCCTATGCAATGGGGCTATCCGCGTACCGTCGAGGGCTTCTTCCACGCCCTTAGCCGCGGCCAATATGAAAGCGTTCACAGCTCCGACCTGTTCGCGGATCCCTCTCGTTTCGCCAATCAGATTTGGTACATTGTGCTTGGCCTTTCCCAGTCGTTTAGCTGGGTGTTCATGTTCATCGGTGCGCTGCCCTTCGTGTTCCTGAACCGCATGCACAAACGGGAACGCTCATGGATTCTGGGGTTGACGTCCATCTACCTCTGTCTCTCCCTGTTGCT
>CAIJGS010000055.1 GCA_903820285.1 uncultured Verrucomicrobia subdivision 3 bacterium | reverse complement strand
CGATCTGATACCGGCCACGACATAGGTCCAAGCGGTGGCTGCCTTCAGTTTGTCACCGGTGAGCCCAGAGCTGAGCACCGCGCCGAGCCAGCCCACAAAACCGTGGGTGTTCGCGGCGTGAACCTTGTCCCAATCCACGAGAATGAAAATGAACGGCCAGGTGGCCAGCACCCAGCCGATGGTTCCGCCCATGCGCACCAGACCGAACTCCTTCTGCGAATCCTTCATGTGCGTAAAGGCGATGGAATTCACAATGGACATCGTCGGCACAAACAGCAGGCAATGCAGCAGCATCAGCCCAAAGAACGGCCAGAACGCCTTGGTGAACGCCAGCCCGATCATCGCGAGTCCGCCAATCAGATGGCTGAAACCCAGGAACTTTTCCGCCGCAAAATTCCGGTCGCAAAACTGGTTGCTGAAAAACATGCCCACGATGGCCGCAATGGGAAACGCATTCAGAATCCAGGCCTGTTCCCCGGCGGAAAAACCCAGACTCGGCAGGTACGTGAAGATCAGCGGCAGCCACGCTCCCCAGATGAAGAACTCGAGTACCATCATCACAAACAATTTCAGCCGGTTGGATTGGTTCATAGCATTTGATTTTGCCGATTCTGATATTTTCCCAGGCCCGTTACAAGTTAACGATGCGCCCGGTGCGGACGGATTTTTCCTCGGCCACGCAGATTTCCAAAGCGGTCAGGCAGTCTGCCGGCGATACCGTGACCGGCCGACGGTTCTGCGTCACGCAATCGATGAAGTAGCGAACTTCCTCCGCGTAGCCATCCGTGGCCTTGAGCTTCACCGTCTTCGGTTTTTTGCCGCGTTCAGAAATCACCAGCGCCCCGGGTCCGCGCATGAGATCGAAATCAATCGTGGCCCGCTCGCAGTGAAGGGCGAAACCCATGTTGAATCCCTGCGCCAGCAGCCAGCTGCCCTCGGCATGCACCTGCGGGCCGTCGGGATAAATGTATTCCGTGACTACATGATCCACCACACCGGCCGCATCCGCGACGCCCGCCGCAAATACCGCCGACGGCCGGCCAAATAGGAAATTCACAAAATCGGTGTCGTGAATATGGAGGTCCAGCAACGCCCCGCCGGCATGGGCGCCGTTCTGGCTCCATGCAGGTTTCTCCGAGACGCGCCGAAATCCAGCCGCCAGCACGCGGCCATACTTCTTTTCTGACACCGCCGACTTCAGCCAGGCCCAGCCGGGCCAGAAACGCATGCACATGGCGGGCATCAGAAATTTTTCAGACTTGGCCGCCACCCGGAGCACTTTGCGCGCCGCAGTCACCGTCGTCGCCAGTGGCTTCTCGCACACTACGTGCTTTCCCGCCTGTAAAGCGGCGATGGCTTGCGCCGGATGCAAATCCGTGGGCGTGCAAATATCCACCAACTCCACGTCCGGATCCTTTAACAGCTGGGCAAAATCCGTGTAGACCCGCACCTTTGGTCCCAGATGAATATCATCCGGTTGCTGGATGTTGCCAGCCACGCCACGCAATACCCCGTTCACCGGCAGCCGGCTGTTGCCGCAAACCGCCACAACACGGACATTACGAATTTGCTGGTAGGTCCGCAGATGCGTCACCCCCATGAACCCCAGTCCCGCCACGGCCACGTTCACCGTCCGTTTGGTAGAAGCTTTGATCGGCATGAATTTCGTCAGTTAAAAGTCTTTTCCACCACCACGCGGGCCGCGCGGATATCCGCCACACGCTCGGTCCCCTGCTCGCGTTCGATGGCCAGATTCACGTTGAAAATCACCTGCTTGAACGTCGCAAAAAACTTGCGCCAGTCCACCTCGCCCGTGCCCACAACCACTTCCTCGCCCCAGGTTCCAGGCTGTTGCGTGCGGCGCGCGTCCTTGATGTGCACCTGCCGGATCCACGGGGCCAGCACGCGCAGGGCGGCCACCGGATCGCCCTTGTCATACAGGATCATGTTCGCCGGATCAAAGTTCACGCCAATGTTTGGATGGTTCAGCTTGTGCAGCAAATCCGCCAGCGCCGGCGCGGTCTCCTGCCCCGTCTCCAACCCCACGAGAATGTTTTGCACCATGAAGATGTCCGACACCTCGTCCAGCCGCTGACACATTTTTGCGAAGGTGGGATCGGACTCATCCGTCGGCAGAAAGCCCGCATGAAACGTCACCAGCCGGAGCCCCATCTTCTTGGCCAGCGCCGCCGCCGCACGGATGTTTTTCAGGTTTTGTTCCCAGGTGGAATCCGGGGCGATGCCGCCGGTGACCCGGATGGAATTCAGGGTGGAATAATCCTCGCCAATGCAACCCACCATGCCGGACACGATCGTAATGTCATTCGCGCGAAACAGGTTTTCCGTTTCCGCCCAGAGTTTCGGCGCCTCGCGGAAAGGATCCAGCGCGAGCTGCACCCGCCGGATGCCGGTGGCCAGCACCTTTTGCACCAGATCTTCGGGGCTCGTGGGCAGCAGCGACCAGCTGCAAACCGCCAGGCGTTGCACCACACTTTGACCGGCCACCTGTCCGGGACTCTGTCGGGAATCAATCATGATTACAGTTCAAAAATTCGCTTCTGATTGTGCTGAAATGGACGGCGGGAGCCAGATTTTTTGCTTATTTCCGGCAATAATCCCCCTCCACCGCCGACCACCTAATGGTACGGGCCCTGCTCAAATCTGCGCAAAAATCGTTTCCGGATGTTTCACCGCCAGTTGCACCGGCACCCGGATCTTCCGGATTTTGGCAAACCGTTCCTCCCCTTCCACCGCATTGTCCACCGCCATGATCACCACGGCCGCACTGGCAATGTCATCCGGCCCGATTTCATTTTCAATGCCCATGGCCCCCTGGGTCTCCACCTTGATGGTATGGCCCAGCCGTTTGGCGGTCTTCTCCAACTGTTCGGCAGCCATGTAGGTGTGCGCAATGCCGGTGGGACAGGCGGTGACAGCAATCAGTTTCATACAACAACTTATGGGTGAAAT
>CAIJGS010000054.1 GCA_903820285.1 uncultured Verrucomicrobia subdivision 3 bacterium | reverse complement strand
GCGGCCTCCGGCAGCGGTGGCGAATCTTCCGCTTGTGACTCGGGCGGATCGCGCGGCGGCGGTGGCGGATGTTGCGGTGGCCACTGCCACGGCGGGCACTGAATGGAAACGAGGATGGAACGTTGAGGATGGAGGATAGCCGGGGACGAGGGCTGAAAAGAAGTGGCAGCCGACGTAAGGAGGCTCCAAATAAAAGAACGTTCCTAATAATATTTGAGCCTCCTTACGTCGGCTCCTACATTCCAAGTGGTTGTTGATGGATGTCACCGGCCATTTTCAGGCGCAACCATTCCCGGGCTTCCTCGGCACTCTTTAATTCATCAGCGAGCTGTTGTTCCCGGATTTCCGCCAGCAACCGGCCCAGCTCGGGCCCGGGCGGCACGCCGAGTTCAATCAGATCATTTCCCGTGAGGAGCGGCGGCTGGATGGCCGGTTGCTTTTTTAGTTCCTCCATCTGTTCCACCAAATAGTGGTAATGTTCCAAGCCGCCGAAGGAGCCGAGACAATCCAGCCGGTGCAATTCCAATTCCAGCGGAAAGGTTTCGCGCATGAGCAGCCGCCGCAGGGTGGCTTTGCGCATCTGTTTCACATCCTTGAACTGCATGTGGTGCAGCACGCTGGTGGCGATCTCCTCCGTCTGCTTGTTGGAAAATCGCAGCCGCATCAGAATCTCCTCGGCCATGACGGCCCCGACTTTTTCGTGTCCGTAAAAATGAATTTTGCCCGTTGCGGCCTCCTTTTCCATTGTGACCGGCTTGGCAATGTCATGGAGCAAGATCGCCCAAGGCAGCGCGAAGGTAGCATCCGCCGGCATTTTTTCGAGCATTAGGCGAATATGATTAAACACACTGCCTTCGGGATGAAAATCGGGGGATTGCTCGCAGCCAATGGTGGCGGCCAGTTCGGGAAAGACATGCTCCAGCAGACCGCTATCGCTCAACAGCACCAGTCCGCGCGCGGCATGAGGCGGCCGGAATAATTTCAGCAGCTCGTCCCGGATGCGTTCAGCGCTGATGACTTTGATCTTGGGCGCCAGCGCCTGAATTGCCGCCAAGGTCGCAGGCTCAATTGTAAAATTCAACTGTGCCGCAAACCGTACGGCCCGGAGCAGCCGTAGGTGGTCTTCGCCAAACCGTTCTGCCGGCAAACCAATGGTGCGGATGATGCCGGCGCGCAGGTCGGCCAGGCCGTTCACCCAGTCGTGGGTTTTATCGGTCAGGGGATCGTAAAATAGGCCGTTGACGGTGAAATCGCGGCGCAGGGCATCGGCTTCCGCACTGGCAAAGACGACTTTGCCGGGGCGGCGGCCATCCTGATAATCCGTCTCGGCGCGGAAGGTGGCGATCTGAAATTGCTGGTCGTGTATCAGCACAATCACGACGCCAAACTGGCGGCCGACGGGGATGGTGCGGTCAAAGAGGGCTTCCACCTGTTCGGGTGTGGCATCCGTGGCGATGTCGTAATCCTGTGGCGCGCGGCCCAGCAGATGGTCGCGCACACAGCCGCCGACCCAGAAGGCGGCGTAGCCGGCCTGTTGCAGGCGGACGACGATGTCCCGGGCGATGGCTGGGGGTGAAACCGGACTGCTCATACACGCTTACAATTTACCATATCCGGGCGGGTGGCGAGACAACTTGGGTCATTTCGCCAAGATATTGAAAAAATCAGAGCCTCCTCACGTCGGCTGCTACCGGGTGACTATTCGCCCCAGATGGATTTCAGGTGGGCCACGCCGGCTTTCACGGCTTCCACGGGCATGGACGGGCTCAGCTCGAAAACCTTGATGTGTTCGGGTTTTACGAATGGCTTGAGGGCCGCGTAATCAATGACACCCGTGCCGGGTGCGCAATGATCCTTGGCGGGCATTTGCACATCATGGATGTGAAAGCCGCCAAGGCGGCTGGCCAGCGATCCGAGCTGCGCGGCATGCTTGATAAAACCGAGGTTTTCCTTGATCTGCGCGTGGCCGGTATCGTGCCAGTAGGTCACGGCGCTGCTGGGGAAATCCTTGAAGAGCGTGGCAAAGTCGGCTTCGAGCGGGATTTCCTGGACGGCTTCCCGGCATTCGCAACCGAGCTTGAGCCCGCGTTTTTCCGCCTCCGGCACGATGATACGGAGCATCTCGTACAGACGGTCCATGTACGGTTTCTTTTTGGCCTCCCGCTTGGCCATGGCTTCGGCCAGAATCTTCTCGTACTTGGGCGTGTTTCGCTGGCCATCTTCCAGCAAGCCCTCCAGCTTGCTGCCGTAGTCCTTCAGATCCATGCTGCCGAGGTGGAGCACGATCAGGGGGGCATGGACGCGTTCGGCAAAATCGAAGGTCTTGAGCGTGTACTTGAGGGCCAGCTCGCGGTCGCGCGCCTTGTCGGAGGTGAATTCGTAAAGGTTGGGGGCAGACCGATCAATGCCCATGGGCAGCGGACAGAAATTGTGCAGGGTGGAAATCTTGATCTCCCCGGCCTTGACGGCATCCAGAATGCCGGGCACCAGGGCGAGCCGGGTGCCGTGGCTCAATTCGGCATATTCAAAACCCAGTTCACGGATTTCGAGCAACATCAGCCGCCCATCGGGTTGGCGATGCGAATTCCAACAAGACGAAAATGAGTACATGTTAAGCGATCAGGCTGTGCCGGCGTTCCCTGAATAAATAAAATGCCGGACGCGTCTGGATTTTAATCAGACACGCCCGGCTTTGAAAGGTTCAAATCGATTGCGTTTTTTCGCTTATTCGTCGGCGTAGCGCGCGGCGAGCATGGCGGAAAAACGGGCTACTTTTTCCTTGCGGCGACGGCGTTCGCTCGGCTTTTCAAATTGCCGACGGCCGCGCACGACTTTGAGCGTGCCTTCACGGTCGACTTTTTTCTTAAGTCGACGTAACGCACGTTCCACTGGTTCGCCTTTTTTCAGTTTAATTTCAGTCAATGCACTCACTTCCTTTCCTGGGGCGGGTCAAAAAACCGTGCTGCCACGGTTCCCGCTTAAAATTGGGAAAAATCAGGGTGGACTTTTTACGCCGGAAGTCAATTACTTAAATCCGGCTGGAAGATTGTCGGCATATCCTGCCGCTGTTCCCTAAGGCTGGTTTATCGAGCCCCACCTCTCCCCAATCCTCCCCCGAGGAGAACATTCCGCCCGGCACACGCAGATGGACGCAGATGGACGCAGATGGGGGGAAATGCGGGGGGACACGAATTTCACGAAGGCAGGGCGTAAAAACTTCAAACTGGCAAACTGGGTAAGGGATGTAGGTCATCGCGAAGACGGGGAACCGTCCGTCCGGACCCGTCCATGGCGCTTTAATGGTTTCATTTACCGGTAAAACAAAATTTCTTGATATTCCCCCTGCTTCCGGCATACTAACAATCCGTGGTTTTCAGTCCACCTGAATACAAACCATCGGAAATTCGGTATATGCCCACGTGGCGGAATTGGCAGACGCGCTAGATTCAGGTTCTAGTGAGTAACATCGTACAGGTTCAAGTCCTGTCGTGGGCACCATCTTGAAATCTTCCCAAAAGGCGGCTTTTCATCAATAAAAGCCTGTATTTACAGGGGTTTCGCTTGCAAGGCACTTCTGCCCGTTGCGGCCAACTTCGGTCAACTTTACCCCGCTTTGAGGGCACCAAAAGGCACCAAAAGGCACCGGAAAAACTCCCATATTTACCTATACCATGCCGTTTGGCTTTCCCATCACACTGGCAGGCGGGCGGGGCGGTTTCTGTCTGGAAATTGAAGGTTTCACCGCCGGGTTTAAATTCACGAGGCAGAGGCACTCGATTTTTCCCAGCGGCGAATTTTCAGAATTTTGCCCAGCCGGATGGCATAAACATTTTGGCCGTCTTTTTTAATCCGGCGCACGCCAAGAAATTCAACCTGCATTTCCGGCGCGTCGGTGGCGTAGCCGTTGCGGAATTGGATCACGTCGTATTTGCGATTTTCCAAGCGTGTTTTCCAATATGGCGTGCGGCGGCGGTATTCAATGCGCTTGGTTTTGGCGACGATGGCCGCAAACCATTCGTGGTGCAAATTTAAATGCAAAACCGCCTTAAATTTCATCCTATTTCAATTCTTTGATTCGGTTCCAAGTATCAATCCCAATTTTGGTGAGCGAATCGAATGCCTTCGTCTTTATCCTTTTATAATTTTGGTCGTCGAATTTAACTTCATGCGGTTTCAATGGGAAAATTAAATGCTTTTTCCCAAGCACGACTGCATTTCGTAAATCAATGTGCTGCTTAACCAAAACAAGAGCTTCTTGCAATGCGCTTTTAAGGTCATTTTGGTCTGGTTTTGCCGGATTTATCATCAGTGTGATGATGTGCCATTGTTCGTTAACCACATTAGAAAATTCGTCTAATTTACATTGGTATTCCTTTTTTTCTTCATCTGTTTGGGGTATCGGTCGTTTTAGCCAATTGAATTGCATGTCCAGTTGAACATAAAAACTAGCAAGTCTTTGTCTGACTTCTTGAAGCCATCTTAAACGCTCGGCTGTTATTATGCTGGCGCGCAACTTTTTTTCCTCAATTTGTTGCGATTTACGCATTGTTAGATAACCGAATAAAGCTGTAATGCCTGCGCCGAAAACACCCGCCGCGCCAGCGATAATTGCCACCCACATTGAATCGCTATGACCGGTATTATCGGCAATTTTCTGCAATAATTGTGCGTATTGATCCATATATTCCTCGTAAATTATTAAATCACGGCCTGAATTTCCCATCCCCCGCCTTCCGGGCGCGGCCAAAGGTTTCCAGCGTTTTGAGGATTTCCACAATTTCAGCAGGCTTGGCGCGGGCGAATTGCTTGGCGAGATCGGCGGGCGCAATCGGCGCGGCGGCGGCGTGTAGGGCGGTTTCCACCGCTTGCATACGCTCCGGCAATGACTTCGGCCAAGGGGCTTTGCCTTTGGGCTTGGCGGGCGCTGCATTCTTTGGCTGTTTCTTTAGTGTAGCTGGCAAATCAAAAGGTAACGTCAAACCCGGCTGGCCTTTGGCCTGATATTCCGGGCGCAGCCAGTGAATGACGCCGCGCGCTTCTTCGGCCGCACGCTCCGCGTTCAGGGCCACGAGGCGTTCTAATATTTCCGCATCGGTCAGGCTGGCGGGCCATCCGTAGGCGGCGGCGACGGCGGCGTCTAAGTCGTCATGCAAACTTTTGAGCGTGGAAACAAGGCCACGGTCGTGGACAAGTTTTTCCTTTTCCGTGAGGGTTTCCCCAGAACGGATTTTTTCGAGAACATTGTAAAGGCCGGTGAGCGTTATACCGTGTTTGGCTTGTACTTGTTTCCGATGTGCGTCCAAAAATTCCGCTAATTCGCGGATGCTCGTTTTCTCGTGTTCGCCGCATAGCGGAAACGGAAATGTTTCAAAGCAGGCAGTGCGATTGTATCGCGGAGTCGGGCCAAGTTGCCCGCCCGCCTCCAACGACCATACAACATGGAATTGGGAATTTAGTATTCCGTAGAAAAATCTATCATCGAGGGCGATTGCAAACAGTGAACCGTCCCACAAGTTTTCTGCCGAGCAATTTGCAAAACACCGATATTTCGAGGTTTCAAGAGTTACAAGATATTGGTTCAAGCCGTGGATTGCTTCTCGCAAATCAGGTCTTTCCCAAGCGAAACGCCACCACAATTCACGAATAGAAGGTCTGGCGTTTTCATCCCTCAATGGTTTTACTTCCGCTAAAACTTGATTGAACGCCTCTGGGTGGCATTTGCGAGCCTGTTCAGCATCAAGGCCAAAAAAATCAATTGCTTTCCTGCCGCTTGTTCCTTCCAAGACATCTGTTGGGCCAATTATATTCCGTATGACCGGATATCCCCTACCGGTTGCCAGAACTCATAACGGCAGCGAAGGCAGGCGAAACAATCTTTATTGCCGAGGGAGAAAAAGACGTTGCCGCGCTGGTAAAAAATGGATTCGTGGCCACCTGTAATTCTGGCGGCGCGGGCAAATGGCAGGCCGGTTTCGTCCGGTATTTTGAAGGGGCAAAGGCCGTTTGTATCATTGCAGATAACGACACCGCAGGCCGCGCGCACGCCGCCGCCGTTGCCGCCAGCCTTAAAGGCAAGCTGCCATCGGTCAAAGTGCTTGAACTGCCGCAAGTGGCAGAGCATCCGGTTAAAGACTCCCATGATTTCTTTGCCGCTGGCGGCACTGCCGCGCAGTTGCATGAACTTGTCCAATCGGCCAAGGAATTTGAACCGATGCCCGTTGCCGAAACACCTGATAACGCTGCCGAGCCCGTCGAGGGTGTCACAAGCCAAGGAATGATTTGCGTTGCCGACGTGGCTAAAATTTCCGCCGTTCCGCTGCATTATTACGCGGAAAAATCATCTTGGTTTGCCCCCGATAGTCGGGGCGGCTATTTCAAGACAACTAGCGCCGCTGCTCAGTCGCTTCTTGCCGCCTGCGGTTTCAGCAAGGCATTTAAGGACACGAATGGAAATTCCCCCGCTGAAAGCGCCTTGCTTTGGAAGATGCAAAATAATTCCGTCGCCTATGCTGGCGAGCTGGCAGGCTACCCCGCAGGATGCCACGAGATCAATGGACGCCCCATTTTGGTAACATGCGCCCCGAAATTGATTGCACCGCAACCCGGCGATTTTCCGACGATTGCCCGCTTGATTGAAACCATGTTGGCCGTTGATGAACACCCACAGGCGGAATTTTTCTATGCATGGCTGGCAAGTGCTTACATTGCCTTGCGCGAACGCTTTCAAGACCCAACGGGCTCCTTTTTCCGATTTTCGCCCGCACTTTACCTTGCAGGCCCGCGTGAATGCGGAAAATCTGCGCTGATTAAACTGATTATTCAGCCCCTTTTTGGTGGCCGAATGGCCGATCCAACCAACTATTTGAAGGACGGTAAATTTAACAAGGACTTGTTTGCAGCCCCCTTGCTCGTTATTGACGACAAGGGCGCATCTGCAAATCTTGCCGAGCGGCGGCAGCGCGGTGAGGCCATCAAATCATTGATCTGGACGAATGAGCAACGGATGGAAGGAAAAGGCGCGGACGCGCTCATATTAACGCCATTCCGCCGCCTTGTAATCGCCAGCAATGACGACGAGGCGGGTTTACAGATTTGCCCGGCGCTATCCCCCAGCTTGCTGGACAAACTTTTGATATTACGCGCCTGCCGCGCCGATGGATTGCCAAAGGCCAATGCCGAGCAGGATCAATGGGCCAAACGCATTCGCGCCGAACTTCCGGCCTTAGCACACTGGCTTTTGCAATTTAGCTTACCTGCTACCGATTACGAAATATCGGATCGGACACGGTTACCCCTTTTCCAGCATCCTGGCATCGTCTCCGCCTTATACGATTTGCAACCCGAAATGCGCCTGTTGGAATTGATTGATCTATTCGACCTGCTTGCCAATCGGCCTTGCTGGGAAGGTTTCGCAACGGAGTTTGAACAGACCATGCGTTCACACGATGAAAAACACCTGTTGGACAGGATTTTCACCAGCGGCACGACGGCGGGCAAAATGTTGACCGAGCTTTCGCGGATGTATCCCGACCGGGTGACCACCACACCCCGAGGCGGGAAATCCCATTACCGGATATTCCCAGCACCAAAAACCAATCCTGTAAACCCAATCTGAAAACACCCTACCTTACCCTACCTTACCCCACCTTAATTTAGGGGGGGATAGGTAGGGCAAGAGAGGCAAAACAACAAACGCCTATCCCATAAACACACTATGAATGCCAAACAAACCGTCCCCCTTGCCGTGGCCCTTGCTCCGGTCATCGCCGCCGCCCCGCCGGTCATTCTCGGGGTGGCTGTCGTCTGGCTTATTAAAAGACTGTTGGAAAGCGTCGATGAAAAACAACCGGAAATTGCCCGGAAAAATGCGGACAACTGTATTTCCAGCGAGATTCCAACCATTCCGCCCGCTTCCCTTCGTGCCCTTTCCCCGCCGTCTGCCGCGATTATTCCGGCTCCAGTCCACCCGGTTTCCTCATTTTCCGCCTATGTCCGGCCAGTCGCGACGATTATTCCGGTAACGCTTGCCGCCACGATTCCGCCTGCCGCGAAGAAAACCATTTCCCGCGCCGATCTGGCGGCAATTTTTGACAACGGCAAGCGCAGCTTGTCGCGTATTTCCGCTGTTGCGGAATTAAAGCGGCGCGGAATCGGAAAATCGGCGGCATATTCCGCCCTGTCACCCGCCGGACGGTTTTCCGCTTGGCTGGATGTCGCGCCGGACGGAATTATTTCTTGGACGGATGGACGCGGGGCAAATTCCACCATTTGGTGAGGTTATTTGGCGGAATACTGCGGAAAAATCCATTTCCAAATGGTGATTTCAATTATTTCCGCCTGCATTGGCAATTTAGGGCGGCTTTTTGGAAGTAAACCGGACATTATTTTCCGACCGGAAAACCCCTTTAATTAATCAAAACCACCATGCAAAAACCAATTATAATTACCGTCCAATTATCAGGACAATTATCCGTCAGCCCGGAGGATCTGAAAATGTTGCTATCAAATAAAACCACCCCGGAAATTCCACAGAGTTTTGCCGTATCGGCGGAAAAAACGCTCAGGCCGGAAAATTCCAAAAATAAACGGCTGGCCTATACCATGCGAGAAACGGCGGAAATTTTGGGCGTCTCTTACATTTCAGTGCATCGGTTAATTAAACGTGGCCTGCTAAAAAATTCAAAGGCACTTCGGACAATTATTATTCCAGCGGCAGAAATTGAACGCTTCTTGAAAGAATCACTTTGACCATTACAAGCCCGGCAATCTATGGCCGAGGGAATATCACGCCAGCGCCGTTTCCATATCGGCACGGGTGAATAATTGCGGCAATTAATCGCCTCCCAGTTTCACAAGGCACCGAAAAGGCACCACGCTTTAAAAACCCTTAAATTCCGAGGTTCCAGACGATATTTGGCAGTCCTTCAAGTCCTGTCGTGGGCACCACTCTCTTCGGGAAAATCAATCGATTCCCCGCTTCCCATCGGACACAGGCTAAATACAAACGGACAGTCACTTGGAACTCAGCTCAACGTTGACAATTTTCCGGGCCTGCAACAGCATCAAACTCCATGATGACCTGCACCACGATGCTGGCCGCCTGCGGTTTGCCAAGTAATCTTGGTGACCGGGTTCTCATTTTTGGGTTCTGCGTCCTGGTTCTCTTCCTGCTGTTGACCATTCTGTTCCTGCATATCACCAACCTGATCCGGATCCTCCTGCTTCCGGCAACTCCGCCGAGCAAGCGCTGGCACATGATCTGGTTCATCGTTACCACCATTTGCGGCGTGCTGACCCGCCTCGACATTTTCTCTTTTCCTTTGCATGTCCTATTGTTCCTCACCACCCTCACTCTGATCCTTGCCCAATATGTGATCCTGCGCGATCAGCGTCGCCGGTCTGCTGCCCCAAAGTCAGCGCCATCACCGCCACCATCCAAATAGTTAACACCATTCCATCCGCCGTTTCCCGCGCTCGTCCCGCAGGGACAACCGGAAATTAGCCAGCCACGGAGTGGCTGGTTGCCATGCCAAAACAGTTTCGTCCTGAAAGGACGATGGAACCAGTGCCACGCACATTTCCCGGTAGCCGGCCGCCAGAGCCATTGGAGGTTGGTACTTCACTGGAGCATGGCGGTCGGAATTTGGCGCTTCCGATTCTTTGCGAACCTCCTCCCCCTCTGCCTCTCTGCGTTTAATCCCGCTTCAAATAGCCGCCCAATCCGGCCAACCGCTCGCAGCCACAATTCCCGCTGGACTCCCACCATATTGAACCGCAAACTCGCCAATCTCTATGTTACGCAATCCTCTTTTTCTCCTGCTCGGCGTGCTGGCTATCAATCTGTATGCGGCGGTGGAAGAACCCAAACCCAGTGATCCCTTTTTTGAAAAATTGCATCCGCTCCAGGCACCGGCGCCGGCCGGACTACTGCTGAAAAAGGGCGACCGCCTGGCGATCTGCGGGGACTCGATCACCGAGCAGCGCATGTATTCCCGCATCATGGAGGATTATCTCACCGTGTGCGCGCCGCAGTTGCATGTTTCCGTGCGCCAGTTCGGCTGGGGCGGTGAACGCGCCGATGGGTTTATCAAGCGCATGACCAACGACGTCCTGCGCTTTCAGCCGACGATTGCCACGACCTGCTACGGCATGAACGATCACGAGTATCGTCCCTACGTGGACAGCATCGGCGAAACGTTTCGCAAAAGTTCCCAGGCGGTGGTCGAGGCGTTCAAGGCCCATGGCATTCGCGTGGTGCAGGGTTCGTCCGGCTGCGTTGGCAATCGCAATTGGTGGCAGCCCGGCGCGACCACCGAATTGTTGAACCAGAATCTGTGCAACCTGCGCAACCTCGGCATCCAGTTGGCCGCCGATGAAAACGTCGGTTTCGCGGATGTGTTCTGGCCGATGATCAATGCCTCGTTCACGGCCACGCACAAATACGGTCCGAACTACAACCTGTCCGGCGGCGATGGCGTGCATCCCGGCTGGGCCGGTCACACGATCATGGCCTATGCGTTCCTCAAGGCGCTCGGCCTGGAGGGCGACATTGCGGATTTCAAGCTGGACCTGGCGACGGGCAAATTCACCGTTTCCGCCGGGCACAAATTGATTTCCGTGAAAGGCCACGCCTATGAAATCCGCAGCGAACGTTTTCCCTTTTGTGCCGACGCGCCCTTTGGTCTGGCTGCGAACTGGTATCCGACGGCCGGTTTTTACAACATCACCAATAACGACAATCTGCGTTCCGGCATGGGCTTTGTGCCCTTCAACCAGGAGTTGAACCGTTTTCTGCTGACGGTCAACAATACCACGGCGGCGAAATATCGCGTCGTGTGGGGTGACCAAAGCCGGGAATTCACTGCGGAACAATTGAATCAGGGCGTGAACCTGGCTGAAGAATTCACGCTGAATCCGTTCTCCGCACAATTTGCGCAGGTGGATGCCGCGGTCTCGGCCAAACAGGAATTTGAGACGCGTCAGATCAAAGCCATTTTCCGGCCCGGCGGCAATCTCTCCACCCCCATGGATCAGGTGGCGGCCCTGACGGATAAAATGCTGGCCGAAACCGAACGCCAGCACACCGCGCTGGAAGGTTACGTCCGCGCCGCATATGCGCCGGTGACGTATACGATCAAAGTTACTGCCGAATAATATTACCGGTTTGGGGCTATTGGGGGGGCGGCACTAACCATATCTGGTCTTGGTAATAACGGCGGAATGATTTGATCCGGGCAGGGCGCGTTACTCTGTGCGCGACGCTGCCTGCCAACGAACGTTTACTGGTTTGCACGACGGCGCGCACGGAGTGACGCGCCCCACCATCCTCGACTATCCGGGCATCACCGGGAAATGGTATCACTTCGCTGGTTGCGGCGGCGGGCCGTTTTGGGCGAAGGGCATCTCATCTTCGGCATGCAGCCGGTTGCCGGCCGGGTCAACCATGGTGGCGGTGACGATCACGACCAGTTGTTTTTTATCCGCCTTGGCGGGCGGGCTGATCATTTGTTTGCCGGCAACATATTCATCCGCGGGCTGGGCCGTGGTCACTGGCAGATGGGCCAGAATCACGGACTGGTTATCCCACAGATTCACCGTGGCCAGCATCTGATGCTGATGAATCAGTGGCGTGGGCGTCCCCGTATACGAGCGTTGCCCGTTAAGATAGACCGTAACCTCGTTGGTCCGGCCGCGTTCATCGTAACCGAGGAATTCTTTGAGGGATGCGGTCATGAACAAGTTGATGGTGAAATCATCCGCCATCACATAAGGCACCACATCGAATTGCGGGCCGAGTTCCATGGTCTCCGTTTCCAGATAATTGGTGGCATCCGCCCCAGTCACCCCGGGCGGCGTCAGG
>CAIJGS010000053.1 GCA_903820285.1 uncultured Verrucomicrobia subdivision 3 bacterium | reverse complement strand
GGTGGCCGGGGCGATGCAGGCCGGATTTGATACCAACACTTTTTACCTGCCGGATTCCCCAGTGATTGGCACCCTGGTCTGGGGCGATCAGGAATTCGGGCAGACCAACCGGGGAGTCGGCAAAAAATCGTTTGTTTCCAAACTCGTCAGCCAGCGCCTGACCAAAATCATTTCCATTGTGCCCCTCCTCAATGAAAATAGCGCCGGCGTTTGCGGTCATTTTTACAGCCTGGCGATGGGCAGCGTGGATAATACCCACCGTTTTGAAAACGACTCCGCCCGCCTCGCCGTGGCTCTGCCTGAAATCGTCGCCCTGCCGGCCGTGGGCGACCACGTGGTCCTGAATGTTACCGACGCCCTGCTCGGCCAGTATCAGGGCGGACCGGCGGGTTTTCTGCAATACTCCACCGTCATGAACCAGCTCTGGTTCAGCCATGATCCCGTGGCCCTCGATGTCATGGCCCAGCAGGAACTCGCGCAGCAGCGCCGGCGCTTCCACGCCCCCGATTTTCAGGCCAATTGGGAAATGTACACCAATGCCGCCATGCTACAGCTCGGCCAGAACCAGCCCGAACGTATCCCGGTGGAAATCATTCGGTGAACCCTGCCGGTTTCACTTTTATTGGATCAAAAAGGAAACTGTCACACTGGCGGAGACGCTGATCTGGCCCACCGCCAGGGTGGGTCCATTCTCACCTGTGCCACCGGCATTCTGGGCGGCATTCTGGAACCTGCCGCAAAAGCCGCCGCCACCTCCAAAGTCGCCAAAGCCACTCCCGGCATAGCCCCGCGACCAACTGTTCCAGCCGCCCGCGTCGGACACGTTGATGGTATAGGGCTTGCCCACTTTCACGCCGAGTTCCACCGCCATGGCATCCGCCTTTTCCTTCGCCGCGCGAATGGCCATCGCCCGCGCCTGATCCTTGTACTTGCGCAGTTCCGAGGTGCGAAAATCAATGCCTTGGATATAGTTGACTCCGTTCGTAATCAGCCCGGACAGCACCGCATCAAAATGGTTCACCCCGGTCAATCTCACCCCGATACCGCGGCGCACCAGGTAATAAACCGGCTTCATGGCCAGACCATGATTATCATATCCCGGCAACGGCAGACCGGTGCGGGGATCAGTGCCATTTCGCGTATCATACACCGGCTCGATCGAAACGTAATCCGTCTGCACCTCCTTGTCCTTGACGCCATTGTGCCGAAGAAAATCCAGAGCCTTGGCAACACGTTCGTCATTTTGCTGCTTGGCGGCATCCAGGCTTTCATCGCGGGTTTCCACACTAGCGCTCAGATCCACTTCATCTGGCGCCACCTTCACCTCGGCGGAACCGGTGACGTTGATCAACGGGGTGGCCGGCGGCTGGCCCCATTGCGCCATCACCGGCAGTAACGGAAGATTCAGCAAACCCACGACCAACAGAAATCGAGTTTTCATAAGGATGTGATTATGGAGAATGAAACACCGTCCCAAACATGAAGTTTCGGCGCGACTGGAAACCCGGCACCGCGAATGTTCAGGTAACGCCTCAAAAACAATCAACCGACCCGTTGCGCCGGCGTCTTCAGCGGATAAAGTCCGGGACAGCACCCAAAGGTGTCATGAAACGCCTGGCTGAAATGGCTCAGGCTGGAATATCCCACCTCCAGCGCCGTTTGCGTGACGTTGAATCGCCCCGTCCGCAGCAACTCCGCTGCCCGCTCCATGCGCAACTGCCGCAGGTATTGCGGAATCGTCATGCCGGTGGAAGCTGAAAACGTCCGGCTCAGATGAAACGGACTGCACCCCACCGTACGCCCAATCTCCTCCAGGGACAGCGGCTCCGCCAAATGCTGCTCGAGCAGCGCAATCACCCGCGCCACCCGCTCCGAGGCCAGCCGGTGCTGGCGCTGGCAGAACAGTTCCGGAACCGCCGACGTTTCGAAAAAGAGTTCCGCCGCAATCTCCAGCGCCTTCGCCTGATACCACAATGGTTGCGCCGCCACCCGCACCGGCGCTTCCCGCAAACTCGCCAGCAACTGCTGCTGCCGGCTGCCCAGCCGCGCCACCGGGGCCACGGCTGATTCGGTCACCGCGCCGGCCACCACCTCGCGCACCAGCGGATGTAGTGATCCCGTGGTCGCCGCCAGATTCCGGCGCAAAAAATCAAACGAAAGTTCCACCGTCAGAAATTGATGTCGCTCCCCTGCCCGCCGGCTGGCTGGCAATTGGCCGGTGCCGCGCCGGTAAAAACCGGCTGTCAGCGGAGAAAATTCCACCGCCTGCTCCCCCGCGCCTACCCGGCCATGTCCCGCAATATTCAGGCAGATTTCCACGCTGCCCGGGTGAAAACTCCAGCCCCAGTCCAATTCACTGCGCGCCCTAAAATCATGCCATTCAAAACTGGCTCCCGCCCCGCGGACACTCCCATGCAAATGTCGCCAGCCATCCCCCACAGACCGCCAAGCCGGACGCTCGCTAAACGCGGCGGCGGCAGGGTCGGATCGGCTGTACGATTCTGGCATGGCCCAAGTGTGCCAAGCTATTCCCCTCCGCGCAAATGTCTTGCCGCGCAATCCAGCGACAACGACCGCAATTTACCGACAACGCCGCCCCAAATTCCGGGCGACCAACCTGCCATCGCACTCATGATTGGAAGCCCCCCGTCTCTGCGCTCGTCGTAGTTACCCAAGTTCATGACCCTGCAATGCAACCAAGTATTGCATATGCAATGTTTTTTTATTGCACAAAAAGGCCGCCAAATTTGAAAACCATCATTTTAAAGGGATTTTTCACCATTAAAAGTCGGCACGGCAGTTGCTTTAAGATTGGTGTCCCCAGTGAACATCGGGGACAAGCCGAAAAAACAAATCAGATAAACCGTAAAGACCAAACCGAGCCAAAGAAAGACCAACAACATGACGCCGCGATCCCTGTCCATCCAAAGCTAACCCCTTACGGGGGACAACATCGTACCGGCGCAACCTTGATAAAAATTATAAAAACTACAGCCCCACAAAATGTTATGTCGAAGTTTTTCGTAAAAGACACGTTTGAAATCCCCTGCCGCCAGCTATTTGCGCTGTCCGGTCGGGTGGTTGAGGGCGAGATTCATACCGGCATGTTCGTGCCAGTGATGTACAACACGGCGGTTCAGATCACCGCGCGGATTCACTCGGTGGAATACACGGAAAATTCCAGCGATGGCAAGGACATGTGCCTGTGCCTGGAAACCGGCCATAAAATGCTCCCGGTCTGGAGCGGATTGGATATCAAGAACACCACGCTGGAGGTGAAAACCAGCCAGTCCGCCCGGCATTGTCCGCCGCCGCCGGACCGTCCTGACACCATGGCCGTGCGCTACCACGACACCGCTTTTACCGTCAAAGTCAGATCCCTCAAACCGGCGAAATAAACTCGCCGGTTGAGGGCGGCTAATTCAAATCACCGTCCCATGCGGAATGATGGCATCCTTGGGGATGATGACAATGCCATCGCGAATATAATACAACGCATCGTCGTGATTATCGGGTTTCCCGGCGGGGGAAATGGTGACATTGTTTCCGATGCGCGCATTCTTATCAATGATCGCATTTTCAATTTTGCAATGCGCTCCAATGCCAACCCGCGGCGTGCCGGATTTTTCATGTTCTTCCACCGATTGCAGTGATTCATAGTAATCGCTGCCCAGAATCACCACGCGGTTGAGCTCCGTGCCATCACCGATCACCGTGCGCAAACCGACAATGCTGTTGAAAATTCTCGCCCGGTTGATGATGCAGCCGTCGGAAATGACGGCGTGATCCACCTGCGCCCCGTTGATCTTGGAGCCCGGCAGATAGCGGGGGCGCGAGAAAATCGGCGCGCTCATGTCGAAGAAATTAAACCGTGGCAGTTCGCACACGAGGTCAATGTTGGCTTCAAAAAAGCTGCGAATGGTGCCGATGTCTTCCCAATAATCTTGGAACACATACGCAAACACGCGGTTGGAATTGATCGCGTGCGGGATAATGTGTTTGCCGAAGTCGGAGAGCGGATTATCCAACAAATCGCAAATCAGCTTGCGGTTGAACACATAGATTCCCATCGAGGCCAGGAAGGTGTCGCCGGGAATTTTGACCCCCAGCCTGGACTGCAACGCCGCCGGCATTTTGAAGGAATCCAGCACGGCCGGATCCTTGGGTTTTTCCACGAAGCGGGTAATCCGGCTGTCATCATCCACCTGCATGATCCCCAGCGCCCCGGCTTCCGCCCGGCCCACCGGCAAGGTGGCAATGGTGATGTCCGCCCCGGTCTCCTGATGCTGCGCAATTACATCCTGAAAATCCATCCGGTACAGCTGGTCGCCGCTGAGGATCAGGAGGTAATCGAAATCATGGTTGAGAAAGTGCACCAGATTCTTGCGCACCGCGTCGGCTGTGCCTTCATACCAGGACGCGTTGTTCAGCGTCTGCTGCGCCGCCAGGATTTCCACAAAGCCGCTGGAGAACTGGTCGAACTTGTACGTGCGTGAAATATGGCTGTGCAGCGAGGTGGAGTTGAATTGCGTCAGCACATAGATGCGCCGGAAGCCGGCGTTGATGCAATTGGAAATCGGAATATCCACCAGGCGGTACTTGCCGGCCAGCGGCACGGCGGGCTTGGCGCGATCCTTGGTCAGCGGAAACAGCCGGGTTCCCTGCCCGCCCCCGAGGATGACACAGAGAACTTTGCTGACGTTGAGTGTTTGACGGCCGGTTTGCGACATAAAAGATTTGAGTTGAACCGTAAAAACTGTAACGCCGATGCCCCGGCGGATGCAAGCCGGAGATGCGATTTGACAAAAAAATAATTGGGGATGGCAAAAAACGGATAACCCGCAACCTGGCCATTGGCAACCGGGCGCACCCTGAAACCGCCTATGATTATACGCGGACCGGACCGAGGCATTTGCGCCTTAAGAACTTTTCCATCAAAGCGGTAGCTCCAACCATGCAATTTAGCCACGAATGGGCATCACAAATACCGAGACGTGTCCATGCGTTCGTGTAAAATGCGCACGACATAAATGGTGCCGTCAATGGCGCGGTAAAAAATCCGGTGATGCCCGGCCGCCAAGACCTTAAGGGTTGGCTTCACCGAGGGACGGCCTGCGGAAGGATTGTGCAAAATAATATGCAGCGCGTCATTGATACTGGCTCGGTATTTTGCCAGTTGAGATTCACCCCAAGTGGTGAGCGTGTAGGCGAGAATGTCACGTAAATCCTCCTTTGCCTGCTGCGACAGCTCGAGGCGGCGTTTAGGGGATGACATCAGGATTTATCGGGTGCTTATTGGCGGCGTGTGTCCGCGCCTCCTGTTCGATCTGTTTGAGCAAATCTGGTGTGAAGGGAACCGTGCGGCCTGAGGCAATATCACGTTCACCGATTTCAAGTGCTGCCAGAAGCCGAACATGCTGGTCGTCCTGCTCGCGCATACGTCGAACGGCATCGCGCACCATTTCCGTGGCGTTGCTGTAATACCCGCTTTCGACCTTGGTTTTAATGTAGCCGGCATCCACCGGCGGGAAATTTATGTTCATTTTTGCCACTTATTTGATCAACCTATGCACATATTCATAGCATAATCATGGCATCTTGGCAAATGTGGGAACCCGTGGCCATTGCCACCACCAAGCCGGTGGCATCCTCCAAGGTCACCGAAAACCATTCCACCGGGAGCAGGATTTCCGCCGGGGACCATTCCACCAGCCCGCGTTTTAAACATTTCAAATAGGCTTCCCGGGCGGTCCAAGCTTGGGCAAATCCCTCCGCCGGGTCGGCCGCCTGTGTCAGGCTATCCACAACCGCCGGACCAAGATAAAGTCGGGCCACGTCAACCATTTCAGGAAAGACCCCGATCACCATGGCATCCACTCCAACCGCCGCCCCCCGGCAGAGCGCCAGCCACCCCTCGTTCGCCGCATAGGAAAGACTGATGTCCAGCGATGCCCCGGCCAGACACCCGCGCCAGACCGGACCCTGTTCCGTTTCAAGCAACGGCAATTCCACCGCGGCTAAACCGCTCCAGTTGGCGAGAATTTTTCCGAGCGCCGACCGCACTTGTTTTCGGGCCACGGCACGCGTGTCATCCGTGGATACCCGGACCAGCACCGACCGCCCCGCCGGCGGCAGCGCCGGCATTTGCGGCCAGTGATAAATGGAAACTTCGCCCGGATTCATGCCTCGCCCGCCTCCCGCACCGGAGCTGCTGGTGCTCCTTCCCAATGGGTATGCGCCGGCAACTGCTCACCCTTGGCCACCAGGGTCAAAGGCCCCAGTCGCACCCCCTCCCCCACCTGGGTGTCATACAGAATGGTGGCGCGCGGACCAACCGTCACACGCCTTCCGATTTCCACCAGGCCAATTTTCATCACCCGGTCCTCGAACAAATGCGTCTGCGGCCCGCAAAGTGAATTCAACTCCGCTTCATCACCGATGGTTACGCAGTCGAACTCCGTGATGTCCGTGGTGTTCAAATACACTCCGCGACCGATCTTCACGCCGAGCAGGCGCAAAGCCCAAGGCAAAGCCGGCGTACCACGCAGATGATCCAGCAGGTTCGGCACCGCCAGCGATTCATACAGATTCGTCACCGCCTCACTGAACCAGACAAAGGCCGTCCACATTGGTGCCGCTCGGGGACGATACCGGCCCACCAGCACCCATTTCAGCGCCACTACAAACAGGAAGGAAGCTACGCCATACACGCACCCAGCGAGGGCCAGCGCATTCGCCACCGTGAAGCCCCAGCCATAATCCTCCGCCAGCGGCATTACCAGAATGATGATCAGATAACCCGCCGCAATCACCAGCGCCAGCGGCAACACAATCCGCAACGCCTCCACCAGCCCGCGCCCCACGCGGCGCAGCGGCGAAGGCCGAAACGACAGCGATTCGGGGAAACCAGTCAGTTGCTCACGCGCCGGCAGCAGCAACGGCGGTGACCCCATCCAGGTCTGCCCGGGCTGCATTTGGTCATTTTCGGGCGCACGGGTCTGCACGCCAATCAGCACATCATCCGGCACCACCGTGCCGTCCGGCACATAGGCGCCGTTGCCCACAAACGAGCGGCTGCCGATTTTGGTGGGCTGCAAAATCATCCAGCCGCCGCGCTGCTCTTCGTCGCCCAGCATCGCCCCGTCCGCGATGAAGCTGTCGTCGCCCAGCTCCAGCAGTTCCGGCACCATTCCTTCGGCGGTGGACACCTCGGCATTCCGCCCCACTTTCACTCCCAGGCAGCGCAGCCAGGTCGGCGCATAAACCGACGCGTACAGCCCATGCAATTCGCGCAGGCTGCCGTCCAGAATTTGCGCCATGAATTTTTTCCGACCGAACGCAAAACTGTGCACTGAAAAACGGCCCGGCTGCTGATGTGGCAGCAGCCACCGCAAGGCCGCCGTGACCAGTGCCGTGCACACCACGAACAGCGCCGCCGCCGGAATCGCCAGCATAAAGAAAAAGCCGAAGGCCGCCGCCGGGTTCAACTCCGAATCAAAAATGTCCAGCGTGTGGGCATCCACCCAGTCAATCAGCATGAACGCCGGAAACGTCGGCAGGAAAAACAGTACTGACACCACGATCGCCGCCGCCCCGAATACCAGCGCCTGCGCCCAGCGCCGCGCAAAACCGATTTGCGGCCGCGGCGGCAGGATTTCGGCCACCCGGTCCGTCTTCCGCGCCGGGGCACCGTCCCAGATTTCCCCGGCGGGAATGCTCCGACCTGCCGCCAGCGCCGACTGCCCGCGCAACTGGGCGCTTTCGCCAATTGCCGTGTCGTTTTCCATGACGGCGTAGGATTCCACGACGACCTCGCGCCCGATGCTGACCGGCCCGAGAATCAGTTCGCCGGCTTCCACCCGTGCGTTTTCAAAATTCACGAAGGTGCCAATGCTCGCGCCGTCGGCCACCGTCAACAAATCCGGCGCGCCCAGACTGATGGTGTCAATCATCACGTCCCGGCCGACCCGCGCGCCCATCGCGCGCAGATACAGCGGCATCCAAGGTGTGGAAGCCAGCAGATAGACATCGGGCAATTCAAAAAAACGCCCGGCCAGCCACCAGCGAAAATAGGTCACGCCCCATAGCGGATAGCGGCCCGGCCGCAGCCGCCCGGCGGCCAGCCATTTACCCGCAATTGCCACGCCGAAATTTAAAAAACGAGCAACCACAAACGTCGCCAACGAATACAACACCGCCACCCAGATCCGGTCGCCCGGATCCCCCGTGAAATAGTGGTAAACAAAAAATGGCGCAAGCCAGTCCGCCATGTTCAGCAGTACGAAAAATGGAATGACCACCGCCTGGGCCAGGCCGCACAATGAACGCCGGGCGGTGGACATTTTCGCCCGCGCCGGCATGGTCGCGGCCTTCTGGCGATGCAATGCCGCCATCGCCCCGGCGATGGCACCCAACCGGCGCTCGCGGTAAATATCCTGCACACTCAGTGACGCGTAACGACCATCCTGCCGCAGCCGCGAAACCAGCCGCGCCACCAGCAGCGAATGGCCGCCGAGATCGTCAAAGAAATCCGCCGCCGGCCGCAACACCCGTCCCGGAAACAATTTTGCCAGCGCGGCAAACAGTACCGCCTCGGTTTCACTCTGCGGCACATAGGCCGACTCCGCCGCCGCTTTCAATTGCAACGGCAGCGACCGCAACGCGCCCAAATTGATTTTACCGGAAGCCAGTCGCGGCAGTTCCGCCACCATTTCAAAATGCGCCGGCAACATGTAGTGCGGCAGCCGCGCCGCCAAAGCCTGCCGCAGCGTTTCCCCGGAGGGGCGTTCATTTTTCGCCGCCACCACAAACGCCACCAACTCGTCGCCACCCGCCAGCGGCCGCACCACCACCGCCCCCGTCCCCACGCCCGGTTGCGCATTCAGCACCGCCGAAATTTCATCCAGCTCCACGCGAAACCCGCGAATCTTCACTTGATTATCCGCCCGCCCCAGACAATGCACGGGCCCGCCCGGATCAATGCGGGCCAGATCGCCGGTGAGATACATCAAAGCGTCGGCTGTGCCGGTCGCCAGGGGATTCGCGACAAACCGCTCCGCTGTCAGCTGCGGCATTCCCAGATAACCCAGCGCCAGCCCCGGGCCGAACACACACAGTTCGCCCACCGCGCCCGCCGGCAGCGGCCGCCGGTTTTCATCCACCACCAGCATCCCGTAATTAGGCAGCGGCAACCCAATGGTCACCGGCTCCCCGGCTTTCAATTCCGCCAGACTCGCCGACACCGAGGTCTCGGTGGGACCATACGTGTTGAACACTGCGCGCCCGGGCCGAACCAGCCGTTGTGCCAGCGCATCCGGACACGCCTCACCGCCCAAATTGATCAGTCGCACGCCAGACAGCGGATCCTGAATCAGACTCACCAGCGTCGGCACCGCGTGCAACACCGTGATGCGTTCCCGCGCCAGCGTTTGCGCCAACGCGTCCGGATCCCCGACCAGCGCCGGCGGCGCAATCCACAGCGTCGCGCCCACCAGATATGAAATCCAGATCTCCTCGAACGACATGTCGAACGCCACGGAAAAGCCCTGATATACCCGGTCCTTTTCCGTGATGCCCAGGACCGCGTTCTCACTCCGCAAAAAATGGCAGATGCTGCGATGGCTGATGACAATCCCCTTGGGCGTGCCGGTGGAACCCGAGGTAAAAATCACATAAGCCGGATCGTCCGGCTGCGCCGGACACGGTGTCCCCAGCGGTTTATTCTCCGCCAGCAAATCCTCCACCGCCCAGACGGGCACGGACAATCCATGCAAGCGCGGCAACCATGCGCGGGTGGTCACCAATCCCTTCGCTTGGGCGGATGCCAAACATACTTGGATGCGCTCCAAAGGTGTCCCCGCATCGAACGGCAGCCAGGCCGACCCGCTGCCACTGATGCCCGCCTGCGCCAACAACAATTCGGCTCCGCGCGGCAAAAACAGTCCCAGCACCTGACCCGTCATCGCCCCCCGCCGCCCCAGCGCCCCGGCAATCAACGCTGCCGCCTCGCCCAATTCACCGTACGCAATCGTCCGCGCCCCCCAAATTAAAGCCGGTTGCAGCGGCCGGCACTTCGCGGTGGTGTTTAGAAGGTCGGGCAGGATTTCCGGACGCAGCAAATCGGGTCGGCGGGAACCGCGCAATACTGCCGGCTCCCGGACGACAGCTTCTCCCTCATGGCATGGTGCGGTGCTCAATCCGATTAAAAGGTTGTCGGATTATAGTACGTTACTCCCGGGCATAAAGTTACTTTTTCTTCCTCAGCCAAACAAAATGGACCGCCAGCCTCGCACCTTCGAATGGGGTCAACTGAAATTCAAAACACTCCGCCGGATAAAATTCACACACGGTCCGGCCTGCGACATCGTGATCAAATGCCCGCCATCCAATAGCAAATCCGCATGGGCCGGCGGCGGAATGACCAGATCATGTTTCCCATGGAGCCGGAACACTTTCGTCTGCGTGTCCCCCAAACCCTCCCAAGCAAAAATTGCGGAACACATTGTCCGCACAAAACCGGCGTCAGCTTGGCTGAACATATCGGCCAGTTGGGTTGGCAGCTGGCCGGCGGAAACCTGCAGCCAATCCAGCGGCGCCACTTGGGCGAGCGGATGGAGGGCCGCAAGCCAACCGTTAACCTCTCCTTTGGAGATGGCGCTGCCCACCAAATAAAGCGCCCGAATATTCCGGATTTTGGTAATTTCACATGCCACCATGCCGCCGAGTGAAGCGCCAACCAAGACATCCCCGTTGCGGATCCCTTTCGCGGCGCACATGGATGCGGCAATATCCTTCAACGTTTTTTCTCCGGCCGGGCGAACCCAGTCACGGGCGGCAAAATGGGGCAGGCTGTCCCACGGTGCCGGATACATGCGCCGGTCGGCGCCCATCCCTGGAAGTGCGTGAATCATATTGGTCCGCTGCGGGAACTCCATCAGGCCTCGGCCTTGGTGTCAATCGTGAAGGCCCGGCCGGCCGGTCATTGCCTTGGCATACCAGGCTGGATTCCGCGCATTAAATTAAATTCCAGATTTTCAAACGGCCCGTCTTCGCCCATTTTTCTGCTACCGGCCACCGCCGCATGCATGACCTCACATTTAACCCCCTCCCGGAGAAGCAATTCTCCAACACCGCCCTATGCCGGCGTGCGCGCCACGCGCCACGCTCGTCAATTTTTGTAAACCCGTAATACACAACGTAAATTTCGCCCCATCTTGACATTAACTGGGCCGTCCTTGAAGATGACCCGACAGTAGCGAAACATTCTAAACTTATTGGGTTTGAAAACCGGTGTCTCATATCTCTGGCTGATCGGGATCTTTGCCATTCTGATCGCCATCATGGTGGGTTTGGGCGAGTTGAATCTCCATGATTCGGACAAGATCAACGCCGACATTCGCAAAATCACCGAAACCGAATGGCGCAAGGCGCATCTCGCCCGCGAAGCCCTCCAGTTCTCTCATCAGAACAACCGCATCACGATGGAAATCTTCCTGCTTTCCGACCGGAAGCAGATTGACCAGTTGCTGGCGGAACGAGTGCAGAATTCCGACCAGATCTCCGTCCTCCTCAACCAGATTTACAAACTGGCCGACGCCGGCGAAGAACAGCATCTACTCGCCGGCATCAATACCGCGCGCCAACCCTATATGAAGAGCTATCTGGGCGCGCTCGATCTGCTCCTGCAACAATCCCGCCCCGATGCCGCGCAAAAGATGCTGATTGAGGACACCTTGCCCAGGCTGGATGCGTACCAGGATGCCTGGAAACATTTCCTGGCCTATCAGGACCGGCAAATTGATGTGGGCGGCAACGAAATCACGGAATATTACAACCTCACCCGCCAGCGGAATGTCAGCCTTCTGGCCGCCGGCATCGTGCTCGCCACCCTTATCGGGGCTTTTTCCATCTGGCGGCTGCAAATGGCCGCCCGGCAGATTTCCCAATTTACCAAATCCCTGGAGGAGGCCCGGGCCGATCTGGAAAACAAGGTCGATGCCCGCACCAAAGACCTCGCCAAAACCACGCGTGAGCTGGAGCTGACCAATAACGAACTCACCATCACGGCCGCCCAGGCCCAGGAACTCGCCCGCCAGGCTGACCGCGCCAATCAGGCCAAAAGCCAGTTTCTGGCCAACATGAGCCATGAGATTCGCACCCCCATGAATGCCATCATGGGCATGTCCGCCCTGCTGCTCGACAGTCGCCTCGACGAACGCCAGCGCGAATTCACCGGCACCATCATTCAGAGCAGCGAAAACCTGCTTAACATCATCAACGATGTTCTGGACATTTCCAAGATCGAGTCCAACCAGATGCTGCTGGAATCTGCTCCTTTCAACCTGCGCCAGCTGGTGGATGACGTCCTCGGCCTGCTCGCCCCCCGCGCCCGCGCCAAAACCGTGGAGTTGAATGCCATTCTCCCAGCCAATTTGCCCATCGAACTCATGGGCGACGCGGTCCGCGTCCGCCAGATCCTCGTCAACCTCCTTGGCAATGGCATCAAATTCACGGAGAACGGCGACGTCACCCTCCGCGTTGAATGCATTCGGCAAAACGATCGGCGCACCCTGATCCGCTTCAACGCCACGGATACCGGCATCGGCATCGCCCCCGATGTTCAGGCCACTCTGTTCCGCCCCTTCACCCAGGCGGATTCCAGCACCACCCGCCGCTATGGCGGCACCGGCCTGGGCCTCTTCATCTCCAAACGACTGGTGGAATTGATGGATGGCACCATCGGCCTCCAAAGCTGCCCCAACGAAGGTTCCACGTTCTGGTTTGAAATTGAATTTGAAAGGCAAAAGCAGCCGGATACCAGTACCAACCCCGCCAGCACCGCCCTCGCCCGTCTCCGTATTTTGGTTGCCGACAGCCACGCCGCCACCTGTGAAAGCCTCCGGGCCATGGTCCACACATGGACCACCAGCCACCAGGACGCCCCCACCGGCTATGACGCCTTGAGTCTGCTGCCCGGCCTGTGCGCCGGCTCCACTGATCCGGTCATACTGATCGCCGGTCATTTGCCTGACCTGACGAGCGAAGCCCTCGCCCGCCAGGCCCTGGCCAGCTGCCCCCAATTGCATGTCATCCTGCTTTATTCCGTCGATAGAATTCACGGACTGACGCCCCCCGGCGTTCATGGGCAGCTGCTCAAACCGGTCAAACAATCGCAGCTCTATAATACGCTGCTGGGAATCGTTGACGGCAAACACAACCTAACACCCGCCCCGGCTCCCGCGATTCCCGCAGTCGCCCCGGCCACCGCCCCGGTAATCTTGCCTTCGGATTTTCGCATCCTCGTGGTGGAAGACAACGATATCAACCGCCGCCTGATCCTGCTCATGCTCCGCAAGCTTGGCTACGAACCCACCTTGGTGGTCAACGGCGTTGAAGCCATCGAGCAGTGGGGCAAATTACGCCCCGACGTGATCCTCATGGACTGCCAGTTGCCGGTGATGGATGGCTACGAAGCCACCCGTGAAATCCGTAAAAGAGAGGCCGCCGAACCAGGCCTCCGTCCCGCGCACATCATCGCCGTGACCGCCAACGCCATGAAAGGCGACCGCGAAAAATGTCTCGAAGCCGGCATGGATGATTGCATCAGCAAACCCATCAAACTCGAAGTGCTCGGCTCCACGCTCACCGAGGTGAACCGGCTGATCAAAGGCGCCTGAGCCTGAAAAATTCAACCTGGATATTTTACAACTTGGATATTTATTATGTCTGAATATAAAGCAACCACCCACTGGAAAAGCACCAGCCCGGACTTCCTCCGCGGCAAATATTCGCGCGAACATACCTGGACCTTTGATGGCGGCGTGATCGTGCCTGCCTCCTCCTCGCCCGCGGTGGTCCCGGTGCCCTGGTCCAACCCGGCCAACGTGGACCCCGAAGAAGCCTTTGTCGCCTCCGTCTCGAGCTGCCATCTCCTCACCTATCTTTTCCTGGCGCAGAAGAAAGGGTTCCAGATTGACAGCTACAAGGACGAAGCGATCGGCACCGTGGTGCCCGATGCCAAGGGCATTCCCTGGGTGAGCACCATTGTGCTGCACCCGCAGATCGTTTACAGCGGCGAAAAAATTCCCACCCCGGCCGACGAGGAACAGCTCCACCACAAGGCGCATGAATTCTGTTTCATCGCCAATTCCATCAAGACCGTGGTCACCGTGGCCGCCCCGGCGGCTTGATATTCGCCGTTACTCTCCGGCCGCCCCCTGCTTGGGATGCAGTCCGTACTGCGTGAGCTTTTCGCGCATCGTCAGCCGCGAAACCCCCAGCCAGCGGGCGGCCAGAGCCTGATTGCCGTGCGCCAGGCCGATGGCCCGGGCATACAGCACCCGCTCCACCACTTCATTCAGGCGTGACCCGGCATCGTTGATCTCACCCCGCTGGGCCGCCAGCAGCAGTTCATCCACCTGCTCCGGCAAGGACTGGGCTGCCGGGGGAGCCGGTTGTTTGGTCCGAGCCAGGGTGTTCCGCACCTGTTCCGAGTCAATCGTATAGCCCTGCCCCATCACCAGCATTTTGCGGATGACATTTTCCAATTCCCGCACGTTCCCCGGCCAAGCCTGGTCCTGCAAAAGTCCGACTGCTTCCGGCTGAATGGAGGGCGGCGCGCCGCCGGCTTCCGCCGCATATTTTCGTAAAAAATATTGCACCAGATCCGGGATGTCTTCCGGCCGCGCCCGCAACGGCGGCAGGTTCAGCACCACCACGCTCAGCCGGTAATAAAGATCCTCACGAAACTGGTGCTGCCGGATGGCCTCCTCCAGATCACGGTGCGTCGCCGCAATCACTCGCACATCCACCGGCAGCGTCTCCTTGCCGCCCAGCCGCTGCAATGTTTTCTCCTGCAAAACCCGCAGCAGCTTCACCTGGGTGCCGGGCGTCATGTCCCCGATCTCATCCAGAAAAATTGTCCCCCGGTTCGCCTGTTCAAACCGCCCGATGCGGCGCGCTTCCGCCCCCGTGAACGCCCCCCGTTCATGCCCGAACAGTTCGCTCTCCAGCAGCGTCTCAGGAATGGCCGCACAGTTGATGGCCACGAAGGGCGCATTGCCGCGGTCGCTGTGCTGGTAAATCGCGCGGGCCACCAGCTCCTTGCCAGTGCCTGTTTCACCCCGGATCAGCACACTGACCGGCTTGGCCGCAATGCGGCCGATTTCTTTGTACAGGGATTGCATTGCCCGGCTGCTGCCCACAATGGCATCCTGCCCCACCCCGGCCTCGCCAATTTTCACCGGCTCCGACATCAGCCGGCCCACACCCACCGCCTGCGCCACCAGCTTCAACAGTTCCGGTATTTCAAACGGCTTCACGAGGTAATCATAAGCCCCCGCCTGAATGGCCTCGATGGCGGTTTCCGTGGTCCCGTGGCCGGTCATCATCAGAATCGGCACTCGCGGACAGCTCCTTCGCAATTCCCGCACCAGCTCCAAGCCCGTCAAACCCGGCATCCGCAAATCGGTAATGACCACGTCAAACCCGCCTCGCTTCGCGAGGGCCAGCCCTTGGTCGCCACTCTTTTCCACCGCGACCGCATAGCCCTCGGCCGCCAGCACCTGGCGGAGGGTCATGAGAATGGCGGGATCATCTTCCACCAGCAATATTTTGGCATCGGTCTCCATGATATTAATTTATGCCCGCGGCAGGATAATGCCAAATGTGGTTCCCCGGCCCACCTGGGTCTGATATTGCAGTGCTCCCAGATGTTTTTCCACGATGCGCGCGGCGATGGGCAGCCCCAGGCCGGTGCCGGAGCTTTTCGTCGTAAAAAATGGATCAAAAAGTCGCTTCTCCACTTCCGGAGGAATGCCCTGACCATTATCACAAACCTCGAGAATCACCGCTTCCACCTGCCGTTCTTCCAGCCGTTTGTCCTCCAGCCGCGCCCGCAAAACGATCGTGCCGCCGGCCCCGGTGATGCTGTCAGCCGCATTGCGGATCAAATTGATCAGCACCTGCTTGATCTGCTGCGGATCAATGCGAATCTGGGCTGCCACCACCTCGCCCACGGTGAAGGCAATACCGGTCCGCGCCAGCTCCGGTGCCAGCAACAGCGCCACTTCGCGCAGCGGCTGCTCGGCTGGCACCACCTGCCATTGCGGATCCGATGGCCGGGCAAACAGCAGAAAATCCCGCACGATCCGTTCCAGCCGGTCAATCTCACCGGCGATGAGATTTGCATCCGCCTGCTCCGGTGTGCCCGCCGTCAGCTGCTTCTGCTGCATGTACAACCAGGCCTTGATCGCCGTCAGCGGATTGCGGATCTCGTGCGCCACCCCGGTGGCCAGCATGCCGAGTGAGGCCAGTTTTTCCTGCCGCTCCACCAGCCGGCGGCTTTCCACGAGCTGCACCTGCAAGGGGGCGATCATTTCCCGATAGACCACTACAGCCAGCCACCCGCCGGCACCGAGCAGCAACAACAGCGCAGCGAACAGGATGTCGCGCAAAAAAACCAGCGACTTGCCCGCCTCCTCCTGAAACGTGTCCAGCGCCTGCTGATGGGCCTTCGCCAGCTGCCCTCCGATATCCAGCATGCGCCGGGATTGCTTTTCAAATTCACTGAATTCCACCAGGCGGATGGTTGTCTGCCGGTTGCCGTATATCTTCGTATGAATCGCCCCAGCCGCGTTGGTGTAATCCAGAAAGGCCGCGTTGATTTCATCCAGAAATGGCTCCTCCATCTGCCCCGAATATTTCGGCGGCTGCCCGTTGATCCAATCGCACAGATCCCGGCTGGCCACGATATAGTTCGTCCAATCTTCCAGATCCCGGTAGGCCGAGTACCGTAGCATCGTGTTATTCAACCCCAGCACCGATTGCTCCAGATGATCGGAAAATTCAAAACTTTGCCACTGGACCGTGGCCAGCCGGGTATGCAACTCCCCCATTCGCTGCCAGGTGAGATGTACCACCCAGGCGGCCCCCAGCAGCAGCAGGACAATGCCCGCGACAAACAGGGTCAGCCTGACTTTGATGCCTGACTTCATATTTGGAAACCGGCGCGGTTTTGGTCGTCCACCCAAGGATTGGCCCCGGCATACCGCCACCCCGTCCAGCCGATGGCCACCCGGCGGCCCCGTCGGCCGCCAGCGGAAGAGTATAAATAAATCACCCTCATTATATACCTCCTAACCCGGTTCATTTCAAATGCTTCCGCAGTGGTCAGTAAGTTACCACTACTGGCAGGTCCTTAGCCATCGTCCCCGCGCGATTGGCCGTTCTCCGGCCGAAAATGCCGCTAAAACAGGGTTTTCCGCCCACCGATCACTTGGCACGCACCAAGCTTGACTCAAACCGAACTCAATTAATGTATGATTAACCTCTGCCATCCAGAGCCGGTGAATTCTGCCGGCGGCGGCCTGCCACCAGCCCGGGGTAAGATATTGCTGGTGGATGATGATCCGGCCATCCGGCAGGTGCTGGTGCGGCTGCTGGCCGGGGAAGGCTATGCCGCCATTCCCGCCGCCAATGGTGCCGAGGCCCTCGACTTTGCCCAAGCCGCCGAATTTGATCTGGTGCTTCTGGATCTGAACATGCCCGTAAAAAACGGGTGGGACACCTTTGAACAATTGACCGAAATCAATCCGCTACTGCCGATCATTGTCATCACCGCCCGGAATAACCAGCTGTTTCCCGCCCTCGCCTCGGGAGTCGGGGCACTCATGGAAAAGCCGCTCAACTTTCCCAGCCTGTTCCAGACTATCCGCGAATTGCTGGCCGAACCCGCCGAGGCCCGCCTGGCCAGGCTCACCGGCAAGTCCGCACCCTTTCGACATTTTCCGGCCCCGCCAGCCAAAAACCGCAACCCCCAATCCAAAAATCATGCGCCCCAATCCAAATAAACCGCTTCACCCGGCAGCACATCTGTCGGCCGGCGAAATCTGGGATGATACCGAGAGCCCGGTCGGGTTGTCGCTCAACCTGAAAAACCTCATCCTGCTATCCCTGGCCTTTGTTTTGGCGTCCTGGTTGCTCACCTCGCCAGAACCACGGTCAGCCACGCCGAAAATGGCTGGCCGGCCGACCCTGACCAACCAGCCGGCCGGCTTCAGCCCATTGCCAGCCGACCGCGTTGACGTGGATACTCGCGCACAGACCATGGCCGGCTCCGCGCTCACCGCCACCAACGCCACCGGGTCCGCCCACGTATTCACCAACTGACGCCGCAAAACAATTCCACCAGCCAAATCCCACCATGAAATCCACCTGTATCACCTTGGGAATGTTGCTCGGCACCGTCGCCTGGGCGGATGATTCCGTCGGCCAGCTCCCCCGAACCACACCACCGGATCACCCCGCGCCGGACTATCCTCAGAAGTTTGGCGCCGGCATAATCATCGGTGACCCGACCGGCGCCTCGCTCAAACTCTGGCTCAACGACCGGCTGGCCGTGGATGGCGCCGTCGGCTGGTCCTCGTTTGACCATTCCGATCTGGCGCTGCACAGCGACCTGTTGTGGCATTCCTTCACTCTCCTGCCCACCCCGCCAGCCGGCCAGCTGCCAGTTTACTTCGGCATTGGCGGCCAGGCCCGGCTGCGCGATGAACATTTTGACGATGAATTCGGCCTCCGTCTCCCCGTTGGCGTGTCTTATCTGTTCGATCATGCCCCGGTGGACATCTTTGTGGAAGTGGCCCCCATCATCGAAATGACCCCGGAAATCCGCGGCGGCCTCACCGCCGCCATCGGTGTTCGTTACTGGTTTTAACTCCCATCCCCATAAAAATATGAAAACAACCACCAAACTCATCCAAACCACCCTCAGTCTGCTCGCGGCCTGCACCCTGAATGCAGCTGCCGATCAAACAGCCAGCGCACCCGCCCGGCCCGAAAAAACCACCACTGGCACCATCCTGGCCGTGGACCCGGCCGGACGCACCCTCAACCTGAGAACATTCGTCCTCGGCAAAAAATTCATGCTCGGCAGTGATTGCATCTGCACCCGGTTTGATAAAACTCCGGTCACCCCGGAGGGTTTGCATCCGGGACAGAAAGTAGCCGTCACCTATCAGGATGCCGATGGTGTCCTCGTAGCCGATCGTGTGGCCGTGGAACCATTGGTCTACGAAGGCACCGTCAAGAGTATCAATCGGGACAGCCATTTGTTTACCGTGCATTCCCGGCTGTTTGACAAAACCTTCGCCATGGCCAGCGATTGCAACGTGGTGCTGCGCAATGACCGGCCCGGCACCGTGGCCGACATCCAGCCAGGCAACCACATTACCGTCACCTACGAAACGCCCGATGACCAGGCCGTCGCCCGGGTGATCGCCCAGACCAGCATCAAATATACCGGCACCGTCACGGCCATTGATCTGGAGGAAAAAACCTTGAAGACCCGGTCACTGGCCGGCCTGATGAAATTCAACGTTGGCGGCAGTTGTGTGATCATGCTCCACGGCAAACCGGACGGAAAGCTTGCCGATCTGAAACCGGAGGACCGGCTGGTCATAAATTATGATGAAATCAATGGCGTAAACATCGTCAGCCGCATCGCCGCGGCAACCGGCGAAACCAACTCCCCCGCCGTCGTTCTCACCAACCCTGGTGCCGGCTACTGAGCCGGACAATGACGGCGGTTCCAACCGTGGTGGCACTCAGGTCTCCGTGCCGCCACGGTTTCTTTGTCCCATGCAATCGATCAAATAAAAAACCACTGGCAATAAGCCAGTGGTTGAAACCATATCACCCCTCGGGAAAATCCGGAGTCAGGCGGTTATTCTGCCACGGGTTTGCGCTGGGACGTGGGGGTGGTCAGCCCCTCCGCGAGTGGCACCGGCTGCTTGAAGTAAAACCAGAGATCACCGTCTGTTTGCGGCACCGCGGCCGTCATTTCCCAGCCCAGGGAACCCCAGTGCTTGATCAGCACATCCTGGGAAGCCAACCCCAGATCCACGCCGTCGGCCCGGGCGCTGACAATCTGATAACGCCAGCGGCTCGGCGGCCGCTCAATCAGTTTTTGCATCAGCCGGCTCTTGCAGTTTTGGTTTTCGCGTTTGTAACCAAAACGCTCGGCGGAGTGATCCCGTTCCTGCACCAGATGCTTCAGGCAATATCCTCCGCTGATGGCCGCCTGCCCACAAATGCGGCAGCCACCCTGCGCCATCTTCCGCAATTGCCACTTCCGCTGCCGGGATACCGGCAGGTGCGTAAATTCATCGACAATCTCTGGCCGCCCGATCTTCCGGCGCGGACGCTGCTGTTTCAATTCGGTTAAAGTTTGTTTCGGCATAATGTCGGGGTTGGACGAAACACGCTACGCGCTTCGGGCCAACCATGGCTTTTTTATCTCCCTCCCCCAAGGAGACTTGATCTGGGACCACTGTCAACAGAGTTGCCGCTTCTGAGGCGAGTATTTGAAAAAGCCAAGCCGGTTTTTGAAGCCAAGTTACTTCAAAAGACAACCATACTTGTTGCTTGCGACCACACTGCCCGACGTCAAGCTGCTAATATGTAGAAAGTTACCACCAAAACGGAAACTGTCAACCGCCAACTGTTTTTTGCCATACCATTGCCAACCGAAACCCATCCATGGCAAAGACTAACAGATAACAGCAATGTCCACCGCCAGCCCTCATAGGAGCCTTTTTATGGCGGGACTCAAGCTGGCATCGTCATACCAGCAGCGGCTTCCAAAGCCCGGATGAGTTTGTCTCGCCCGTTATTCAGGTGCGCTTCGTCCGGATGAACAAGGTCAACCCCGCTGCCAGCACCAGCAATCCGCCCGCCAACATCAACGCCGTCTGAAAGCTGCCCCCGCTGCCCGCCGTCAGCACTTGCTGGATCTTGGGAAACACAAAACCGCCCACTCCCCAGGCCGTAAACAAAACCCCGTAATTCATGCCAAAATTCTTCAACCCCCACAAATCCTTGGTAAACGATGGAAACAACGCCAAGTTCGCGCCATAGTTAAACCCAATAAACGTCGCCAGCAGCACAATCGTGACCGCCGCCGAATCCTTTGCCGCCGTGATCGGAATGGCCGTAAACATTAGCGCGGCCTGCACCCCCAGCACCAGCATCAGCGTCCACCGCCGGCCGATCTTGTCCGACAACACCCCCGCAATGATCCGGCCGCCGGCATTGCCAATCGCCATCACCGCCACCGCAATGAACGCATGCTCGCCCATGCTCTTCTTCGCCATCCCGCTGATGCTGCTGATCACCATCAGCCCCGCCCCCGCCCCGATGCAATAAATCGTCCACAACAGGTAAAAACCCGGACTGCGCAGCAAATCTCCCGGCGTCGCGTTCTGAACCGCCGATGCCGTCGCCTTCCCGGCGGCCGGGGCCGGGGCCGCCACAAATCCGGCGGGCGGATTCTTCAGCAGTTGCGCCAGCCCGCAGACGATCACCGTAAACGCCACGCCCAAATACAGCATCGCCTTTTGCAACCCGTAATCATCCAGCAACCATTTCGAAACCGGCGCCAGATAAACCGGGGCCAGCCCGAACCCCGCCACCACCAGGCCCGCCACCAGACCCGTCTTGGCCGGCGGAAACCACTTCAGCGCCGGCGGCGTGGCCGAGGAATAGCCACAGCCAATGCCCAGCCCCACCAGCACCCCAAACCCCAGCAGCCAGGTCTGATAGTTGCTCGTCGTCGAAATCAGCACCATCCCCGCCCCCACCAGCAAACCGCCTGCGGTGGCCGTCACCCGCGGACCAAACCGGTCCTGGCAGCGCCCTGCAAAAATCATGGCAAACGCGAACACCAGACAACACAGCGCATACGGATCATTGAG
>CAIJGS010000052.1 GCA_903820285.1 uncultured Verrucomicrobia subdivision 3 bacterium | reverse complement strand
GGGCGGTCTATTTAATGTGGAATTCGCGCCAAAAGGAGTGCGGCGCAAAACATTTTTTGAACACACAATACATGCGTAATGGGTGCATTAGTTGCCTAGGTCGGTGATAGTTGCCAACATCTGCCGATTGTAAAAAATTACAAGCAAAAAAATCACCCATTCCAAACAGGTCACTTTGCTGACATTGGGATAACCTATGCAAATCCATTAGCCAAAGTCATTAATGCTGTTAGACGCAACCATCATCTACCGGCGTTTTTTGCATTCATTCGAAGCTACCCGGCCGGCGCAAAAATTATTTTCAGCTCGCTGGCAAGCCAGGGCCAAACCCTGATTCAGATTTCCAATAAGTCCCACCGGCCCCAAACCACTCCACATTGCCCGGCATGCCATTTCATGAATCTGAAAATTTCACGCCCCATCCGGGAAAAGTGGTGGACAAGGCTCTCACCTGACTCTAAAGTCGAATCACCCCTTAAACAAATATGATAATGCACACTCAGATGACTCCTTGTGCCGCCCGATCTGTGGCTCGGACCCGCGGCTTCACCTTGATCGAATTGCTGGTGGTCATTGCGATTATCGCCATTCTCGCGGCCATGCTGTTGCCAGCTTTAAACAAGGCCAAGCTCAAGGCCGCCGGCGCCGCCTGCCTCAGTAATATGCGCCAAAGCAATCTCGCCTCCATCATGTACGCCGGGGACAATGGCGATCAAATCTCAACCTACCTGGCCGGCGGCGGCTTTTGGGGCGAAACCAGTTCCGCCACCATGGCTTCGATCATCAATGGATCCGCCAGCATTGCGGTCGCCCAAGCCTATGTTCAATCGGAATTTCGCACCAATAACCCCCTGTTTTCCTATGCTCCGAACCCCGCGCTGATTCATTGTCCGGGCGACCTGCGGTATCAAACCCGCCAGCTCGGTACCGGCTGGGCGTATGACAGCTATTCCCGGACCGAAAACTTCGGCGGTGAGTCCTATGGTTCTTATTGGGGCTGTGGCACCGTCTGCAAAAAATATGTGGATGCCCGGAACCCGTCCCAAACCCTCGTCTTTCTCGAAGACGCCGACTCCCGCGGCCTCAATGAAGGCTCGTTTGTCGTGCAATGGAGTCTGGGCAACCCCCAGTCCTTTACCTGGGTGGATCCGCCGGCCCAATACCACGTCAACCAGAACAGCACCGCCTTTGCCGATGGCCATGGCGAACGTCACCGCTGGTATAATGGAACCCTGATTGCCGCCGGACAAAATGCCGCCAAAGGCATTGCCTCGTCCAATTTTGCCGGCCCCACCTCCGGTCAGGACTACGATTTCATCCGCCAGAACTGGCGGTTTCCCGGTTGGAACTGAATAACTCCGGGCTCCCGGCGAACGAGAAATTTGATTCGCCGGGAAATCGGTCGCTATGCTAACTTCTGGGCGAAGTTTAAGTCATGGCCTTTACTTTTATTTTTCTGGGTACCGGCACGTCGCAAGGCGTGCCGTTGATTGGTGCCGATTACCCGCCGGAGTTCCTCGCCAATCCCAAAAACTGGCGCACCCGCCCGGCCATCTATGTGGCCACCGAGGCGGTAAAACTCGTTGTGGACACCCCGCCCGATTTCCGGATGCAGT
Source organism: uncultured Verrucomicrobia subdivision 3 bacterium (assembly GCA_903820285.1). Classification (GTDB taxonomy): domain Bacteria; phylum Verrucomicrobiota; class Verrucomicrobiia; order Limisphaerales; family UBA11358; genus UBA11358. The sequence continues at coordinate 2,579 of CAIJGS010000052.1, read as the reverse complement.
GTCTCCGCGAAAAACTGAACCGCGTGGACGCCGTGCTCGTCACCCATCCCCACGCCGATCACATCCTTGGCATGGATGACTGCCGTCGTTTTTGCGACCTGCGCGGCGGCATTCCCCTGCCCATCTATGCCAGTGAAGTGACGATGAGCCATCTGCGCCGCGTCTTTGTCTATGCCTTTCATCAGGGCCCCTGGCCCAAGGGCTATTTCATGCCCGAACAGCATGTCATCAACGGCCCGTTTACCATCGGCGACCTCACCATTACCCCCATGGACCTGCCGCATGGCCGGATGACCACCACGGGCTTTCTGTTTGAGCAGGCCGGCCGCAAACGGCTGGCCTATCTGAGCGACTGCAAGGAAATCCCCGAAGCCGCCTTGGAAAAGGTGCGTGGCGTGGAAATCGCGGTGCTGGACGCCCTCCGCTACTTGCCCCATCCCACCCATATGTGCCTGGACGAGGCGCTCACCGCTGCCCGGCGCATTGGTGCCGGCCATACCTATTTCACCCACCTCACCCACGACTACGACCATGATGTGGCGCAAGCGGAACTGCCCCCCGGCGTGACTTTCGCCTGGGACGGTCTGAAGGTAACCGCCGGTTGAATTATACCCAATGAATGGTAGATTGGCCCGCATACCACCGCCATGCCGCCACTGATTAAGCAAAAATTAAACCTCTCGGCAGTTGTCCTTGTCTGGCTGCTGCTCGCCGCCCTGCCCCGGGCACTGGCCGGCGGCAGCGAGGTCGTGGTGGTTTACAACTCATTGCTGCCCGCTTCCAAAATGGTGGCGGACCATTATGCGGCAGTTCGTCAGGTGCCCGCTGCGCAGGTATTTGGTCTGCCGCTCTCGACCAACGAGGAAATTTCCCGGGTCTATTTTCACGACGCCCTGCAACTGCCGCTGGCCGATGACCTGGTGGCGGCAAAATTATGGCAGTTCGCCGAGGTGGGCGCGCCCACCAATGGGAATCATCCCCCCATGACCATCACCAAGGTGGTACAGTCGAAAATCCGTTATCTCGTCCTCTGCTACGGGGTGCCGCTGAAAATCGCGGAAGATGACAAGCTCCATGAAATCCCCCCCATGGACATGCCCACCGAATTCCAGCAAAATCAGGCGGCGGTGGATTCGGAGCTGACCACCCTGCCCCTGATCCGCATGAAGTTGACGCTGACCGGGCCACTGCTCAACCCGTTCTGTAATTGCACCAATCCCCTGGCCATGACACCCACCAATGGATTGCTAATGGTATCCCGGCTGGATGGACCAACCCCGGCGGTGGCCAACGGCCTGGTGGACAAGGCCATCGAGGCCGAAACCCACGGATTCTGGGGCCGCGCCTATTTTGACGCCCGCGGGTTGCCCGCCACTAACTTTTATTATCCCGGCGACACCTGGATATTGGGAGCCGCGGAACTGGCGCACCGGCTCGGCTTTGAAACCAATGTGGATGACATCCCGGAAACCTTCCCGGCCGGATATCCGCTCAGCCAGGTGGCCCTCTACGCCGGCTGGTACGACACAGATGTTTCCGGCCCCTTTGCCGCCCCCACCGTGGAATTCATGCCCGGGGCCTTTGCCTACCATCTGCATTCCTACAGCGCCAAAACCGTGCGCTCCCTGACCCTAAACTGGGTGGGTCCTCTGATCGGAAAAGGGGCCACCTGCACCATGGGCTGCGTATACGAACCTTATCTGATGTTTACTCCGAACGTGGCTTTCTTTCTGGAAGCCTGGGGCAATGGCTTCACTTTTGGCGAAGCCGCCTGGGCGGCGCAGCGCGCCCTTTCCTGGCAGACCGCCGTGGTGGGCGATCCGCTCTATCGCCCGTTTGGGCGTGACCTGCTGAAACAGCATAATGCGCTGCTGGAAAAAAAGAGCGCCCTGGCGGACTGGTCCGGCCTGCGCCTGCTGGATCTCGAAATGACCCACGGCCTGCCGGCGGCGAAAGTGGCCGCATTTCTGGAGCACCTGGAACAGGCCCAGCACAGCGGCGTATTGCTGGAAAAGCTGGCCGACTTGGACTTGCAGCTGGCAAAACCCGCCGCCAGTATTGAAGTCTTGCAACAGGCACTCAAGTTTGCCACCTCACCGCCCCAGCGCCTCCGCCTGCGCCTGACCCTGGCCACCCGGTTGCAGGCCGCCGGCCGCACCGGCGAACTGATCACCAACTACCAAGCCCTGCTCGCCGAACAGCCCGATTATCCCGCTCGGCCCGAAATCGAGAAAAAGCTTAAAAACCTCGAAGTGAAATAGACGGCATTTGAGATGACGCAACTTGCAGTTTGAAACCGCACTATTGGCGGCCAGCCCAGCTCCGTAGGAGCGCCATATTTGTAGAAACACGCCCGCAAAATTCCCAGCTCCGTAGGAGCGGCCTATGCAGTTTCAAACCGGAAGTGGTATGCGATCAAAGCCGGGGGCGAGACACGAATTTCACGAACGAGCACGAATTGGGAAAAACCGGCGCGCGCATTCATGCCGCTTCAGCGTCGCAACGCACACAGGCCAACCGCTCGAACAACGACTCTTCCCCCTCTCCGCCATTCGATTCCTTCTCCGCATCAGGTGGGG
>CAIJGS010000051.1 GCA_903820285.1 uncultured Verrucomicrobia subdivision 3 bacterium | reverse complement strand
GGTTCCAGCCCGGCGGCGAGGCGGCCGGCGACATTCAGGGTGAAACCCTTGGCCCGCTGTGGGGAGAGCGGGAATTTCAGCACGCGGCAGAAGGCGTCCCAATCGCTCTCGGTGGGATTTTTCCAGCGCCGAAACCATTTCAGGCCGTAGGCCACGTGGCCGATTTCATCGTGATAGATTTTATTCAGCAGGGCGGCGCTGGCGGCGTCGCCGACCTGCGCAAAGTGGCCGCCATAGTGGCCGGCAAAATCGAGGTTGGCCTGTTCGAAGGTGAGGCACAGGCTGGAGACGTAATCAATGGGACTCTCCATGCCGGAGACGGTGCGCCAGAAATAGCCGCTCACCGGCAGATCGCCCAGGGTAATGCCGCAGCCTTGCATACGCTCCATGTAGAGGCGGGTGTGCTCCTGCTCGTCCTTGAGGGTGCGGAACACGCCTTTGCGAAACGCGGCGGGGGCATCCGGAAAGCGCAGGAGCACGAGCGCCATGAGTTCGGTGGCGAGGAGTTCGTGATTGGCAAAGAAATGGAGCAGACGACCGCGATTGTGTTCGTTTTCCAATTCGCGGGTACCGGGGAACTGGTCGCGGGCGGCGCCGGTGGCTTTGAATTCCAGACCGCGAGGCCGGCCGGGGGCGTCGGGGGTGGCGAGCGCCGGGCCGGGGCATTCGTCGGTGACGTCGCCGGGGTCGCGGAGTTTTTCCTCCAGCGACGTGGCGAACAGCACTTGTTCGGCAAAGGCGCGCAGTTCCATTTAGGGGGTAATGATGCCAGCCGGCGGGCGGCTCGCCAATCTTCAATGCGGCCGGCGGAGCCATGATCTCTGCAAAATTCCCCCTTAAGACCTAACGAAGCGGTTCAACCACGAATTAACACGAAGGAACACGAATCAAGACGCCGAACACGGCACGCGAGACGCGTGCGTTCCCATGGGAAAACGCCGCCCGCCAAATTGTTTGGTTAAGCTTCAGTTAAGCCGCAGTACCCAAGTCCAAATAAGTGGTGGGCAATGACAGGATCTGAGACCAGCTTCGCGACATGATTTCATGCGGTTTTGGCGGGTTTTAGCCGGGCGATCTGCGTTGTAACCATATTAATCAGTGTCCATTTGGATCGGGTTGTGGTTTAATCAACCGGTGAATATCACGAATTTGAATCCCGATACCGACATTGGCGCCAGTGCCTGGCTCGTTGAAATCGACGGCCACCGCATTTTGCTGGATGCCGGGATGCACCCCAAGCGGGAGGGTCGGGATGCCTTGCCCCGGTACGCCAAGTCCGGCACCCACGATGTGGACGCCATTGCCATTTCCCACTGCCACCACGATCATATCGGCAGCCTGCCCGTGGCCGTGCGGAGTTTTCCCAAGGCTCACGTGCTGATGACCGAACTCAGCTATCTTCTCGCCGAACGGGTGCTGCACAATTCCGTGAATGTCATGACCCGCCAGCGGGACGAACTGGGCATCCGCGAATATCCCCTGTACACGCATGACGAGCTGGATGACATCTCGCCGCTGTTCCAAGGATTCAAGTATAACCGGGAAATCGAATGGGCCGCCCATCACAAGACCCGTCCCGGCCAGCCCTCGCCGACTCTGGAATTTTTTGACGCCGGCCACACGCTCGGCTCCGCCGGCATTCTGCTACGCGGCAAAAAGGAAACGATGTTTTACACCGGCGATGTCTGTTTTCACGACCAGACCATTCTGAAGGCGGCGCGGTTTGAAGATGTGAAGGCGGATGTGATGATCATGGAAACCACGCGCGGCAACCGGGCCGTCCCGGCGGGGTTCTCCCGGACCGCCGAAATTGACCGGTTGGTGGCCGCCATTCTGGCCGGCCAGAAAAAGAAGGGCTCGGTCATGATTCCCTCGTTTGCGCTGGGCCGCACCCAGGAAATCCTGGCGATGCTCGCCCTGCTCATGCGCGAAGGCCGGCTGAAGAAGCAGCCTATCTATATTGGCGGCCTCGGCCGCGTTTTCACGGAAATTTACGACATTGAATCCCATCGCACCCACCGGCAGCACACCAACCTCCAGTTGAACGAGGCGCTGCAGCTGATTGTGCTGGAAAAGGGCGAAGCGGAAAAGATCAAGCTGACCGGTGGTAAAATCTTTGTGATCACCGCCGGCATGATGAGCGAAAACACCGCCGCCCACGATCTGGCGCTGCGGATGATTGGCGACGAGCGCCAAAGCATCTTCTTCGTTGGCTATGCCGATCCCGATTCTCCGGCCGGCCGGCTGAAGGCGGCCCGCATGGGCGAAACGTTCGTGTTCAGCCCCAAGGGCGGGCGCGTGACCAAGAAGTGCGAGGTGCAGGATTTCGACCTCACCGCCCACGCCAACCGGGGTGATCTCATGGAACTGGTCGGCCAGGTGGCCCCTCGCACCATCCTGCTGGGCCACGGCGATGATGCCGCCCGCAACTGGTTTGCGGCGGAAATTAACGCCCGCTATCCCAAGATCAAGGTCATCCAGCCGCAGCCGGCCAAGCCGGTGACGGTTTAGTGCTACCCGGCAGTTGCATTTTCCAACCCCTTTTCTGGCATTTTGTTAAAAACCATTTGCCTTGGCCGGGGTTGTATGGTATTTTGTCAACCGATGCCCAATAAACTCTTGTGGGGGCATTGTCGATGCGTGCGCTTAAACTGTGCTGACATCGGTGTTTAACATTAACCCTCAAAAAAATAATATGAAATTGAATAAACTGATGGCGGTATTGGCCGCCGGTGTAGCCATGGTGGCAACAACTGGTCTTTGCGAATCAATTGCCAATTTTGGCATTACCAACCTGCCCCTGTCGTTTTCCGGCACCTACTATACTTTTACGGACGCTTCGGGTTACGGCAGCAGCACTGTCGTTTCCAGTAATCTGGTTAAAAAAGGCGGCAACCTTTTGGGTAAGAGTACGACCTCCACGACCAATTACACGGTGGTCAGCACCAACGGCAGCACTTATACTTCCTACACGTACGGTTCCTATGGTATCAGCAATTACGTAGCGGCTTTGAACGCTGATCCGTTGTTTAACACAGTGTATCCGTCGGCCCCGGCCAACTCCCAGCTGGCTTACAATCTCCAGAGCGGCGAATTCTGGCTGACCGCCAGCAATTATGCTTTCAACCTCTCCAGCAACTGGTGGGTTTATTCCTGGACCAATGTGATCCAGACGAGCCGCATGTATTACACGAACATCTATACGGTCTCAAACACGTTTGCTTCGGCTTATTCCGCCTCGGAACGTTTGAAGGGCTGGTATTCGGACAGTTGCGGTTATTTCTATTGCTACAGCAACACCTATGCGGTTAACAATGACTCCCTGTTCCAGGGGCAGGGCTACAAGCGCGCCGCCAATTCCGTGCTCGCTTTCACCGGCAATCTGGGTAATCGCACCGGCGGGAACTACGCTTTCTTCAATGGTCTGACCAATGTCCAGGTGGGCGAAGTCTACCTGAGCACCGGCACCAACCAGCAGTTTGCCCTGACCGGGTTCACGGTTATTGCGGAAAGCCAGACGGCCAACACCAACACGGCGGCCGATCTGACCAGCTATATTCCGGCGGTTACCACCGTCTCCCTCTCCTCCTCGCTCAACGGTAACGTTGGTTATATCTCGGAAGTGGGCGGTTATTCCTCCAATGCCACGTACCACTACTACGGCAACATGAACATGGATCTCATCAACGTGACGGGCGGATTCGTTGGTACGGCCTCGGGTTCCAAGACGGCGAACACCGGCCTCGACAATCGCAACTGATCGGATTGCACGGTTTTATATAAACCTCAACAAACCAAGGCAGCAACCCTGCCTTGGTTTTTTTGTTAACGTGCCAAGGTATCCAGCATGAGACCGAAGGTTTTGGCTGTTATTGGTTTGCTGTTGGCGGCCAGCATGGCATTGCTTTGGGTGGCGGAACGGAAATCCGGTGGGGCCGGACCGCTGGCCGTCACGGCCGGCCCGGTTGCCCAGCTGGACCGGCCGGTTCATTCCTTGGCGGAGATCTCCCCGGCAATTCCTTTGACCAATGATCCTAACTCAATTGGGGATGCCGGTTTAACCCCGGCGCCTCCGGTCCAGACGGTGATTGCAGACGAAACGCAAATCGAGCAATGGCTGGAGTCGCGGGGCCCGGATGCACTCCCGGGTTTGCTGGGCAAGCTGGACAGCGGGAGCCCGGAGGTTCGAGGAAATGCCCTGGAGGCGCTGAAGCAGTTGGGGGATCGCCAGGCCATCCCGGTATTGCAGCAAAAAGCGGAGGCGATGACGGATCCGGCTGAAAAAGCGCGGTTTCTGGCGGCAGCCGATTTTCTGGCCCTGCCCAAATATGGCGAAAAATAAGCTGGACAAGTTGGTTTTTTATTCGCTGCCGGGGCAGAAAAACCCAAAAAAAACTATTGTCACCGCCGGCCGGTTTTATTAGATTCAGTTCAATTGCACCACGTGGTGTCGGTGGGTAAACCGTCGAAACCGCGGCTGTGGCGCAAAAATCAAACCAACAAAAACAACAACATCGGAGGAACAGATGAAGTTTAATCAATGGACATTGGGTCTCGCAGCGGTCGGGGCGGTCAGCCTCGCTTCCGTGGTCAGCGCAGACGAAGCAAAAGTGAGCCAGGTTCAAACCGCGCTCTCCAGCACCACCCTGAGCGGCTACGTTGACGTGGCGGCCCAGTACAACGCTGGCAACAACGGAGTTGAAAGCACGATCGCTCCTGGTGTTTCCACCAGCAAGATCGACAGCTTCAGCCTGAACGACGTTGATGTCGCTCTGGACAAGCCCCAAGACGAATCCCCCTGGGCGTCCGGCTACCATGTCGAACTGAACTATGGTACCGACTCCATCACCCCTTTGAATGGCAGCCCCGTCCGCCAGGCGTATGTCGCCCTGCGCACGCCGGTTGGCAATGGCATTGACTGGAAGGCCGGTCTGTTTGATAACATCATCGGTTACGAAGGTAACACCGACGGTGGCAACCCGAACTATACCCGTTCCTACGGCTATTCCGTTGAACCGACCTCCTATCTCGGCTTGCTCGGTACCTACAAGGTGAACAGCCTCATCAGCCTCCAGGCTGGTATTGCGAACACCCTGACCTCGCAGGACGGCAACATCACGCCTACGAGCACCTCGGCCAAGAGCTACATCGCCGCAGTGGCGCTGACCGCTCCGGACAGCTGGGGCTTCCTGAAGGGCGCCACGCTGAATTTCGGCGTGAACGACCAGGCCATCGGCAACTTCAAGCCGTCCGCCACCCCCGAAGCCCAGCAGAATTATTTCGCTGGTCTGACCCTCCCCACGCCGATCGCCGCGCTGAAGTTTGGTGCCGCGTTTGACTGGGTCAACTATGCCAACGCCGCCGGCGCCGCCAACCCGAAGGATGACAGCATCTGGATCGGTGGCGTGTATGCCAGCTACCAGGCGACCGACAAACTGTCCCTCAACCTCCGCGGTGAGTACGACAAGGACGACGTGAACGCCAACCAGGGCGAAGAACTGACCGCCACGGTCCAGTACAACCTCTGGGCCAACGTCATCAGCCGCGCTGAATTCCGTTGGGATCACGCCGCTCATGGCACCCAGTACGGCGCCACCGGTCAGGACGCGAATGCGTACCTGGTCGCGCTCAACTTGATCTATCAGTTCTAATCTAAATTAGACCCGCAGGCCC
>CAIJGS010000050.1 GCA_903820285.1 uncultured Verrucomicrobia subdivision 3 bacterium | reverse complement strand
GGTGAAAAAATGGAAACTTATTGAAATCAGGAAAACTGATTTAAGGGAAGCCGCGTAAACATTGGGTGGAAATGGGGTCGGGTGGAAAAGTCGTGGGAAAATTTCCCCAATTCGGGAAAAGGCCAATGTTTTATCGTTAAAGACGCATTATGGCGGAGGCCAATTTAAAAGATTTTTTAACCACGGATGGACGCGGATTAACAGGGATGGGATGGGGATGATCGCAGATGCTGAGCCTGTCCCGGTTTGTCGGATAGCTCATTACTCGCCTCACATCGCTACCCCACCGTTTTGCCTTTAGCATTCCGCCTTTAGCCTTTAGCCTTTCCTCCATGGCTCGCGACGATCTCTTTTCCACCCCGGCGGCATCCCCGCCGGTGGAAACGACCGCGCCCGTATCCGCCGCCGAAGCCCTGCGCAACCGGCCCCTCGCCGCGCGCATGCGCCCGCGCAACCTCGCGGAATATGCCGGCCAGACGCACGTGCTCGGACCCGGACAGCTCCTGCGCCGCGCCATCGAGGCCGACCGCATCCAATCTCTCATCTTTTACGGCCCGCCCGGCACCGGCAAGACTTCGCTTGCCCAGATCATCGCCCGCCAGACCAAGAGCAAATTCGAACGCCTCAGCGGCGTGGAATCGAATGTCGCCGATATGCGCCGCGTGCTCGCCGGGGCCGCCAACCGGCTGGAAAACACCGGGGCCTCCACCATTCTCTTCATTGATGAAATCCACCGGTTCAACAAGTCCCAGCAGGATGTCCTGCTGCCGGACGTGGAAAGCGGGGTCATCCGGCTCATCGGTGCCACCACCCATAATCCGTTCTTTTTCGTCAATTCCCCGCTCGTCTCGCGCTCCCAGATTTTCGAGCTCCGGCCGCTCACCGAGGCCGACCTCCTCGCGCTGCTGCAACGCGCCCTCGCCGATGAGGAGCGCGGCCTCGGCTACCTGAAGCTCGCCGCCGAGGATGAAGCCCTCCGCCACCTCGCCCGCGTGGCCGATGGCGATGCCCGCAAGGCGCTCAATTCCCTGGAAATCGCCGCGCTCACCACCGCGCCCGACACCGACGGCGTCATCCGCCTTACCCTCGCCGTGGCCGAGCAGAGCATCCAGAAAAAGGCCATCGTGTACGACGGCGATGGCGATGCCCACTACGACACCATTTCCGCTTTCATCAAATCCATGCGCGGCAGCGATCCCGATGCCGCCCTCTACTGGCTGGCCAAGATGATTCACGCCGGCGAAGACCCGCGCTTCATCGCCCGCCGCATTGTGATTTGCGCCGCCGAGGATGTCGGTCTCGCCGACCCCATGGCTCTTGTGCTCGCCAATGCCTGCCAAAGCGCCGCCGAATTCGTCGGGTGGCCCGAGGCCCGCATTCCTCTCGCCGAAGCCACCATTTACATCGCCACCGCCAACAAGAGCAATTCTGCCATCAAGGCCATTGACGCCGCGCTGGACGATGTTCGCTCCGGTCGCACCCTGGCCGTGCCCGAACATTTGCGCGACAAACATTACGCCGGTGCCGAACGCCTCGGCCACGGCAAAAACTACGCCTACGCGCACGATCATCCGGACCACTTTGTCGCCCAGGATTACCTCGGCGTGGACCGCACCTACTACGAACCCACCGAGCAAGGCGTGGAAAAGAAGATCAAAGATCGCGTGGAAAAATGGCGCGCCCAATTCACCGCCACCCGCGCCCAAAACGCCCCGCCCAAAACCGGCCCGGCCTGAATCATGGAACCTGAAATCAACGAAATCGCCCTCGCCAAGGAAGCCCTGCGCGCCACCATGCGCACCGCCCTGGCCCGCATCCCCACTGATGTCCGCGAAGTGGAATCCGTCTCCCTCTGCGAACGGCTGGAACTCCAAATCCGCAGCGCCGGCGCCATCCTGTTTTTCGCCCCGTTGGAAACCGAAATCGATATCTGGCCGCTGCTCGAAGAAGCCGTGGCCGAGGGCAAAACCGTGGCCCTGCCCTGGTTTAATCCCGCCACCCAATCCTACCTCGCCCGGCAGGTCATCGATCTGGCAACCGACCTCGTCACCGGCAGATTCGGCGTCCGTGAACCGGCCGAAACCTGCCCGGAAATCCCGCTGGAAGCCTTTCACCTCGTGCTCGTTCCCGGGCTTGCCTTCGACCTCGCCGGCCACCGCCTCGGCCGGGGAAAGGGCTATTATGACCGCCTGTTGCAACATGTTCATGGCATCAAATGCGGCATCTGCCACACCCTCCAATTGAACCCGCTGATCCCCGCCGAACCCCACGACGCCAAAGTCAATTTCATCCTCACCCCCGACCGCCTCGTCCGCGCCAAATCCTAACGTAGCTGCGACGCCTCGTCGCAGTCAGGGTGAAGGCGACGCCCCCGTCGCCAACCTCCGCGCAACATGGTCCCCATAAAACAAAAAACCCTCTCCAAACGGAGAGGATTTTAAATTGTTTTTTATCAATTGCTTACTCGTGCTGGTTATCCATGCTGCCGAGGCCATTTTCCCAGCCCCGCGGAGAGTTCCAAGGACGCACCGAAACATTTTCCGGGTCATCCGTGGCGCAACCGCTGCCGAGCACAATCACCAATCCGAGGAGGAATAAGAACACCCAGTTGGCGGCTGAAAGCTTCATGGTATTCCAATAAATCAGGACGCCGGATGCGCGGGGGAAACCACGTCGCCTTCCGTCACTTCACCCAATTTCCAACCGGGAACCAAGTTGGCAATCGCGCGATCCTTCTGGAGTGTGCGGACAACAATCTTGCCAATCAGCTTGCCATCACGGCTTACGAGCAATTCACCATTGTCGCGCAAACCCTGCATTTCGCCGATGTTCAGCACCACAAATTCCCACTTCGGATCCACCGTCACGATTTTGCCACGGAGCTCGGCAGGCAGCTTCACATACTTGTCCGGTCCGATAATGGCATCAAGCTGGGCCTTGAGACGGTCGCGCACGCGCTGCAACACAATCTTCTCATCCGTGATTGCGGCGATTTCCGCCTGGGAATCTTTCAAACGGGCGTTCAGTTTGTTCACCTGCTCGGGGGTCAGCCCGGTGGAGTTATAGGCGGCCAGTTGGTTCTGGGCGTCGTCGCGTTCCTGGGTGGTCTTGGCGAGCTTGTCGGTCAGAATGTCGGCGCGGTGGGTGGCGGCATCGGCACTGGCGATGGCCTTGTCGCGTTCGCTCTTGGTGTCGGCCAGCTCCTGCTTGGTCTGCACCAGTTCGCTGCGCGTCTTGACCAGCACCTTGTTGGTGTTGGCGAGCTGCGTCAAGGCCGTTTGCTTGGCCGATTTTTCATCATCGCGCTGTTGCACCAGCACGGGAATCTGTTTGGAGACTTCCAGATACGCCAAGGTGCCGGCGCCGAGGCCGGCCAGAATGGCCACAATCAAACTGATGCGGAGTAACATTGTTATTGCAATTTTTCTGAGATTAAACCGGGTTACGGAGAGTGTCAACGTCTTTGCGCCTTGAAATATTTTCCGTTCCCCCCATCTTGAACCCCATGGATACCCGGCACCTTGCCCGCCTCGCCATTGACCCCGCCGCCAAACGCCGCCCCCAGCGGTCCTGGGTGGCCATTTTTATCGGCATTGCCGTCGTCACCGCCCTGGCCGCCCTGCTCGCCTGGCCCCGCGCCAGCGATAATATCCGCAAAATGGCCGGAAAGGCCGCGGCAGCGCCCGCCGTTCCGGAAAACAGCAGCTCTCCCGCCAATACCATTCCCTCCCCAACGCCAGCCCCCGCCACCACCCCGGCCAAACCCGCCGATGGCTCGATCCTGACGGTCAGCGGCTACATAATAAACCGCGAACGAATCGAAATCAGCCCGCGCTTTCTCGGCGTCGTCAAATGGATCGGCGTAAAAAAAGGCGATGCCGTCACCAATAATCAGGTCATCGTCCAGCTCGACGATGCCGAGTACCGCGCCCGCGTCCACCAGGCCGAAGGCGCCCTCGCCACCGCCCAGGCCAACGCCACCCGCGCCGAACTCCAGCTCACCCGCATCGCCCAACTCGCCAAAAACGCCATCGAATCCCCCCAGACCCTCGATGACGCCCGCCTCCAACTCGAAGCCAACCGCGCCACCGTCGTCCAATCCCAGGGCGAACTCGAACTCGCCCGCACCTACCTCGACTGGTGCACCATCCGCTCCCCCATCAACGGCGTCATCCTCGCCAAGCTCGTGCAACCGAATGAGCTCGTCATGCCCCAGAGCTTCGGCGGCACCCGCGGCCCCAGCACCGCCCTCGTGGCCATGGCCGACCCCACCGATTTGCAGGTTGAAATTGACATCAATGAAGCCGATCTTTCCAAGATCCGCATGAACCAGAACTGCCACGTGAGCCCCGAAGCCTATCCGGACCACACCTACGCCGGCCACGTCGCCGAGATCGCCCCCGAGGCCGACCGTTCCAAAGGCACGCTCCAGATCAAGGTGCAGATCGAAAACCCCGACCATTTCCTCACGCCCGAACTGTCCGCCAAAGTGGATTTTCTCGCCCCATGAAACTTCCGCACGGCCGTCATCTCGCCTATTGCACCAATATCCACCGGGGTGAAACCTGGCTGGAAACCTTTCAGTCGCTGCAAACCCACACCCTCGCCGTCCGCGCCCTCGTCTGTCCCCAACGGCCCTATGCCATCGGCCTCCGCCTCAGCGCCCGCGCCGCCATGGAACTCAGCGATCCCGCCGAACTGCTGGCCTTCCGCCGCTGGCTGGAAAAAAACGGCTGCTACGTTTTCACCATCAATGGCTTTCCCTACGGCCGCTTCCACAACACCCGTGTGAAAGAGGATGTTTACCGGCCGGACTGGACCTCGCCCGAGCGCCTGACCTACACCAACCTGCTGTTCGATATCCTCGCCCGCCTGCTGCCCTCCGGCATGGAAGGCAGCGTCAGCACCCTGCCCGGCTCCTTCAAGGAATTTCATCATACCTCCGAAGGCTACCGCGCCATGCGCCAGAATCTTTGGCATGTTGTCGAACACCTTGACCGCCTCCACGCCCAGACGGGCCGCTCCCTGCACCTCGGCCTGGAGCCCGAACCCATGTGCCTGCTCGAAAGCAGCGCCGAAACCATCCACCTTTTCGATCATCTCCGCAGCGAACACCCGCGCGATGAACGCCTCGCCCGCCACCTCGGCGTGAACTACGACACCTGCCACTTCGCCATCGAATTCGAGGAACCCCACAACGCCCTCGGCAGCCTCATCCAGCACGGCATCAAGATCAGCAAAATCCACCTCAGCTCCGCCCTCAAAACCAGCCCCACCGCCGAGGCCCGCGCCGCCC
>CAIJGS010000049.1 GCA_903820285.1 uncultured Verrucomicrobia subdivision 3 bacterium | reverse complement strand
AATCAAGGCAAAAACCCCTGTAATCGTGCCTCATCAAGCCAAATCAAGGCATCGGCCAAAATCGAATATGGTCATCTGTTTCGCCAACCCACTCGCTGGATGGGGCGGACCGGCCGGCGAATGGTCAAAGCGTGTACCCAGGAGAAATCCTCTCCCAGGAGAAATAGGTGAGGGCGAGCGTCCCACTAAATTGTCCGGCCGCGTCGTTATGCCTGTGGCCGCCCATCAAGGCAAAAACCCCAGCAATCGTGCCTAATCAAGGCATATCAAGGCAGCCATGAAAATTTTGCTACCAACCGACAACCAGCAGCAACCGCCATTCCTCCCGGGAATTCCCCCCTTTGCGGCTTTGCGCCTTTGCGTTAAAACCCCGGCATCAAGTCACCATCAAGCCTCAATCAAGGCAAAAAACCCTGTAATCGTGCCTCATCAAGGCAAATCAAGGCATACGCGAAAATCCCCATGGCACCTGACATACATTCCGGAATTCCCCATCTGCGTACATCCGCGTCCATCTGCGGTAAAGTTCCCCCGCCTTCCCGATCTCCGATTTCCGAAATCCGTGCCCGAATTTTTCCAATCAAGTCAAAAACCCCAGCAATCAAGGCTAATCGTGCTTCATCAAGGCATCGGCTTTAAAAATGTTTCATTCACGTCCACGCCCACCCTATCTGGTACGCACAATCATTGGATGTTGGGCGAGGTGGCCGTCCGCAAGGACTGTTGGTTGTTGGATGTTTCCGTTCCCCATATTCCACCATTGACGCCCCGCCCCGCCCCCCGGCATCCTGCCCGCATGTCCGCCCCGCACCACCGCATTTTCCTGCTGCTGACCGCCCTCGCGGTCTCCCTCTCCGCCCGCGCCTCCAACTACGACGAAGCCAAGGTCGGCACCTACACCCTGCCCGATCCCCTGATCTGCGCCGATGGCACCCCCGTGACCAATGCCGCCACGTGGTTCAATGTACGCCGCCCCGAACTGCTCGAGCTCTATCGCGCCAACATTTTCGGCCACAGCCCCGCCCCCGGCACCAATACTACGTTTAATGTTTGGGATACCGACACCAATGCCCTCGGGGGCACCGCCACCCGGAAGCAAATTGAAATCAATTTCTCCGGCACCCCCGCCGGCCCCGTCGCCCATCTGTTGCTCTATACCCCCGCCGGCAAACCCGCCGTGCCCACCTTTCTCTGCCTGCAATTCAGCGGCAACTACACCGTCTGCACCGATCCCGCCATCGCCATTTTTCCCGGCTGGAACCCCAAGACCCACGCCCTGCAAATACCGGTCAATCCCGTACGCGGCCAGGCCTCAAATAATTGGAACCTCGCTACCACGCTCGCCCGTGCTTACGGCATCGCCTTTATTGATTACCGCGAAATTGAACCTGATCTCCCCGGCGGCGCCGGCCTGCCGTATGGCGTGCACAAGAATTTCTCCGCTCCCGGCCCCGACGGCTGGGGTGCGATCGGTGCCTGGGCCTGGGGTGCCAGCCGCGCCTTCGATTACCTATCCACCGACCGCGATGTGGATCCCAAACGCATCATCCTTTTCGGCCATTCGCGCCTCGGCAAAACCGTCCTCTGGGCCGGCGCTCAGGACACCCGCTTTGCCGCCGTCATCGCCAATTGTTCCGGTGAAATGGGTGCTTCCCTCTCCCGTCGCGATTACGGTGAAACGGTGGATGACGTCGCCCATCACTTCCCCTATTGGATGTGCGGTAACTTCCAGCAATTCGCCCATCACTGGACCAATCTGCCGGTGGATTCCCACTGCCTGATCTCCCTCATCGCCCCGCGCCCGCTCTTCCTTAACACCGGCAGCGAAGACCGCTGGGGCGATCCCCACGGTGAATTCCTCGCCGCCTGCGCCGCCACTCCCGTGTACCAGTTGCTGGGTCAGACCGGTATCACTGAAACCGATTTCCCCGCGCTCGATCAACCCCTCCTGCACGACCTTAGTTTTAACTGCCATACCGGCAAACATGATGTCTATCCCTTGGACTGGGAGCACTTCCTCGATTTTGCCGACGCGCATTTTTCGCAAAAAAATTAGCACCATTTTCACACTCGCCCCTCGTCAATCCGTCCGCCCCGGCGTAGAGTTTCGGGAGATTTCACCATGTTTATGAATTGCCGCAAAACCGCCCTGGCCCTGCTGTCTGCCAGCCTGCTCATCCCCGGCCTCGCCCGCGCCGCCGCGCTCACGGTGGGCGACCTCCGCTGCGAGCACCTGGAAAACCCCCAGGGGCTGGATACCGTCCGCCCGCGCCTGAGCTGGCAACTGCATTCCGCCGGCCAAAACATCCGACAATCCGCCTATGAAATCCTCGTCGGGCCATCCACGAATGTTTTGCAACCCGGTAATACCAACATCTGGGACAGCGGCAGGATTCTCTCCGACGCTTCCGTGCTCGTTCCCTACGCCGGCCAGCCGCTCGCCTCCCGTACCACCTATTACTGGAAGGTCCGCGTTTGGGATGCCGATGACCACGCCTCCGATTGGAGCCAGCCCGCGTACTGGACCATGGGTTTCCTCAACCCCGCCGACTGGCAGGCCAAATGGATCGGCTGGGACGGCACCGACGTGACCAACACGTTGAGTGAAACCTCCTGGATCTGGTCCCCCGCCAGCACGCTCACCCCCGGTGACAACTACGAAACCAATTATTTCCGCCGCGTTGTCACCCTGCCCGCCAACCGTGAAATCAAACGCGCCATCTTTGAATACACCGGCGACAACGAATGCCGCGGCTGGATCAACCAGTTCGATCTCGGCGCCCGCAACAATTTCAAGACGGTCAAATGGAACGACATCACCACCCGGCTCGAGCCCGGCCAGACCTATGTGTTCGGCCTCACCGGTCGCCATAATGTGGACAGCCCCAACCCCGCCGGCGTGGTCTGCCTGCTGAAAATTGAGTTCACCGAGGGCGACCCGCTCATCATCCCCACCGATGAACATTGGAAAACCTGCAAGGATGAAGTGCCCGGCTGGACCGCCGCCACCTTCGATGATTCCACCTGGAAGCCCGCCAAAATCCTCTGTCCCGCCAGCACCGCCCCTTGGACCGAAACGCGTGTGCCCGAAGATCGTCGCCTGCCCGCCCGCTGGCTCCGCCATGATTTCACCGTTGAGAAACCCGTCGCCCGCGCCACCATCTCTTTCTCCGGCCTCGGTCTCTCCGAACTCCATCTCAATGGCCGTAAGGTCGGCGATGCCGTGCTTTCCCCCGCCTTCGCCCAATACGACAAGCGCGATTTTTACGTCACCTACGACGTCGCCCCTTATCTCCAGCGCGGCCCCAACGCCATCGGCGTGATCCTCGGCAACGGCCGTTTTTTCGCCGACCGCAGCAAAGTGTACGCCGGCACCGTCTGCTTCGGCTGGCCCAAACTGCTCCTGAATCTCCGCATTGAATATACCGATGGCACCGTCTCCCAAGTCGTGAGCGATGAATCCTGGCGGCTCACCACGCAGGGTCCTATCGTCGCCAACAACGATTACGACGGCGAAGAATACGATGCCCGCCGCGAAATCCCTGGCTGGGATCGCTCCGGTTTCGTGCCGCTCGCCCAAACCGGCTGGCAACCCGTGCAAATCGTCGCCCCGCCCGGCGGTGAACTGAGCGCCCAGACCATGGAGCCTATCCGCGTCACCGGCACACTAAAACCCGTCTCGGTAAAAGAACTGAAGCCCGGCGTCTTCATCTATGACCTCGGCCAGAATATCGCCGGCTGGTGTCGCCTGCATGTCACCGGTCCCGCCGGTGCACACGTCCGCCTGCGCCACGCTGAAACGTTGAAGCCAGATGGCTCGCTCTACATGGCCAACCTGCGCGGTGCCGAGGCCACGGACTTTTACACACTCAAAGGCGACGAGAAGGGTGAAGTCTGGGAACCCCGTTTCACTTCACACGGATTCCGTTTTGTGGAAGTCACCGGCTTTCCCGGCACGCCGGATTTAAATTCGCTCGAAGGTCGCGTCGTCAATGACGACTTGCCCGTCGCCGGCGATTTCCATTGCTCGAATGAGCTGATCAATCGTATCTATACGAACATTGTCTGGGGCACGCGCGGCAATTACCGCAGCATGCCCAGCGACTGCCCCCAGCGCGATGAACGCCAGGGCTGGCTCGGCGACCGCTCTGAGGAATGCAAAGGCGAATCCTATCTCTTCGACATCGCGCCGCTCTACGCCAAATGGCGGCAGGACATGACCGATGCCCAGAGGTCCAACGGCGTGATCCCCGATGTTGCCCCCGCCTACTGGCCGATCTATTCCGACAACGTCACCTGGCCCAGCAGCGCCATCATCATCCCCGACGCCCTGCAACGCCAGTTCGGTGACAGCGCCAGTATCGGCCGCCAGTACGCCGGCGCCAAACTTTGGATGGAGCATATCCTCACCCTCGCCACCAATAACATCATCAGCCGCGACAGCTATGGCGACTGGTGCGTGCCGCCCGAGCAAGCCACGTTGATCCATTCCAAGGACCCCGCCCGCCAGACCGACAAAGCCCTGCTGGCCACCTCCTATTTTTACAACGACCTCCGCCTCATGGAAAAATATGCCACCGAGCTGGACCTCGCCGATGATGCCCGCCGCTGGTCCCGCCTTGCTGAGGAATACAAAGCCGCCTTCAACGATAAATTCCTCGACCGCGAACACGGCCAGTATTCCAACGGTACTCAAACTTCCTGCGTGCTGCCCCTCGCCTTCGGCCTCGTCCCCGATGACATGAAAGCGAAAATCTTTGCCCACCTCGTGGACAAGATTGAGAATGACACCCACGGCCACCTCGGCACCGGCCTGATTGGCGGACAATATCTGAACCGCGTGCTCTCCGATAACGGCCGCCCCGACCTCTGCTACACCATCGCCAGCCAGTCCGATTATCCCAGCTGGGGCTACATGGTGAATCAAGGCGCCACCACCATCTGGGAACTCTGGAACGGTAACACCGCCGACCCCACCATGAACTCCGGCAACCACGTTATGCTCATCGGCGACCTCGTGGTCTGGTTCTACGAATACCTCGCCGGCATCGCCCCCGACAATGCCAACCCCGGGTTCAAGCACATCATCATGACTCCGACCGTCGTTGGAGACCTCACCTACGTGCAGGCCGCTCATCATTCGCCCTACGGCCTCATCACCAGCGAATGGCACCGCACCGGCCAACAGTTCGACTGGCAGATCACCATTCCCGCCAATACCACCGCCACCGTCGCCGTCCCCGCCACCAGCCTCACCGCTGTGACTGCCGAAAATGTGCCAGCCGGTCGTTTTGAAAATAACCATGCCCTTTTCGAATTGGGCAGCGGCACCTACCATTTCAAAAGCGAACTGCCCTGATTATGTCCGCCATGAAACATTTTGAAATATCCCGGCCAGGCACGCCACCCTTGTCCGTGCGCACCGCATCCCCTTCCCCCCATTGGATGTTGAGTGTTGGATGTTCGATGTTGGATGTTTCCCCAATTTTTCTATCCTCGCTGTTGCTTATGTTCAGCTTCCTCTTCAGCGCCCGCGCCGCCCAGGATCCCGCCATCCTGAAATCCGAATTCATCTACGAATCCGCCCCATTCCCTTCCTGCCATGCCTCCACCCTGGCCGAGTCCAAATCCGGCCTCGTCGCCGCCTGGTTCGGCGGCACGGCTGAACGCAACCCCGATGTCTGCATCTACGTCGCGCGCCAGGAACAAGGCCAATGGACCGCGCCCCGGGAAGTCGCCAATGGCGTCGGCTTCGCCACCAACCGGCTCCCCACGTGGAACCCCGTGCTCTTCCAGCCCAAAGGCGGACCCCTCCTGCTCTTTTATAAAGTCGGCCCCAAACCTGCCGAATGGTGGGGCATGCTCACCACCTCTACCGATGACGGCCACACCTGGTCGAAGGCCGTTCGTTTGCCCACCGGCATTCTTGGTCCCATCAAAAACAAACCCGTGCAACTCGCTGACGGCACGATCCTTTGTGGCAGCAGTACCGAAGGCGACGGCGGCTGGCGCGTCCACTTTGAGCACACCGGCAACTTCGGTGATACCTGGACCACCACGCCGCCCGTCAACGACGGCAAAATCATTGGCGCCATCCAACCCAGCATCCTCTTTCACCCAGGCGGCCGCCTCCAGGCCATTGGCCGCACCCACAATGATAAACTGTTCCAAATCTGGTCCGATGATAATGGATTTACCTGGGGTAAAATGACCCTGCTCGATTTGCCCAATCCCGACTCGGGCACCGACGCGGTGACTTTGCACGATGGCCGCCAGTTACTCGTTTACAATCACAACACCCGCGACCAGACCAAAAACAAAGGCCGCAGCCCGCTGAACGTCGCCGTCTCCACCGATGGCAAAAACTGGTCCGCCGCCCTCGTCCTTGAAAACGACGCCAACGCTCCCAGCGGCTTCGCGTACCCCGCCGTCATTCAGACCGCCGACGGCCTTGTCCACATTACTTACACCTGGGAACGCAAACGTATCCGGCATGTGGTCATTGATCCTTCAAAACTGACTCTCCGTCCCATCGTCGCCGGAGTTTGGCCCAAGTAATCCCCGGCTGCCAGTTTGCCGCTGGCACCAATGCCAGCCTTAATGCTTTAGGTGATGGACGCAGGTGTTCAAAACAGGCAGCATCTGGCGCATGATGTCACCGATTCCAACCGCCGTCAGCACAATCATGACCGGCGTCTTGGTTCGTTATCAGGTGACACGGCATCCTTCCGCCCGGCCAAACTTCAGCATGAAAAAGCTGTTGCGAATACTCTCCATCGGCCTTCTGCCCCTGGTCCTGCTCTCCTGTTCCTCCAAGCAAAACTCCACCCCGGAAGACCGCCTGAAATGGAATCAGAAAACCCTGGCGGGCGACTACGATCTGTATGGACAGAAGGATTCGCGTTGGGATGACCAGGTGAAAGAGTCGCTGGCTGATTATGCGAAGATAAGGTCCGGCTCGGACTTTGATCAGGAAACGCGGCTCTATTTGATCGGTGCCGCCGCAGGCAATGCGGTTGGTACCGGCTGCCAGGATCCGTTGGTGCAATTTCTTTATTGCACGTTTGGCCTCACCGACTCTGGCAAGTCCCTGGCCGAAAAGCAGGAGTTGTATCGTAAAATGGGTCGCGCCATGGAGAACAGTTCCTATTCTCCATTGCGGAAATTTTATGCCAGCCTCGGTGCCGCCACCACCTTATGGGAACAGCGAGATAACACCAATTGGCCGGACGTGCGCCAGTTCCGCGCCAATTCCGTGAGTGAACTGAATGCGGCTTTCCAGGATCGCACGCTGCCGGTGGAGGAACTCTATCACGCCTCGCATGCCCTCTTCCAGACCATGCTGCGCAATCAGCATGAATTGACCAATGCCTACAACACCATTGAGGCGCCGCTATTCCAAAACTGGCCCAAGGCCGGAGCGGCGTGGCTGATCAAGGCCGATTTCTACGAGGAATATGCCTGGATGGCACGCGGCCATGGCACTGCCAGTCAGGTGAGCGACCAACAATGGGAGCTATTCCACAGCCGCCAAGCCGTGGCGGAACAGGCCTTGAAGCAGGCGTGGGCGCTGAATCCCCAGGAACCGCTCATTCCTACCCTGATGCTTTCCGTAGTGACCGGCCAGGAAAAGAAGCGGCCTGAAATGGAAACCTGGTTTGATCGGGCGATGAATCTGGACACCAATAATTACGCCGCCGCCCGGGCCAAGCTGAACTATCTCATGCCCGAATGGTATGGCTCCGTGAAAGACGTCCTCGCCTTTGGCCGGGAATGTGTCAGTTCGACGAAATGGGGCGGTCATGTACCGCTCATTCTGGTGGATGTCCACATCGACCTGGCGCGCTCGGTGACGGATGCGGCAGAGCATCGGGCTTATTGGAGGGCTCCCGGGGTGTGGACAGATATCCAGTCCGCCTACGAAAAATTCGCAAAACTGAATCCGAACGAAACCCGCTTCCGCTATCCCTACGCGGCCTATGCGCTGAAATGCGGCCAAGTGGATGATTTTCTCCAGCAAATCCAGTTGCTCAAAGATAGCGGCACGGAATTCAACTATCGCTATTTCGGCGGGAAGGAGACGCTTGAGCAGTTGATGCAGACGCTGAAACCGGCGGCGGGTGGTAAGTAAAAAGTTGGCTAGCATCAGCCTGAGCCGGCACCGATCAGAGAACGGCCCCGCGAGATTTCCAAAGTCCGTTCAGCCGCCAATTACTTCAACTGCGTCGCGATCTGTTCGCCAAGCGCGGCCGCCTCGGCGACGGGGCGGGAGGCTTCACCGCGCTTTACGGTTTGATCGCGGAAGGAAATGGCTTTGAGCGAAATGGTGTCACCGTTGATGACCGCATGGGCACCGACGGGACTCTGGCAGCCGCCGCCCATGCCGCGCAGGAACGAGCGTTCGGCGGTGACGGCTTGGAAGGTTTCGGCATGATTGAGCTTGGCCATGATGGCGGCAATGCGCTCATCACCGGCACGGGTTTCGATGCCGATGGCCCCCTGCCCTACGCACGGAAGCATGGTTTCCAAGTCCAGTACGGAAGCCAGCAAACCGGCGGGCACGGCGTCACCGATGATGGTGCCATCGGGATTGATTTTGAATTGCAACCGGGTCAGGCCGGCGAGCGCCAGGATGGTGGCATCCAGTTCGCCGCGGTCGGCGACTTTTTGCATGCGCGTACTGACGTTGCCGCGAATTTCGACCACGTTCAGGTCCGGCCGCACGGCGAGCAGCGACATTTTGCGGCGGGTGCTGCTGGTGGCAATGGTGGCGCCTTGAGGAAAATCCTGGATGGTCGCGTGCGGCGGGAAACCGCGCAGGGTGGCGGACGGTGCGCGGTAGATGAGCACATCGCGCACATCCTCGCGCTTGGGGGTGGCGGCCAGAATCAGGCCGTCCGGGAGGTCAGTGGGCAAATCTTTCAGGCTGTGGACGGCGATATCGGCGTGGCCATTGGCGAGGGCGACTTCGAGTTCCTTGGTGAATAGCCCCTTGGGCAGCGTCTCGCTTTTTTGGGAGAGGGAGCTCTTTTGCAGCTTATCACCCGTCGTTTTGATGATCTGCAGCTCAAAGGTCAGTGCCGGGAAAGCAGCATGGCATTGGGCGGCGATCAGGTTGGCCTGCACCAGCGCCAGCGCGCTGCCACGGGTGCAGATGATGATGGGTCGTTCAGCGGCCATAAATGTCTGAACCATAAATGACAGAATTCCCGCCGGATGGGAAGCAAACAAGGTGTACTTAAATTGCCATAGTCATCGCAATTTTTGCTGCATCGCGGAGCGCGGCTACACCCGCAGGCAGCCCCCCTGGCGGCCCATGAGAGGCAAAATCAGCCTCCTTTTTCAACAATTTGCGGTTGACACTTGGCGCGCAGCCCGGAGCATATAGGCCAATTCCAACGACATGAACCAACGCCACGATACCACCCTGTTCTGGGGCTGCTTTATAGCCCTCATCACCACCAGCTACGCGTTCATCAGCCGGATGATTCTCTGCGGCGGCCAGTTCGTGACCGACTTCGGTCTCGATAAGGTGGATGTGGGCGAACTCCAAGGCGCCGGCATCTGGCCCTTCGGCGTGAGCATCATCATCTTCAGCCTTTTCATTGACCGCATTGGCTACAAAGTGGCGATGGTCTTTTCCTTCGTCAGCTACCTGATTTACAGCGCGCTGGCCTTCGCGGCGTACCAGAGCATTCATGGGGTAAGCGGCACCGAACTCGTGGCGGCGCAGAAGCATGGCCACCAACTCCTTTACTGGGGGAGCATCATCCTCGGCCTCGGCAACGGCAGCGTGGAGGCTTATATCAATCCCATCGTCACCACAATGTTCAAGACAGATAAGACCCGCTGGCTCAATCGGCTGCACGCCGGCTGGCCGGGCGGTTTGGTGCTGGGCGGTTTGTGCACCATTGCTTTGGCCGATAATAAGGACTGGCGGCTCACGCTCGGGCTGATCCTGATTCCGGCGATCGTGTTTTTCTCCATCCTCATCAGCCGGCAATTTCCCAAAAGCGAACGCGAGCAGGCCGGCATCAGCTACCTGCAAATGTTGAAGGAACTCGGCGCGTTTGGCGCGTTGGTCGGTTTTGGGCTGGTCATAGCTCAACTGGGTCAGGTCTTTAATTGGAGTAGCGGCGTGGTCTGGGGCCTCACTGGCGCGGTGGTGGCGGTATTTGCCATCATCACCAGATCGTTCGGCCGGATCCTGCTTGCCGTGCTCATTCTCATTATGATGCCACAGGCCACCACCGAGCTGGGCACGGATGGCTGGATTACTTCGCTCATGTCTACGCCCATGGAAGCTGCCGGTCATAATCCCGCGTGGGTGCTGGTTTATACCTCGGCCATCATGGTGGTACTGCGGTTCTTTGCCGGACCGCTCGTCCATAAGCTTTCGCCGCTGGGCCTGCTCACCACTTGCTCCGCGATTGCGGCCATCGGCCTCGCCGCGCTCTCCAAGACCAGTGGTGCGGGCATGTACACCATCTTTGCCGCCGCTACCCTCTACGGTGTGGGCAAGACCTTCTTCTGGCCGACCATCCTGGGCCTGACCTCGGAACAATGTCCCAAAGGCGGCGCGCTCACGCTGAACGCCGTTGGCGGCATCGGCATGTTGGCGGTCGGCATTCTCGGTGCGCCGTTCATCGGCTATTTGCAGGAATCCTCCGCCACCCAGCAACTGGCCACGGCCAACCCGGGCTTGTACCAAACCGTGACGGTGGAAAAGAATTATCTGCTCGGCGCCTACCAGGCGATTGACCCGGTCAAGAGCGCCGCCATCACCGATCCCGCCGCGCAAGACTCGCTCAAGACGGCCACCACGACCGGCCAGTTCAGCGCGCTGGGCAAGATGGCGCTGTTCCCCATCGGCACCCTGGTCGCGTACCTCGGGCTGCTGCTGTATTTCAAATCCCGGGGCGGCTATAAACCAGTGCAACTGGCGGAAGTTTCAGGCAAGTAAACTTCCTCGTTCTTATGGCACGAAAAAGCCTCTCCTGATGGGAGAGGCTTTTTTGTTCGCTTTAAACCCGAAAACCGAAGTTGAAAGTCATGAACCAGAATGTGACGCGGCCAGATGAATTGTCGCAAGCGACGTAGCGCAGACATTCTTGTCTGCGGGTTCACGGGACTTTCCAGTCCCGTGTTCCCAAAACCGGGCGACTGGAAAGTCGCCCTAACTCGCAGGCTGGAAAGCCTGCGCTACGAGTTT
>CAIJGS010000048.1 GCA_903820285.1 uncultured Verrucomicrobia subdivision 3 bacterium | reverse complement strand
TTACCCCACTCGCTTTGGGCGGCGGAGAAACGCGAATAAAACAGGTAGTAGCCGTTGGTGGTTTTCAACACCGACGGATCACGCAGGTTGTCAGGCGCGCTCCAGACGGGATTACGCAGGCCGGCAAAACCGGAGGCAGACACGACAGAATCTGCCGACGTCGAAACAACAAACCAAGCAATTGCCAACAGCAGACAGATCGAACGTTTCATGGCATTTACAAATTTCCCTTTGGACACATGCAACCCACCATCGCCGTCAACCCTGCGGTCTTGCCGCTCAAGGTGAAACAGGCACCAGGGACAGCGAACGCAGATTGATCGCCCGCCAACTCGCAGCATCCTTGGCCCGAACTTTCAAAGTAAACGTCCCGTTTGATCCGATGTCCACCACTCCCAAATCTGTCGCGGCAAAATCATCCCATCCGGCGGTTCCTGCCACTTTGGCCGTCAGTGTTTGCCCGGTGGCTTCCACGGCCAGTTCGGTGCCCCCGGCACCGGCGGCGATGCTGCCGGTGACCTGATATTTGCCGGGCTTGGCGCCCCGCGCATCCCACGAAATCCATTCATCCGCCTTGTCCCAGAATCCGATGTTTTGCTTGCCGCCGCGTTCTTCCACCTGAAGCTGCTGGCCGTGGAGGGCGGCGTCTTCGGCATTAAAGTTCAGGCCCCCATGGGCATCGGGCGTGACCAAGGCAGAAGGCGCCGGGAGGATAACCGGTTTCAGCTTGCTGCCAGTAATGCGCAACGCGCACGTCAGGGCATCCGGCGAACCGGCGGGCAATTCCACGCTGAGCCCGTTGGTGGTTTGCTCGAAGGTCAATGCGCCATTATGCCCCAGCAACTCCACGCGTTGAATCCGGTTTTGTTCCGAATCATCCGTGGCGGCCAGCGCCCGGATGGTCATCCGGTTCTGATCCGGCCAGCCGAGGGCAATGGCATAAAGCGTGTCACCCTTGGTGGTGAACCGGATGTCTTTGGCCGTGTATTTGAAGTTCTCCTTGAAGGCGCCGCCGGTCGCGCGCACCGCGCCCTCGCCGTAAAGCTGCCAGGGACGCGTGCCGAAGATGGCCTCACCATTCACCGCCGTCCAACCGGCGAGTTGATGCAACATGCCTTCCACCTCGGGATCGAGCGAACCATCGGGCCGCTGGACGACGTTGAGCAAAAGGTTCCCATTCTTGCTGACGATGTCCACCAGCATGGTGACGGTCCATTTCAAGGGCTGGTACTGCCAGTGCTTGTTGTAAAACCAGTCGCCGATGGAGGTGTCGGTCTGCCAGGGGTCGGGATTGATGCCGCCGTTAACGCCACGTTCATAATCCTGCACCCAGCGGCCGCCGGAAACCTGTTTGCAATTGTAAACGGCCTCGGCTTTGCCGCCATGCCGCGCGGCATTGTCGTTGTAATAATGCGCGACCATACTCAGTCCCACTTCATTGCCAAAGGGAATGCCGCCGTCGCTGTAAAGCAGGTCGGGATGATAATTGTCCACCAACTCCGTAATCTCATTGAACCATTCCTGCTGCCAGCGGGGGTTGTTCGAATACCAGCCGGTGTCGCCGGGCTCGGCGGGAAAATGGTAGAGGTCCCAGTCATTGGAATTGGAACCGTCATACGGCACCCCGGCAAGCGTACCCGTCGCGTCGGACTTGTGGGCATCCTGAAACCAGGTGAAGCTGGCCCCGAGATGTTCGGACACCCCGAAGTGCAGACCATTTTTCAACGCCGCCTGCTGCCACTCGCCCACCACGTCGCGGTGCGGTCCCATGTTGAAGGCGTTCCAGCGGTGCAACTGGGAATGCCATAGGAAAAAATTGTCATGGTGGGTGCCCATGCTGACAAAATATTTGGCCCCCGCCTGCTTGTAGAGTTCCATGAGCCGCTCGGGTTCCCATTTTTCCGCTTTCCAAAGCGGAATGATGTCCTTGTACCCGTTGGTGGAAGGGTGACCAAAGCGGGCCAGGTGGTCGCGATAATCGTCCGAACCCTGCTGATACATTTTGCGGGCATACCAGTCGCCTTCCATCGGGACAGATTGCGGTCCCCAATGCGCCCAGATGCCAAACTTGGCATCGCGAAACCACTCCGGGCAGGCATAGTTCGTGAGGGAATCCATGGTGCCGGCGAATTGGCCGGAACCAACCGGAAGCTCCAGCGCCCGGGCTGACGGCAGTAAACCGATCGCCAGTGAGAGGGATAAACAGGAAATGATACGATTCATAATTGGACGCAGAGAGCAGGCAAATACTCGGTGGCTATGGGGTGATCATGGCGGCATCCGCCAAACCAGTCGCAGTCCTGGTGCCTGAAGAATGATTCAGGCCCGCCGAAGGATTTTTTTGGGCCACAGCCACCACGCTCATAAATGCCAGCTTGGGTTTGCCGGCCCGGTCAAACAACAACGGGTAGCTGGTGCGCCCTGCCACCGGCCAGTCATTGAGCCAGGAATCAGCATCGGTGACACCCCACAAGGTGACGCGCTTGATTTCGCCGCGATGCTTCAGGAACACCGTAAACAGTTCGGCATAACGCGCGGCCAGTTTCTGCTGCTCGGCCAGCGGCAGCTCTTTGGGAAACGGATTCAGCCGCTTTTCCGCCTCATAGCGGGTACCAACATCGGCATTCAAGGAATTCCTCGGGCCGGGAAGCAAATCCACATCCAGCTCGGTAAAGGACACTTTCAGGCCAAGATCCGCAAAATCCACTATGGTATCGTCCACCTCCGACGGCGTCGGGATTTGCAATTTGTAATGACCTTGCAGGCCGACTCCGGAAAGTTGGACGCCGGCCGCCCGGAGTTTTTTGATCATGGCGATCGACCCCGCCCGCTTGGCGGGATTTTCCAGCCCATAATCATTGTAATAGAGTTCCGCCTGCGGATCGGCCTCATGCGCAAACTGGAACGCTTTGACGAGATAGTCCTCGCCAATGATGCGCAGCCACGGGGTTTTACGCAGCGAACCGTCTTCATCAATCACCTCATTTACCACGTCCCAGCCTTTGATGCGGCCCCGGTAACGGCCCACAATGGTGGATATATGTTCGTGCATGCGGGCCAGCAGCACTTCGCGCGTCAGGGGTTTGCCGTTTTCACCTGCAAAGACCCAGGCCGGCGTCTGGCTGTGCCAGACCAGCGTGTGGCCGATGATGAACATCTTGTTGGATTCCCCAAAAGCCACGTAGCGGTCCGCATCTTCAAAATCAAAATGCCCGGGGGTGGGATGGATCTGCTCCCATTTCAAATCGTTTTCGGGCGTGATGGAATTGAAATGCGTTTTGACCAGGGCCGTTTCTGTCTGATCCGTCTCATAAAACTGGGATTCATTCAACGCCGCCCCGATATAGAAGTCATTTTTAAAAACGTCTTTCAAAGCCGGCACCGGTGACGGAACGGCGGCAGCGGAGACTACCACCACGAGGGCGGCAGCCAGCCCCGACAGCCAGCCCAACGGGCGGCGGGCGGGCGGATGTGTAAAAAGATTAAATTTCATGGAGTCTCCTAGGGGCAAATTTTTTCGCGGCGCGCCGCCAGTTCACCCGCCATTTGGAGGGTGACCCGCTTGTTCAACTTGTAATTCAGCAGCAACACGGTGCAGGCGGCAAACATCAAACCGACCACGATGGTGCTGCAAAAGCGATACCCTTCGAGCGTGGTCCCGACGGGTGGCTGCTTCGGGTCGTAATTAAAAACTCCCACCATGATCCAGAGAAACGATGAGGATCCGAGGGCCAGCCCGCTCTTGAGGGCGAAGCCAATCGTGGCAAACACAATGCCGGTGAAACGCCGGCCGGTCTTCCATTCGGAATAATCCGCCACATCCGCATAGATGGCCCAGATCAGCGGAATGGTCGGCGCATAGCAAATGGCAATAAGTACCGTGAGTAAGACCATGCCGGTGACATCCGTGGGTTTCAACAGGTAGAAAGCAAACGTGCCGAGGGCTGAAAAGGCGAAGCCCATAACCGCCACCGCTTTCTTGCCGAATTTCCGGGCCAGTGGCGCCGAGAGTAAAATTACCGTGATCGTCACGAGGGTGCCCAACATGTTGATGATACTGTTGGCCAAATCCGCGACATTGGAGTCAGCCAGATGCAAACGATCGCCATGAACGATATATCCGAGCCATTCCAGCACCCCGCCGGGGACGGGCGCGCCGGGAGCCAGCGCCGGAGCGGTCAGACCCAGCTTTTGCAGAAAATCAAACAGTGAGGCCGGGTCGGCGTAATGATGGTAGTAATTGTAAAGCGCCCCGCCCCGGAAGGAGAGGATCGCAAAATGGACCAGGGTCATGAACACCATCACCAGCCAGGGTCCGTTTTTGATGAGGTCGCCAAAATCCGCTTTGGGAGTGGATTTCTGGGCGGTCACCGAACGGACCCGTTCGCGCGTGGTGGCAAAGGTGATCAGGAAGAGCACCAAACAAACGGCGGCCCAGATCATCATGGTGGCCTGCCAGCCATGCTGGCGGTCGGAACCGACCGCAAATTTGGCCACGAGCGGCAGGGTCAATCCGCCCACGATGAATTGCGCGGCGTTCACCGCGATAAACCGGTAGGAGTTCAGCTTGGCCCGTTCGTTCACATCGCCGGTCATCACGCCACCCAGCGCGGAATACGGCATGTTGTTCATCGAGTAGATGGTCATCAGCAGGATGTTGGTGACGGCGGCGTAAGCAATCATCGCCACACCACTCCAGCCTTTGGGCGTGGTGTAGGCCAGGACCATGAAGAAACACCAGGGTAGCGTGGTAAACAATACCCACGGACGAAATTTGCCCCACCGGGTATCGGTGCGATCAGCGAGCAGGCCGACGATGGGGTCGGCAAAGGCATCCCACAACCGTGCGGCCATCAGAATGGTGGCTGCCGCGCCGGCGCTAATCCCAAAGACATCCGTATAAAAATTCGTCTGGAACAGGATCATCGTCATGAAGACGAAGTTGGCCGCCGCATCGGCCGCGCTGTAACCGGCCTTTTCCCCGAAGGAAAGTTTATGTGAGGAGGAGCTCATCGGTTTAGGCGCATCGGCAGTTCATATCCCCTGCCCCGGTTTTAAATCCGGTAATCCGCTCCGCTGCGATTTGGCCAGGCCGTTTCATCGGCCGGTCACGGTCAGGGTTATCTTGCTGAGGTCGGCGTCGCGGGAAGAGTTGCCGGCCATGATTTCAAATTCACCCGGCTCCACGACGTATTTCATATTTACGTCCCAGAAGGCCAGAGATTCCGAGGTGATATCCAAAGCAACGGTGCGAGTTTCACCGGGTGCCAGGGTGATTTTCTGAAACGCTTTAAGTTCTTTCACCGGCCGGGTGACGGAACTCACCGTGTCGCGAATGTACAGTTGAACAACTTCCGTGCCGGTACGTTTACCTGTATTGGTCACCTCAATCAGTGCTTGGGTACGGCCGTGCTGGGGAATTTTTTTCCGGGACAGCCGCAGGTTCTTAAAGGCAAACCGGGTATAACTCAACCCATAACCAAACGGATACAAGGGCGAAACTTCATCAAGGAGATAACCGCGCCGCGCCGAGGGTTTGTGATTGTAGAAAATCGGCAGTTGACCAACGGAACGCGGAATGGAAATGGGTAATTTGCCGCCGGGATTATGATCGCCAAACAAAACCTCGGCTACCGCATGGCCGGTTTCCTGGCCAAGGTACCAGCACTCAAGAATGGCCGGAACATTCTGTGCGACGTAATTGACGGAGATAGGCCGACCGTTGAAGATCAGGGCGACCACGGGTTTGCCGGTGGCAACCATGGCTTTGACCAGATCCTCCTGGCGGCCGAACAGGTCGAGGCTCGTGCGATCGCCCATGTGGCTGCGCGCCCAGGCTTCCCGTTCGGTTTGTTCATTGCCGCCGATGGCCAAAATGATGACATCCGCCGACTGCGCCACCTGGACAGCTTCGGCAATTTGCCGGGCATCTTCCACCGGATCGGAGGGGGTGACAGCATCCTGATTCCAAGATCCGCCCACGGTGATTTTGCAGCCCTCGGCATGGAGCACGTTGACACCTTGGGCCGCCCGGGCACGAATGCCATCCAGCACCGTCACCTGATGCGGCGGCACGCCGCTGTATCCGCCGAGCAGGCCGCGATGGGCATTCGGGCCGATCACGGCGATGGTTTTGAGCTTCTGGGGATTCAGCGGCAGGAGATCCTGCTCGTTTTTGAGCAGTGTGATTGCCTCGCGGGCGGCCCGGTGGGCGAGTCGGGCGTGCTCCGTGCAACCGACGAGACGTTCCGCCTCGGCCGGATCAGCATAGGGCGCATCAAACAATCCCAGTTTGAACTTCCACAGCAACATCGGCTTGATGAGTTCATCGAGCTGCGATTCGCGCAAAACTTTTTTACGAACCAATTCAACCAAATGCAGATAGCAGTCGGGGTCCGGCAACTCAATGTTCACCCCGGCCTTCACCGCGAGCGCCGCCGCCTGTTTTTTATCGGCGGCAACAAAGTGGCCGTGGGTATCCGGGCGGTGATGCAATTCCCAGATGGCATAGTAATCGGAGACGACAAAGCCCTTAAAACCCCATTCCTGCCGCAAGACTTTGCGCAGCAGCCATTCGCTGGCGTGCGACGGCACGCCGTCAATCTCATTGTAACTGGCCATGACGCTGATGGCTCCGGCTTTCTTGATACAGTCCTGGAATGGCTGCAAGAAGGTCTCCCGCAACAGGCGTTCCGACACATTGACTGGCGCGCAGTTCTGCCCGGATTCCGGCTGGCCGTGCGCGGCAAAGTGTTTGAGGGTGGCGATGAGTTTGGGTTTACCCCGAAACGTGGCGTCGCCCTGAAAACCGCGCACGGCGGCCTGGCCCAATTGCGAAACCAGAAACGGATCTTCGCCAAAGGTTTCCTCGACCCGACCCCAACGGGGATCGCGGGCCACATCCACCACGGGGGTCAGCGCCTGATGGGCGCCGCGCACGCGGGTTTCCGCGGCCGCCATGGCATAAAGGGACTCCACCAACCCGGGGTCAAAGGTGCCGCCGAGGGCAATCGGCTGGGGAAAACTCGTGGCACCGATGGCGGCGTGACCGTGCAGGCATTCTTCGTGAAAGATAACCGGTATCCCCAGCCGCGAATGCTCGATAAAAAATTTCTGGATGGCGTTGGTCAGTTCCGCCGTTGCGCGGGGATTTTTGCCAATGCCGGCATCAGTGGGTTTGCTCCCGGCATCGCTGGGACGGCCAACCTGGCCGAGGCCATGCCCGTTTTTGAAGGCAGCCTTCGCCTTGGCGAAGTCAAAATTGCCACGGGCATCCACCAGTTTGGCGGATTTTTCCTGCCAGACGCACATCATTTGGGCCGCTTTTTCCTCCACCGTCATCCGGGCGAGCAAATCACGCACGCGTCGCTCCGGAGACAACGACGGTTTTTTATAATCAAGCGGCTTCATTTCGAGGGCAATGTGAACATTTTAATGGATGCATAACCCGGTGTCGCCTACCCGAAAAGGTAGTTCGCCATTTGGCAAAATACCAGAGCCTTTGGCCAAACTACTCTTTTGGGTAGTTTATCATGCAGAGGTTGACTTGTTTCCACCATCGGCGACAAAATTGCCCTGCATGACCCCAATCAGCTCACGGCCCCCGGCTGGCGCCCACAT
This sequence comes from uncultured Verrucomicrobia subdivision 3 bacterium, assembly GCA_903820285.1. Lineage (GTDB taxonomy): Bacteria > Verrucomicrobiota > Verrucomicrobiia > Limisphaerales > UBA11358 > UBA11358. The sequence goes on along the minus strand of CAIJGS010000048.1, from coordinate 13,404 downwards.
TTGCCTGCGCGCCAGCCAAGCCATGTTCTGGGCCGTCGTGCTGACAATAATACTGACCGGCGGTCGGGCCAGGGCCGGCAGTATGGTACTGACCAATGCCGCCCAGGTCCGGGCCTTGAGCTCAAAAGATGCCCTGCAACGGCTGCCGGTCCGGTTCCAGGGCGTCGTCACCGGCGAAGGCAAGACCGGGGTGGTGGTGCAGGATGCCACGGCGGGAATTTTTTTATACAGTGGCACAAATGATTATTCATGGCTCAAGCGCGGGGATTTGATCGCCGTGGAGGGAGTCAGCGATCCGGGTGAATTTGCCCCGGTGGTCTGGCCCGATAAGATCGCCAAGGTGGCGGAGGCGCCCATTCCCGAACCGCGCGTGGCCACCGTGGACAGTCTGGCCAGCGGCGCCCTGGATGCCCAATGGGTGCAGGTGAATGGCATTGTGCGCGAATGCCGGATGGTGCAGCGGTATGAATTCAAAATGACGCTGGCCGTGGGTGGCATGCGTCTGCCGGTGCAATATTTTGGCCCGACCAATGCCTTGGGCCTGGTGGACGCCGAAGTCCGGCTGACCGGCATCTGTTTTTACCAGTTCAACCGGAGCGGCCAGATATTGAATCCGCTGTTGATGGCACCGGGTGAAAAATATCTGGAGGTCGTGAAGCCGCCCCCGGCCAGCCCGTTTACCACGCCGTTGCGCGAACCCGAAAGCATTCTCCGGTTTACCCCCGAGGATACCCACCGGCACCGGGTGCGGGTGCTGGGCACTGTTTTGCACCAGATTCCGGGCCAAACGCTCTGGCTGAACTATCATGGACACGGATTGCGGGTGCAAAGCCCGGCGACGAATGCCCTGACTCCCGGCGAACTGGTGGAAGTGGCGGGGTTTCCGGCCAATGGCGACTTCAGCCCGATTCTGGAAGACAGCACCTTTCGCGTCGCCGGACCCGCCACCAATACCCCGGTTCCGGTGAAGGTCACCAGCAAGCTCACCGCGCTTGAGCATGATGCCGACCTGATCCGTTTGTCGGCCATTTTGACGGACATTACGCGTTCGTTCAATGGCTGGATGCTGACCTTCAACTGGCAGGGCAACACGCTGCTCGCCAGCCTGCCCCGGACCGGTTCATTGCCGGATGACTGGCAGACCGGCAGCCTGATCCAACTGACGGGCATCTGCCATGCCACCGCCGATGCGGCCACCTTCATCGGCGGCGGCGGGCCGCAGACGGCGCGGGAATTTCAACTGCTGCTGCGTTCACCCGCCGATCTGGTGGTGTTGCAACAGCCGCCCTGGTGGACCACGGGACGCATCCTGATTTTACTGCTGATTGTCACCGGCATCTCCCTGCTCATCGCGGCGGCCATTTCCTGGATTGCGCGCCAACGACTCCGGGAACAGGCTCTGCGCCGCGCCACCGCCGAGGCCGAGTTCACCGCCATGTTCGCTGAGCGCAACCGCATTGCCCGGGAAATCCATGACACCTTGGCGCAGGGGCTGGGTGCCATCAGCATGCATCTGGAAATGGTTAAGGAAAAGCTGGGCAGCGAGCCGGAAAAGGTCGCCAAGCATCTGGACATCGCCCACCAGACGGCCCGGCAAAGCCTCGGCGAGGCCCGCAATTCCATCTGGAACATGCGTTCGCAAGTGCTGGAAAACTCTGATCTGGTCGCCGCCTTGCAGGGAATTCTGGAACAACTGGTGGACGACACCGCCATCCAGCGCCAGTTTGCCACTACGGGCTCCGTCCGCCGGCTGGCACCGGCGATTGAAAACAATCTCCTGCGGGTCGGCCAGGAAGCCATCACGAACGCGGTCAAACATGCGCGGGCCAAAAATATCGCCGTGACCATGGAGTTCTCGGACGCGGATGTCTGCCTCACCGTGCGGGATGATGGCAGCGGTTTTGACCCGACGCGCGCCTCCGTCGGCGGCCATTTCGGCATGATCGGCCTGCGGGAACGCACCGCCCAAATGGGGGGCAAACTGGACGTGGAGAGTTCGGCTGGCCAGGGCACCGTGGTAAAAATCCGGATTCCGATTTATTGACACAGCTTGAAGTATGAAAGCCAAAGACCAGATCAAATTGTTGGTGGCAGACGATCACCCGACCTTCCGGATGGGCCTCGTGGCCCTGGTCGAAAGCCAGCCGGACATCACGGTGGTGGCCGAGGCGGGTGATGGCCTCTCGGCCATCGAACTGTTCCGGCAAAAAAAGCCGGACGTGGTGCTGATGGATTTGCGGATGCCCGGGCTGGGCGGGGTGGAAACCATCCTGCGACTGCTGCAGGAATTTCCCGCCGCCAAAATCATTGTGGTCACCACCTATGATCTCGACGAGGACATTTATCGCGCCATCCAGGCCGGAGCAAAATCCTATCTGCTCAAAGATATGCCCCGGGACCAGCTGATTGCGACCATCCGGGAAGTTTATCTGAGCCGGCATAAACTGCCGCCGGGCGTGCTCAGCCGGCTGGATGAACGCGCCCGCCGGGAAGACCTGTCCGACCGGGAAATGCAAGTGCTCCAGCTCATTGTCAAAGGCCGCAGCAACAAGGAAATCAGCAGCGCCCTGTTCATCTCGGAAGACACGGTGAAGTTCCACCTCAAGGCGCTCTTTACGAAGCTGGCCGTGCAGGATCGCACCGAGGCGGCCATCAATGCCATCCGTCATGGCATTGTGCATCTGGAATGATGGCCACCCAACAAGCATCGGGCATGAAACCGATCGTCAGACCAATCAGGTGGCTCATCGTGCTGGCAGGCATGGCCGTCCTGAGTTGGCCGGCACAGACCCCTGCGGCCGAGGTGATAAACCCCATTCGCCTCAACACAGTGGGTTTTTTGCCGGAACTGCCCAAGCAGGCCACCATTGCCATGGCATGCACCAACTTTCAACTGGTCCGCAGCCGGAACGGGACGGTGTTATTCAGCGGGACAGTCAGCGGGCCGAACTGGAACAGTGACACCGCGGAAAACCTGTTCACGGCGGATTTTTCCAGCGTGCGTGAATCAGGCGAGTTCACGTTGCGAGTGCCGGGTGTGGGAGAATCCGCGCCGTTCACCATCCATCCAGGAGCCTTCACCAGCACCTACCGGACGGCCATGCTGGGCATGTATCTCTGGCGCTGCGGCACGGCGGTATCGGCGACCTGCGAAGGCCGGACCTTTGCCCACGACGCCTGCCACACCAACGATGCCGGGCTCGATTTTACCGGCGGTAAGGGCTTTCACGATGCCACCGGCGGCTGGCATGACGCCGGTGATTTTAACAAATACGTCGTCAATGCCGGGGTGAGCGTGGGCGTAATGCTGCGGGCCTGGGAGGATTTCAGCGGTGCGCTGAAATCGTTGAAACTGCAACTGCCGCCAGAGACCAATGCCGTGCCCGATTACCTGCGAGAGGTGAAATGGGAGCTGGACTGGCTGCTGAAAATGCAGGCGGCCGACGGTTCGGTGTATCACATGGTTTCGGCGCGAAAATTCGACCGGTTTGAAATGCCGGAAGATGAGGTGGAGCCACGATATTTTTCCTCGTGGAGCAGTGCCGCCACGGCACTCACGGCGGCGATGCTGGCCCAGGCTGCGCGGGATTACCGGCCGTTTGATGCCGCGTTTGCCGACCGCTGTCTCCAGGCGGCCCAATTGAGTTATGCCTTCCTGGCTCAACACCCGGGCCGACAGCCGACCGACCGTCAGCCATTCTCCACCGGCATCTACCAGATTCGCAGTGAATCGGGCCGGCTTTGGGCGGCGGCGGAATTGTGGGAATCCACCGGGCACACCAACTATCTGCATGACTTCGAAACCGTCGCACAAAATCTGGATCAGCCGGTCGCACCCGAATTTGATTACGGCGATGTGCGTGACCTGGCCATGTTCACCTATTTGAGTTCTCACCACCCCGGCCGGGATCCCGGTCTGGTCCGGTCAGTGTCGCAGGCATTGCAGGACGCGGCGGATGAAGTGGTGGCCAACGCCACCGCCGAGGGCTATGCCCGGCCGTTGGGAACCAAATATTTCTGGGGGTGCAACGGCACGGTGGCGCGCCAGACGGCGCTGTTACACGCGGCGGAAAAAATTTCGGCAAACCCTAAATACCGGACCACCGCATTGGGGGCCCTGAACTATCTGCTGGGCCGAAATTATTTTGGCCGCTCGTTTGTCACTGGCGTCGGTTTCGAGCCGCCGCTGCACCCGCACGACCGCCTCTCGGCCTCGCTGGATTTGGGCGTCCCCTGCCCCGGCCGGCTGGTGGGCGGTCCGCAGCCGGGTGCCCGGGACTGGGCGGATTCGCAGGCCGACTTCACCCGCAATGAAATCGCCATCAACTGGAATACGGCGCTGATCTACGCACTGGCAGAATTTCTGCCTGAATAATCAGGGCTGCCAAACCGCACGCCAGAATTTCCGGCTGCCGGCGAGGGGATTCGTAAAGTTCCGGGTAGAGCCGGCGAGGGTATTGGTGGCATACGGACTCCAGCCAGCCGCCAGATTCGTCGTGGTTTGCAGAAGGTAGGTCGCGCCCGCCTGACCTTGCAATTGAAAGACGATGTTTCCCTTGGTCGCGGGCAACCACCCCAGTTGGGGAGGCGGCGCCGGACTGAAAACCAACACCGAGGCTGAATAAGGCGCAAAGGTGTTGGTAAACTTGATTCCCGCCGCCGGGAAATTGGTTTGCCAGACATCCGCCAACCCGATGCCGGTTCGCGCGGCCGAATCCTGCGGAATGCCGTAACTGTAAACCGATGCATTGGTCGCAGGCACGTAGCCGCTGAAATTCACTGCGGTGGTCAGGTTGGAAGACGAACTTTTGTTGAGGACCAGCAGGCTGAATGTGCCGTTGGTGCGTTTGACCGCATAGGCGGCGAGCAAAGGATAGTCCGTGGCGGCCGAGACCACCGTGTCGCCGCCGCCCGCAAAATGAGTCAGCATTTTTCCGATATAATATTCCGGATAGCGGTTGGTCGCCGCGCCCAAATTATAGACGATCCCTTCATCATAGGCGTAATAGCCGTCGGCATTGGTCCGCCACCCATACAATGCCGGATCGGAATTGGTGATATCGCCCCCGCCGTTCCGGGTATCCCACCACAGCCGTGAATTGATCTCGGTTTGCATGACCTGACCAATGGTGTCCGCATAGAATAATCCGCCCACCAAGCTGACGCGCTGCCGGTCACCACCGCAGCCGTTCTCCGTGCTTTCAAGGGTCACATTGGTCCCGGCGGCTCCCAGATAATCACTCACCATCTGGCGCAGGCTGGCGGCATCGGCGGCCCAAGTTGCTGACCAGAGCAGATTGTACGTGTCTCCGTCGGACGGCGCATATTTGTGTTCGATGAGAAAATCCGGCGTAACGTTATTGCTGCGCAGGTAGGTCAGCATCACGGGGGTCCAGCCGTTGTGGGTCAAGCCAGTGCGCGGGTTCACCACCGGATGATTTGTATAGTTTGACGTGCCGTCTTCGGTGATATCGGCCACCGCGCCAATTTTGATGGTGGGGTCCGCCGCCTTCATCTGCGCATAGTAATTGGTGAAGCGCATGGCGTACGTCCAGGGATCGTGCGGCTGCCAAGGCGCATTGGTGTTATTATCCTCCTCCCAACTGCCGCCGACTTCGTTGCCGATCTCCCAGTATTTAAAATTGCAATGGTTCGTGACATTAAACATGCGCACGCCGAACGCCGCTTCGCTCGCATCACTGCTGCCATAGTTGCAGATGATGAAGGCCTGCGCGTGCGTGTTGGTCGCCAGTTTGATGAAGTCACTCGAATAGGAACCCCAGCCCCGATATTCATTCGTCCAATGATAATCGTCGCCCCAACTGCCGCCCGGCCAGCGCAGACAGGGATTGCCGAGGTCATTCATAATGCCCACGCTCGTGGGGGTAAAGACGTTGCCGTCCCAAGCGACCTGATTGATGCCGAAAACCTTGGCATCCACCGTGCGGACCACTTGCGTGGCCAGCAGGCTGACATGCACCAACGCTGGCGCGGGATTGGCCACCAGCGAAATGTCATCAATGTAAAAATTGGACTGCAACGTGCCGCCATTCCAAATCTGGAATCCGGTGAGATTCGTGATGTTGGCCACGCCCAAGGAAGCCAGCGGGATGACATACTGCTGCCAGCCATTGGTGGGAGCGGCCAACGAAACCCGGTTAAGCTCGCTGCCATTCTGCTCGGCATTGATGCCAAAATATTGTCCGCCGATGGCTCCGCCATTCACCCACAGCGAAAGGTTCGTATAAAGGGAAGTATTGATCGGGTCATGCTTCAGCCACCAGGCCTGATAGCCGCCGGTGGCGGCGAACACCATGGCATTGCTGCCGGAGTGAACGGGCGAGTTGGTGTTGTAATGGGTCACCCACCCCCAGTCGCCCCAACCGTTGTTGAGCTGATCCGAATAGATCAGCACGTTGTCGCTGGCCATTGCCGAGCTGGCCAGTCTGGCCAGATAAATTGCGCCAATAACAACCCGGAAGGTATGATTAAAGATCCGCATTTCAATATATGTTTGTTGACCGGTATAAAAAGGGGACGGCCACCCATGGCCGTCCCCGCTACCCCAAATTCGGCTTGGTTAGTGACAGCCGCCGCCGGAGCGGTCGTCACGTTATCTTCACCGAGCCCTCACGGATGCACCATGCGATAGAACACCTGGGGCTTGGTTGGATCCAGCGTGATCACTTCGCGGTTGGTGCTGGCGGAACCCGGCACCGTGAACCAGTAATTGGTTACCGCCAGGTTAACCGAGTTCGATTGCAGCAGCCAGCCAATGTAGTTGGTGGGCCAGCCAAGCGTCAGCGAGCCACCACTGACGCTGAACGTCATATTGGTGCCGGTGGCGGGCAGCGGATTGGCTTTGACCGAGAGGGTACCATTCACCGAAAGCTGACTGGCATCCCAAACCAGACCAGGTCCGGGACCGGGGGTGACGGTGGCAAATGTGCCCACATAAGTGCCGGCATTAAACAGTTTGAACGTATCCCCGGCAACCAACGGAGTGACGGCTCCATTCGTGCCGATCTGTAGCACCGCTCCATTATTGGTCAATGCCCCGGTGACCAGCAGCAGGTCGTTGGTAACCAGCGTACCGGCCTTGAATATATCCATGAAGTTCGTGCTGCCCGCTTGGAAAGTCAGCGAGTTGCTGACGCTCATGTACTGGTAATTGGTGCTGATGCCGCCAGGCGAAATTGCCGAGCCGAGCGCAGCCACCACGTTGCCGCGGATGAACGAACCGTTATCGCCGCGCAGCGTCTGGTTGGTCGCCAGCGTCAGCGTGCTGTCAACGCGACCGCTGACATCAATGAACCCGGGATAAGCCTGGCTGGAGGTGATACCTTGCATAACGATCTGCGAAGCCTTGGAAACAGAGCCGTTACCGATCAATGACAACCGGGTACCCAAACCGCCATTGGCCGCGCCGCAGTCCGGCACCGTCAGCGTGCCCGTGAAGGAGTTAGAGGCCGCCAGATACACATAGGTCTGATATTGCAGGCTCAATGACCCGGCACCGCTGATGTTGTTGCTAAAATACACACCATTGTAGTAATTGCCCTTGATGGTTGTGGTGCCACTCAGGAGGTTGACCGGTCCGGCGTACACGTTTTGACCTACCGTATTGCCGCTTTCCACCTGGATGCTGGCGCCGTTGCTGCAAACGACGCTCTTCGTCAGGGGAACCGTGGCAGCATACATGCTCAGCGTACCGCTGCCGCCCACGTAGATGGTGTTATTGGTATTTCCCAACCCAGCCGTGGTGGTTTGGTAGCTGAGCGTGCCGCCCAGAATCGTGATGTCACCCAGGTTGGTACTGACGGCAGCCGCGACCAAACCAACGTAGCCAGCACCGACCTTGGTCAGGGTGTACCCGTTGGAGCTGACGTTCCACTGTTTGGAACCGTTGCGCAAATCCCAGCGGTTGTTGCCGCCAATGGTCAGGTTGCCATTCTGATTGATGATGCTCGGTCCCAGGGCCGAAGCGCTGCCGGCATAGTTGGCCACAAAAGCACCAGCACCGTTTACGCCCGCCCCGCTGACATTAAGGGTCATGGCCGTAACGTTATTGCTGGTCATATCAAAGGTGGCGCCCGGCAGAACGGTGACCGTACTGTTGAGGTTATTGAGCCCCAGACCTAACCGCAGGGTGCCGGCGCTGACCAGACTGCCGCCCGTGAAGGAATTGTTGAGGTTGCTCAAGGTCAGGATGCCGGTGCCGTTCTTGACCAGCGTGGAAGTCCCGACCAAGTTCGTACCAAAGAACACATAATTGTTCGTGGTGTTCACGATGGTCATCGTCGGCGCGAGATTCGTGGTCAGCGTGACATTGGTGACCGTGGTGGAATCATCAAACGTCACAGCATCTCCCAAGGCACCGTTCTGCTGGTAAACTGTACTGGCACCCTGATATTTGAAGTTGGACGTGGTGACATCCCATCCGCTATTCACATTGCCCACCCAGGTCACCGGACTGCCGCCGGGAACCACGAGGTCAATGGAGCCATTGACCGTGTTGTTCGTGAGGTAGGCCGGAACTCCGCGCACCGCGCCACCAACGACGAAGTTGGGCGTACCGGTGATGGTGGTGTATTTGATCAGCGGATATTCGCCAGAGAGCGTGGTCGCCAGCCCGGGAAGAATCACCGCGTTCGTCCCGTTGAGAACGAGATTGGTGGCGGTAATCGGCGCCTTGGTGGTGCTGAAAGCGGTCAAACGGCTCAGGACCAGCGTGGAACCATAGGTGGAGCCAAGAGCCAGCGTGGACATCGGCAGGGTTGTATAACCATTTTGCGCCGGCACGTCGAGCACGCCGCTATCCGTATTGGTATAGGCACCCCCACCCTGCTGCACCGGGGACAGGAGCAGGTTGCCGGCGGTGACCACCGTGGCACCGGAATATGTATTGGCACCGGTGAGCACCACCGGGTTGGTTGCGCCGATATTATTAATGCCGCCGGTGCCGGAAATGGCGCCATTAAGAGTGACTTTGCCCAGCGTCAGAACATTGTTAGGTGCCCCTTTGTAGAAGGCTGAACAATTGATGGTCAGGTTGCCGTTCAACGTGACACTGCCGTTATAGGTATCCACGTTAGCCTGGCCATAGTACGGCCCATGGTCATCCGCAATCCGACCGCCACCGGCACCGATGACGATGCTGTTGGGCACCGTAATGCCACTCCAATTGGCGGGGTTCCAGCTGTCAATGCTCGCATTGTTGCTGATGATTAACGTGGCGGCCGAACCGAACCAGTTCAACTGGTTGTAGAGGAGCAGGCCACCGTTCGCTACCGTCATGCTGGCCAAGGCTGAGGAGGCCGGGGCTTCCATGGCCACCGTGTCCGTGCCAACCTTCACCAAGTTGTGATTATTTCCTTGGATGCCGTTGACGGCATTCTTGCCGACGACGATCCAGGCGCCATTATCACCAATGGTCGCATCCGCATTCAGAATCAGGCCATTGACTCCGGATTCCGTGCCGCCCAGATAGGTCCAGCCTGCACTGCTGAACAAAGCGCCCTGATTAGCCACGCCATTGCCGGTGCCGCTGATGGCAACCGCATTGGTGACACTCGGCGTGTTGCCGGCAATGTCCAGTGCGCCACCGCTACTCACGGTCGCCAAGGGTGTTCCCGTGGCTGGAGCACCCAGCACTGCGGTGCCACCCAGCTTGACTACGCCCTGATTTACCAACGTGCCACCGGTATAAGTGTTGGCGGCGGAAATCGTCACCGTGTTGGTATCGTTTTGGGCAACTACCCCGGCCCCGGAAATGAGGTTGGCAAAGGTCAGGTTGTCCGAACGTGTCAGGGACAGCGTGGCTTCGTCGTCAATGTTGGCGGAACCCAGATCGCCCGTGGTGCCGTTGGTGCCCAATTGCAGGGTGCCCCCGGAGATGACGGTGCTACTGGGAAAATTGTTTGCCGTGGCGACAATCAAAATGCTGGAACCATTTTTGGTCAGGGTGCCACTGTTGATCGAGCCGTTGCCGGCAAAGGTGTAGTTCTTGGTGGAATTCACCAAAATGCCGCTGGGATTGACTGAGGTGGTGACATTGATGTTATTCGTCACCGCGGTATCATCGAAATTCACCTGGATGCCATCCGAATAGGTGACCGGACTGGCACCGTAAATCCAGTTTTTCGTAAGACTCACATCCCAGTTGTTATTGGTGAGGCTGCCAGCCCATTTGGTGACCTGAGCGCTGGTCACCGAAAGGTCGATGGACTTGCCGGCAACGTTCGTGACGATGACCGCCGTGATGGTGGACGGAATGCTGCCCAACACAAAACTGCCGCTCCCGGTATGGGTAAGATATTTGATAAGCGGGAATTGGCCCACCCCCATGCCGCTGACGTTGGCCAGATTGATGGTCGTGACGCCGTTGGCCGCGAGAACGCCGCTACCGTTGGTGGCATTGATCACCACCGCCGGGCTGCCGAAGTTGCCGAAATCTATGTCCAGGGTGGAACCGGTCGCGGCACCGAGTGTCGCACCGGCGGCCTTCAAGGAGGAACCCGCCACGCGATAGTGCATGCTAAATTCCGCCCCGTCGCTCACCGCCAGCAAGCCGCCAGTGGTGGTGCCAGTGGGAATGTTAATATCCATTTTGCCACCGGTCACCACATTGGAGCCGGAATAGGAATTAACCCCCAGGAATTGGGCGATGCCGGTACCGGTATAAACCAGGCTCAACGGGCCGCCACCGCTATTCTTGACCGCACCGTCAAAAGTGGCCGAACCATAAAAACTCAGGACGGACGGGCTGGCGGAAGAATTGTCAATCGTCGAGAGATTTTGTTCTTCGTCGTACATGTAATTGATCGTCGCGTTGTTGCCATTCAGGTCCAACTTGCTGGCATTCAAGCTCAGGGCGCCATTGGTATTACCGCTCGGCAGGGCATAGGAAGAACCTAATTGCAGGGTGCCGGCATTGACGACGGTACCACTGCCATCGTAGCCATAGTTATTCGTACCACTCAGCGTCAGCACATTGTTGCCAACCTTGGTCAGGCCACCCTGGCCAACCACATTGCCGGAAACAATCATCTGACCATATTGGACACCAATGGTGGCGTCGTTGGAAAGTGTGATGGAGTTTTGGAAAATAATGTTCGCCGCCGGGTTGCTGCCGTTTAACCGGGCGGTGTAAAGGGCTCCGTTATTGTCACCCGTGCCGTTGCCACCATCCAGAATGATGGGGTTGGGCACCGTGCCAACGTCCCATTTCACCAGCGCAGCGCCGTTGGCAACTTCGATGGGCACACCGGCACCGCCCCACTGGGCGATTTCATTGGTGTCCCAGGCGAGGTTATTAGCCACGTCACCCAGCTTGCCTTCCGCCACATAGATCGAACCGGCCTGCACCACGGTAAGATTTGTGGCGTAGTAAGTGGTGTTGAAATCACCGGCACCAATCTTGGTCCACTTAAAACCGGCTGAACCGATGGGGCCGATGCAATCAAACCGGCTGGCTTCGTTACCCAGGTAGGAATCAGCGGTGAATGGCGCGGTCAGCCCGGAGAAATAACTGAATACATTCAGATCCAGCGCGCCGCCAGCCATGGTGTAGGTGCCATTGATGTTATTGGCGTACAACGTGGCATTGCTGATGATCGTATTGCCCGTATAGGAAGCAGCCCCGGTAAAAGTCAGTTCATAATTGGTCCCATTCCCGCCCGTCACCACCACCGGTCCCACCCCGGCGATGGCACCACCGATGGTAATGTCATAATTGGACAGATTGAAGGTGGTCGGGCCGGTCAGCACCAGATTCTGGCCAATGGTCTGAACATTGCCCACACTGTCGTTTTCAATCACGCCTGAGGTGTAAATATCATTCCCGCCCAAGGTGAAGGCACTGGCGTTAATATCAAATAGAATGCCGCCAAAAGTATAGGCATTGGTGGCCAGATCGTTGTTTGCGGTGGTTCCGGAGCTGCCCGTGAAGATCAGGCTGTTCCCGGTAACGGGCGCACCTGCCGACCAGTTGCCCGCCGTGCTCCAGTTGGCGTCGGTGCCAAGGCCGGTCCAAGTGTCGGAAGCCTGCCCATGGGCAGCCAATATCCCGGCACACAAGGTGACCGCGGACAATTGCAGAGGACTGATGATTCTTTTCATTATATGTTGGTTTGGGATTTTGCCGGCTCACCAAGACAGGCAAAGCCACAGCCTGCCTTGGCAAAAAATGAGTGATTGATGGGAAGCATAATGACAGCACCCCCGCAAAGTAATCCACTACCCATATGGGTGGTTTTTATCCCGCCGAAGCGGCCTGTTAATTCCAAAATGCCTTCGCCGGCTCCATTTCAGCGCGAGTGTAAAAATCATAATGAGGAATGGCCACGAGGGTGGAAACGATTCCTCCCTGCAACGCCTCTGGGAAATGACACCCATCAGAGATGCCATTCACGCCCTGCGCATTCGCCACAATTTGCTTGTATGCCTCATCAGCCCGATTAATGTGTACCTGTCAGATATTTATGAGTGGAGGCATTCCGTAACCATGAGCCCTTCGACACCCATCGCCGCAGAAATGCAACGGCTGGCCGAAGACCGCGCCGGCCGGCAGAACTGGCGTCGCTGGGGGCCATATCTTTCGGAACGGCAATGGGGCACGGTGCGTGAAGATTACAGTCCCGGCGGCACCGCCTGGGATTATCTGCCGCACGACCATGCCCGCAGCCGCGCCTATCGTTGGGGTGAAGACGGCCTCGCCGGATTCAGCGACGACTGGCAGCATATTTGCCTGTCACTGGCGTTGTGGAATGGCAAAGATCCGATTTTGAAGGAGCGCCTGTTCGGCCTGAACAATACGGAAGGTAATCACGGCGAGGACGTCAAGGAACTGTATTATTATCTCGACGCCACCCCCACGCATTCCTACCTGAAGTATCTCTACAAATATCCGCAGGGTGAATTTCCCTATGCCGGGCTGGTCGCAGAAAACAGCCGGCGCGGACCGGAGCAACCGGAATTTGAATTGCTCGACACCGGCCTGTTCGACACCGACCGCTACTTTGATGTGTTTGTGGAATATGCCAAGGCCGCGCCGGACGATATTCTCATGCTGGTCACCGTCTGCAATCGTGGACCGGATCCGGCCAGCCTGTCGCTGCTGCCACAACTCTGCTTTCGCAACACCTGGTCGTGGAAAGCCAACTCACCCAAACCAAGGGTTTCGGCGGAAAATGGGAGACTCAAAATCGAGCAAAACCAGCTCGGCAACTACCGCCTGAATGCCGATGGCCAGCCGGCCTGGCTGTTCTGCGATAATGAGACCAATGTCCGCCGACTCTATGGCCAGTCCACAGCCGCCGGTTTTTTCAAAGACGCCTTTCACGAATACATCGTCCATGGCAATAAGGCGGCGGTAAATCCCGCCCAGACCGGAACCAAAGCCGG
>CAIJGS010000047.1 GCA_903820285.1 uncultured Verrucomicrobia subdivision 3 bacterium | reverse complement strand
GATCGAATTCCGATGGCGCCAGGCGTGAATGCCGGCAGCCTGGAACCGTTCAATGGCATAATCCGCCAGCGCAAAGCAGTCGGCCGCCCGCTGCCGGAATCCGGCCTCGCCCCGGCGCTGGAGCGCGCTCCAAAGAATCAATGGGCTGAGGGCGTTGCGGCTGCCGGCAATGGTCGTGTCCATGCAGCCAACATATTCCACGCTGCGGGCTACCCGGTCCACATGTCTCCGGAGCGCCAGCGCCACGCCGCAGGGCATGGGTGAGCCGATGAATTTGTGGCCGGATACCGAAATGGAATCCACGCCGGCATCAAAGCCAAAGAGTTGCGGATCGGCCACCCAGGGCAAAATCATGCCGGACAGGGCGGCATCCGCGTGAATATAGGAACGGGTGATGGCCAGATCCTTGAACAGGGCGCGAATTTTCCCGAGGTCATCAACGGCGCCATGCATGGTCGTGCCGATATTGGCCAGGATAATGGGGGGTACATCCCGGTGGATCTTCAGCGTTTCCCGCAGGTCATCATAGTCGATTTCCCCGTCGTCACCGCCCCGGATCATGATGCTCCGGGCGCCCAGCACGCGGACGATTTTCGCCGCCGAATAGTGAGTGTGCTCGGAGTAATAGACCATGCCATCCGGATAAAGTTCGCGGGCCAGATACAGGCCGTAAAGATTTCCCTCGGTGCCGCCGGAAGTCGTATACCCCCACGTTTCGCCGGCCGGCGCCCGCAGGTTTTTTTGGAAAAAGGCGATGACTTCGCGCTCGAAGGCAAACGTGTTTTCACGGTAGATGGACTCGCCAAACGGATCCCCCACGTTGTTCAACGAATACCGCAGCAGCGGCAGGATTTCCGCATAATCAAAATCCTGGCTGCACGGATAGCCCACAAACGTTGACGCCTGCCGCTCCAGCTCCGTCAGCAACCCGGCAATCCGCGCCGCCGCCGCCGCCGCCGCCGGCAACGGTGGCATGGACGGCACATCGGCGATCAATTGTGCGGGTGTAAGCAGGTTCATAATCGGTTTCAGGCAGCGGCTTTCGCCGCCTCTTCGGCGATAATGCGGTAGCCTTCGAGGATGGTTTCGGCGTCGCGGGAAAAATTGATGCGCAGGCATTCATGCCGGTGCGACCAGTCCGTATCCAAGCCAAAAAAGAAGTACTCGCCGGGAACGGTCAGCACCTTGCGGGCCTTGAGTCGTTCGTACAGTTCGCGGGTGGTAATGCGCAGGTTTTTGAGCCAAAGCCAGTGGAAGAACGAACCTTCGTTGGCGTGCAACGCCCAGTCCACCCCGGCGGCGTTGAAAAATTCCCGGGCCCAGCCGGTGGCCAGCCGGCTTTTCTCCTCGTAAAACGGGCGGATGATTTTCGGGCCGAGTTCAAGTATCTTGCCGCTTTCGACCCAAGGGAGGACGATCTGCTGGCCGATGGTGCCATTGGCCAGACCGACCACGGCGGTGAGCGAACCGATGGCCTTGGCGATTTGTTCCGGGGCGATGACGATGGCGGTGCGGGTGCCGGGCAAACCAAGTTTCGAGAGGCTCAGCACCAGCACGGCATGCGGCACCCAGAATGGCTGGGCGGGTACAAACATCACGCCGGGGAACGGCGTACCGTAGGCGTTATCGAGAATCAGGGGGATGTTGTGCGCGGCGGCGAGGTCTGACAGGCGGGCAACTTCCGCGTCGGTCAGCACATTGCCGCTGGGATTGGTGGGGCGCGAGGCGGCGATGGCACCGATGTCGCCACGGGCCAGGGCCTTTTCCACGGCGGCAAAATCAATGACGTATTTGAACACCTTGCCGTCAGGTCCGTGAGGCCATTCGATGGCCGGCTGGCAGGCGATGAACATGTCCGGATCAATTCCCTGATCGCCATAGCCGATGTATTCCGGGGCGAGCGGCAACAGGATCTTTTTGGAACGGCCACCAGTAAATCGGCCGGCGAGGAGATTAAACAGGTAGAAGAAGGCGCTCTGCCCACCTGAAGTAATGGCAATGTTCTGCGGCCCGATGTCCCAGCCGAATTCGCGCCGGAGGAGCGCGGCCAGTTCGCGGACAAAGCGGGGATTGCCCTGCGGCGGATCATAGTTCGCCAGCATCCGTTCGAGGGCATCGCCATCGGCCATCAGCTCGCTCATGCGTTGCCGGATCAGCGACTGCATGCCGGGGACGGCGGCGGGATTGCCGCCACCGAGCATCCGCATCGACGGATCAATGGTCATGGCGCGGCCCAGGTCATCCATCAATTCGAGGATGCCACTGGGCCCGGCGAGCTTGCCGCCGGCGAGGGAGAACTCATACGCCTTCATGTTTGGTAAAGAATCGGGATCGGTATGTTTCAAATCAGCCTATATCTTTCACCAGAACTCCCGGACTTAACAATACCCCAAATCGGGTAGCGGCCAGGGCCGGGCGACCTGGCCGGCCAGCCAGGCGACGGGGTTTAATTGTCAGGCACCCGCCTTGTTCCGGAAAAAATCAACGGTGGTTTTCAGACCATCCGCCAGGTTGCCTTGCGGCTGGAAACCGGTGGCCCGCAAGCGATCCACGGCGGCCATGGAATGCTTCACATCGCCAGCGCGTTCCGGCGCGTGTTTGATTTCCGAACGCGACCCGGTGAGGCGGCAAATGGTCTGGCACAGTTCCTTGATGGTGATCTTGGCGCCGTAGGCAACGTTATAAACGCCGGCAACCTCCGGATGAGTGGCGGCGTAAACATTGGCCGCCGCGATGTCCTTCACGTAAATGAAATCCCGCGTCTGTTCGCCGTCACCGTAGATCGTGATCGGCTCGTGCTTGAGAGCGCGGTGAATGAAAATGGGCACGGCCGCGGCGTACTGGCTCTTGGGGTCCTGGCGCGGACCAAAGACGTTGAAGTAGCGCAGGCAGGCAGTTTGGAGTCTGCCTTCGGCGGCAAACATACGGCAGTAGTATTCACCGTCAAGCTTGGTGATGGCGTAGGGACTTTTGGGCTCGGGAAACATGGTCTCGATTTTCGGCACCACCGGATTGTCGCCGTAGATCGCCGCGGAACTGCTGAGCACCAGTTTCTTCACACCGGCCTTGGCGGCCTCTTCGAGGACCACGAGGGTGCCATTGGTGTTGAGCTCGTTGCATTCGATCGGCTTGGCCATGGATTCGGGCACGCTGATCATGGCGGCGAGATGGAAGATGTAGTCCACTCCCTGTACAGCGCGCCGCACGGCATCTCGATCGAGAATTGAAGCCTCGATGAATTCGTGCGCGAAGCCGGCGAGGTTATGCTTGAAGCCGGAGCGCAGATTGTCCAGTACGCGGACTTCCGCTTTGCCTTGAAAATGCTCCACAATGTGGCTGCCAATGAATCCGGCACCGCCGGTAACGAGAACTTTCATATTAGATGCTTTCGACGAGACGGTTCATCTGCTCTTCCTGCTGCTCGATGGATTCGACCAGCTTGAACTGGGTGCGGCAGCGGTCGAGATTATGACCGTCGCGGTGCACTTTGAAATAGACGTCGCCAGACAGGTAATCGGTCAGGAACCGGATGCCGATTTCGAAGGTGATGAGCTTGCCGGAAAACGGCAGGAACTTTTTCTCGGCCGGGGTCAGGAATTCGCCCGCGGTGCTCAAATAGCCACGCGCCAGGGCCTCGAACATGGGGAACTGCATTTTCACCTTGGTGAGGTCGAGTTCATCCTCCTTCGCGGGGCTGGTGGTGGTGCGTACCATGTCGCCGAAATCGTAGAGGGCAAGCCCGGGCATGACGGTATCGAGGTCAATCACACAGATGCCCTTGCCCGTCGTATCATCGAGCATCACGTTGTTGAACTTGGTGTCATTGTGGGTGACGCGCTCCGGCAGTTGGGCGTCCAATAGCACACTGCAAATGTCCTTATGGCGGAGGGCAAATTCAATTTCCGGCTGCGCCAGCTTCGCCCGGCCGGCTACGTCGGCCTTAATGGCTGCTTCCAAGGTGGCAAACCGTTTCGGTGTGTGATGAAAATCCGGAATAGTATCCTGCAGCCGCGGTGCGGGCAGGTCCGCCAGCAGCTTTTGAAACTGGCCGAAAGCTTTGGCGGCCTCAAAGGCTTGACCGGTGGATTCGACCGCATCGAAGGTGCGGGCCTTTTCAATGAAGAGGTAGGCGCGCCAATGATTGCCTTCCGCATCACAATGATAGGCCGTGTCGTAGCGGGACGGAATCAGCGTGAGCACCCGGCGGCTCTCGTCGGGCTGGCCGGCGCATTTCCGGCCCAGATGAGCGGTTACACGCTGGATGTTTTCCATCAGCGCCACCGGGTTCTTGAAGATGTTATGGTTGATACGCTGGAAGATATAGCGCACGCGCGTGCCAGCCTGATCAAAGAACACGCAGTAGGTGTCGTTGATATGCCCGCTGCCGTAAGGCTCTGCGCCCAGGAATTCCCCGTGGATTTGCAAATGCCGCGCCACGCCGCGAACGTCATGTTTTGTTTTCATTGCCAAATTCTGTCCAATTCATCGCCGGCCGGGGCCGGTTCAGATTTTCTGCCACTCCGGTTTGTTCTCGTACACCCAGCGGTAATATTCATTCAGTTTCAGTTCGGAAGCCGCATCCTCATCGAGGAACAGGGTCACCTTTTTGTGCATCTGCAAAACTGACGCCGGATTCATGGCGGTGACGGGCCCCTCCACCGCTTCGGCAATCGCGCGGGCTTTGCCTTTGCCAAACGCGAGCAGCACGCACTGGCGCGCCTCCACGATGGTGCCAATGCCCATGGTGATGACGTGGTGCGGCACAGCCTCTTCGCTGCCGAAAAACCGCGCGTTGTCCTTCCGGGTCTGCGGGGTCAGCGTCTTGATGCGCGTACGCGAGGCAAGGGAGGAGCTCTGTTCGTTAAAGCCGATGTGCCCGTTGGTGCCGATGCCGAGCAACTGCAGGTCGATGCCCCCGGCGGCCGCGATTTTCCGTTCGTAAGCCTCGCAGGAGGCGGGGATATTTTTGGCGAGGCCGTCGGGAATGTTGACGTTCTTAATGGCCACGTTTACGTGCCGGAACAGTTTCTCCCACATGAAGCTGTGGTAGGACTGCGGATGCTGGGGCGAAATGCCCACATATTCATCCAGGTTGAAAGTGGTGGTTTTGCTCCAATCCAGCTTCATGCTGACGAGCTGGGCATAGAGTCGCTCCGGGGTGCTCCCGGTGGCCAGACCGAGGACGGCCGACGGTTTTTCGCGGACCAGGCCGGCGATCAGCCGGGCGGCAATGGCCGTGGCCGCTTCGGGGGTGGGTTGAATGATGATTTCCACAGTACTTAAATGGTTCCGAGCCGGCGGCTCAATTTGGTTTTAACATCCGCAGCAAAAGCGTCGATATGGCCGGCAATAAACGCGGCGATATCTTTCGTTTCATCCGCCACGAGGGGGGTCAGATCCATGCCCAAAATCACCTGGTTGGAATGATCGGTGGCATGGGATTCAAAGAACGTGGCATTGGCGGCGCGCCGGCCAAACGTGGCCAGGTCATAGCGTTTGCCGCCGGCAATCTGGGAATCAAACACCCCGTTGATGGCGGCGGCCAGATGATCGCGACCGCTGACATCCATCAGCACTTTTTCGCCATCGGCGAGCCAGTCCAGATTGCGCCAGACCTCGCAACCGATCACCCGTTGCGGACGCTGGTCGCGCGGCAATTCACGCATG
This sequence comes from uncultured Verrucomicrobia subdivision 3 bacterium, assembly GCA_903820285.1. GTDB lineage: Bacteria > Verrucomicrobiota > Verrucomicrobiia > Limisphaerales > UBA11358 > UBA11358. The sequence continues at coordinate 11,752 of CAIJGS010000047.1, read as the reverse complement.
GCCTGCAGGGCGGCGATGACCACGCCAATGTGCGTGTCATGTTTATCCGCAAGATTATGGGTATAAATAACCTCGGGCCGGGTCGCGGCGAGGATCTGCTTCAAATCATTTTTGAGCGACGGATCGGTGGGGCTTTTCACGGCGCTGCTGGGGAAATCGAGCTGGAACATCGCGCCATACTGGCCGGTAATGGCGGCTGTGTTCTGTTCGGTGCGGCGCACGGCCATCATTTCGGCATCGGTGAATTTTTCGTAAACCCCGGTCCGGCTGCTGCCGGCACCGTTGGTGCAGGTGACGCCGCCAAACCATTTGGTGGGGCTGGCGAAACATTCCAGAATGCCATGGAAGGCCATGAATTCCAGATCGTCCTGATGCGCACCGATGCCCAGATGCGTGATGCGTTGACATGCCTCCGCCACCGGTTTGCCATCGGGGACGAAGATTTGAGCGGTTGGATGGTGCAGTTTCATAAATTTTGATTCATGGATTTGCGGCCGGGACAAAATGCAGGGTGCCCCACTCCTGGCGACGATGATAGCCAGCCACGGCATGAGGTGACGAGGAGGAAAGGATGGGCTCCGACCGGCCGCGAATGTAATCGTAGCGGCTGAAGGAAAACCGCCATTCGCTGCCGGGTAGCGGGCCAGTCACGCCACAAACCGAGACGGCGGGGATTTCCGTGTAAACCCACCAGGTTTGCTTTTCCGGCTGACACCAAGTTTGCGCATGGAACATCTCATCGGAGACGAACAATTCCTCAAATAAACCGGACGCCTGCACGCGCTCGTACGCGGCGGCATTGGCAAAGGCAACTTGCAACCGCTGATTATTCGGCGTGACATGAAATTCCACATAACCCGGCGCTGCCGCCGGTTGCAGAAAGATTTCGAACGTATCTCCCAGCTCCCACATCCGCTGATTAAGCGCTGTAGCGCGAGTGAAAATATCCGCGTCTTTCAGCTCCGCGAGGATCAGCAGCGCATCACCCCGCCAGCCAACATGAACGGTGGCCGGGGTGAAATCCGGCTCGGGGGCCGCGCGCCACGCCTGGCCCAAAACACAGCCATCCGCGCGCGCAAACGCGGCGCGTACCTGCTCCAAGCTGTCCGCAGCGAATGCCGGCAGCTCGCGGCATTCCAGCCGGGGCGGTGTTTGGGGAACGGCCGTTTGCATGATTATTTCTTCTTTGCCGCCGGCAGGCTGGCGGCCGCGACGGCCTGGCCCACACGCCGGGCTTTTTCATCGGGCACGTGTAATTCGATTTTTGAGGCCAGCTCCGGAAATTCCATTTTTAGAATTTCACGCGCCTTGGCAATAACGATATCGCCGCCCTTGCCGGTGGTCACCCGGCCCAGAATCAGCACGTGGCTGAAGTCATAGAAATCCGCATAATGCGCGAGGGCATAGCCGAGATAGATGCCGATGGTCTCGTAGATCTTGGGCACGCGCTTATCGCCCTTGGCCATGAGGTTCTGAACTTCCTTTAGCCGTTCGGGCAGGCCCATGTCTTTCGGCAATACAATGCCCGCCGCCGGCAGCAGTTTATTCACCGCCTGCTGGGAAAAGTACATCGCGCCCACGCCCTGATCGCCGGACCATTCATCGGCGGGGGCTGCAGGATTATAATCCACCGGGGCAAAAGCGAGCTCATTGAGCCAGCCCAGGATGCGGCCCTGTCGATCCATGAAACCGGCGGCTTCGCTGGAACCCATGGCGATGCCGAGCATGCCTTTCTTGCCGAGCGAAAGCGCACCGGCGAGGGCGGTCACATCGCCGTCGTTCATCACCACGACCGGCACCTGCCATTCTTTCTGGATACGCTTGAAAATGGCAGCGGCCTTCGGAAAATCCTTTTTCGGAATGGCCCGCAGCAGCGAGGCGGCGCGGATTTCATTGTCCACAATGATGCCGGCGGAACTGCCGCCAATGGCATCCACGCGCGGCAGATGGGCGGCCGCCCGGTGCAATGCGGCGGAAATATGATGGTAATGATATTCGGGATTCGGCTGGATTTTGGGGTCCCAAGGCGTCTCCTCGGTGAAGACAGTCTCGCCATCAATCACGGCAGAAACCTTGTAATCGCTCGCGCCGAGATCGAAGCCAATGCGACAGCCTTTGAGATGGCCGCCGGCGGAGAGTTGCATTTCCTTCGCCTTCGGCACCTTGCCGGGCAGGGTCACGACAATCTCCAGCTTTTTGCCGTAAGCCAGCGCCATCATTTCGCAGTCGAACTTCCGCGGTCCACGGTGCGAATAAATTTTGCGCAGATGTTCGCCGATGGCCTTGGGTCCGCCCACATAGATCTTCCAGCCACCGATGGCCCAGAGCAAAAACTTCACGTTGCGCTCAACGTAGCGCAGGGTCTCGTCATCGCAGTCGGCGCGGACCACGGTTTCAAAACGGGAGATCAGGCCGCCTTCGCGTTCCAATCCGATGACCAGCGGCGTGGCGTGACCGGATTTTTTCGCGGCCGCGACGTAGTTGCGGTTGACGAGCACTGCGGGTTGAAAGCCCGGATCAAGCGGAGGAGGGGTATTCAGTTTCATTATTTTCCTGTGGTTGGCTTTAAATTCCAAAATACGGAGCCCTGCGAATCAGTGCCGCCGGAACCGGCGACCTGGGCGCGAAGCGTATAGTGCGTGCCCGGCTTTGGCGCAGGCACATCCAGCGTGTAAACGGGCTTGCGCGGACTGGAGCCCGTGAAACCAGCGTGGTCATCGCGGCTGATTTCCACACCATCGGCCAGCAGCGCCACGCCGGTGATGTCAATGCCGCAGGCACCTTGGTTGTAATTCAGGCTGACCTTGGTCTGACCGGCGGCAGCCACGTTGGGGGTTACATCCCAGTCCAGCGCCACGCCGTTGGTGGTGATTTGCGCCGGCACCCATTCGCCGATCTTCACGGAGGTCTCCACGCGATGATTCACGCCCAGTTGGTCAAGCCGTTGTTCATCTGTCTTGAGACGGCGGGTGAAATCATCAAAGTTATGCGCCGACTTGGGCGACCAGCCGATTTCCGCCAAGGCTGTGAGCCGCGGGAAAGCCATGTATTCCACCTGCCGGAAATTGGGAATATATTCCGTCCAGACATTGCCTTGCACTCCGAGAATATGCTTCTGCTGCTCCGGCGAAAGGCGAGCGGGAATCGGATCCAGGGAATACACGGTTTGCAACGGCAGGTAGCCGCCAATGGCACGCGGTTCGGTGGAGCGGTCCTGTGATTGGTAATAATCAAGATAGCAGTGTGAGGTGGGCGTCATCACCACATCATGCCCCTGGCTGGCGGCTTCGTAGGCACCACCGATCCAGTCCATCACGGTCGCATTCTGCGCGAGGCCGCCCTGCAATATTTCGCTCCACCCGATGAGGCGCTTGCCGTTGGCATTCACGATCTTTTCGACGCGACGGACGAAGTAGCTCTGCAACTCTTCCTCGTTTTTCAGCCCTTCACGCTTCATCAGCTCCTGACAGGCGGCATCGTGTTTCCATGGACCCTTGGGCACTTCGTCGCCACCGATGTGAATATACGGGGACGGGAACAGACCGGCGACTTCGGCCAGGACATTTTGCAGAAACTCAAAAGCCTCTTCCTTGGCCGGCGAGTAAATGCCGGGGTTTACGCCGCCCTGCAGCGGCACCTTGAACGGTCCGGGACCGCTGCCGAGTTCGGGATAGGCGGACAAAGCTGCCAGGGAATGGCCGGGCATTTCAATTTCGGGAACAATGGTGATGTGCAGCTTTTGCGCATAGGCGACCACTTCGCGAATATCATCCTGGGTGTAGAATCCGCCATAGCGTCCATCCGGGCCGTAAGCGGTCGTCGCTGCCGGATCCAAACCGAAACCCACGGCACTGCGCCAGGCGCCCTCGCTGGTCAGCTTGGGATACTTTTTGATTTCAATGCGCCAGCCGTTGTCATCCACCAAGTGCCAGTGGAACGTATTCTGCTTGTGCAAGGCCATGGCGTCCAGCAACTGCTTGACCTCGGTTTTGTTGAAAAAGTGGCGGCTGACATCCAGCATCAATCCGCGCCAAGCGAAGCGCGGCCGGTCTTCGATCTTCACACAGGGCAACTGCCAGTGCTCGCCTTTGACCCGCTGGGTGGCATAGATTTCCGGCGGCAACAGTTGCAGCAAGGTTTGCACGCCGTAAAAGAGACCCGCCTGGGTCGGGGCGGTGATAACGACGACGTTAGTTTTCGCGGTCAGTTCATAACCTTCCGCGCCGAGGCTGGCATCGGCATTCTGGGTTGTCAGGACAATCCCGGAAACCGTGGCGACATCCGGTGCCAATTTGCTGCTGACCTTCAGCCGGAAACCGGTGGCCGGCTGCAAGTGATCGGCCAAATAGACTCCCGTGTCGGCCGAGACAGGATCAGTATAAATCCTCGTGCCGGAGGTAAGGGTGAAGACGCCATCTTTCAACTCCAGACTTTGCGGCTGCGGAATGAGGGCCGGATCAGCCGCTCCCGTGACTACACTTGCCGTCCACAGCCACAGCGCCAGCATGATGATTGGTGATTTCATATTCTATTTGGAAACTTCCGTTTTGGCCACCCGTTTGGCCGGTGCCCAGCTGTCCAGCGTGAACAGCAGCGTGTCGTGGTCCTGCAAAAGATGACGTTCAAAAACGCTGCCATCGGCGCGTTTCAGAACAATCGCATCCTGCGCCAGTGTCCAGGTGAAACCGTCCCATCCCTGCGCCTGGCCATTGCGATACAGGCGGGCCGAGCCGTCGGGCAAAAACTCGCGCTCCCACGTGGCGCCTTCGGCGCGGTAGCGCCAGCGGCCGGCAAAATCCGCCGCCGTGACATTCTTCAAATGCAAGGGGCCGGTGATTTCCTTATCCAAAGCATCCGGGGCATATTTGGCCAGCAATTTCGTAGCTATGGCAACGGTGTCGCCGGACGGCTCCGCCGGGTAGGTTTTGGTGGCATGCGTCCAGGCGTATTCCCAGGCTTGGATCTGCTTGCGAACGGGCTTTTGGTCAAATGGTTCATCTTTGCCAACCGCGGCATTCAAGGCATCCAGCCACATTTGCCAGCGGGTATAATAGAAATCGCCGAGTAAACCGTTCCATTGGCGATTGGCGTAGTCGGTCCAGCATTCGGGCACGGTCCAGTCGGTCAGCAAAGTGCGGGCATTCCATTCGCACAGATCCTTTTCGGCCGGGGTTTCGCCCCAGCTCCGGGCATCGGCCACCCAGGCACCAAGCAGAAATTCGCGGCGCGTGCCGGTGAGTTCATCCACGTCGCGGAGGAGGCCGAGCATTTTGTCGCTCAACCGGCGCAGGCGGGCGGCATCTTTCGCTTGAAAAGCCTGGAGGATGGCCTTGTGATAATGCGTGCCGAGATCCGCCATCACCTGACGGCCCAGATCGGCGACGTCGTACCGGTAGCCATCGCTGGCGCCACAGGCAGGCGCGGCGGCGAGCAGTTGTTTCCACGCCTGCACCACCTGGGTTTCATCGTACGGCGGCGTGGTGCCAGTAGAAGGGCTGGCCTGCTGCAAGGGATTCAGCGAGGGCCGGCCGCAAATGACGGAATTATGATGAACCATCTTGTTGCCGGGGCTGCGCTTGGTGTCGCCGACATTCCAGGCGGAATCGAACAGAGTCTGCAAGGCTGCCCGCGCGTTCACATCGTCCGCCCCGTAACGGGTGCGGCCGTAGTCGGTCAGCCACGCATTGAAATCCGGCGCATTGGTGCGCCAGGTTTGGGCAAAAAGCATTTCCCACACGGCGGGATGCGTATCACTACCTTCCATGAGGCCGCCGATGCCGCGCATGAAACCTTTGCCGGGGCCGGCCTCGGCCAGCGCCTTCGCGGGGCCATTCGCGGTGAAGGCCAGCTTGCTGGCGATGAAATCGTTGCCGCCAAAATTATGAATGCTGCACCAGAGCCAGGGGGTGTTGCCGAATTGATTGCGGGAACGCCAGTTCTCGTGATCCTCGCAATACAGGTCCAGCACGAGGCATTTGTTCTTGTCCAGGGCATCCAGCATTTTCTGACGCGGATTGGCCTGCCATGATTGGAAGACCCACGTCACGGCGGGATAGGCGTTGGACATGGGCGCGTACATTTCCCGGGCGCAGGCAGCGAGGTCAATCCCATCGGTTTTGCCGCCTTCATGAAACGGGTCCGCGGCGAGATACTTCGCTTCGCCAAAAAGGTTTTTCTGCTCGCGATAAAAGGCCGCCGCGAATTTTGCGAAGAGCGGATCCGCGGGGTCCAGCATGTCCGGGCGCTTCTGCGAACCCCACATGCCCTGCGCGTGGACGAGGGCATTAGGAAAACGCTTTTTGAAATCTGAGGGCACGATGCCGTAGTAACCCTGCTGCACCGGTTCCATGCCAAGCTCACGCATGCGGTTAATGATTCTTTCGCCCAGTTCCAGCCGGTGTTTGACGATGGAAGCCGGCACGGGACCGCCATAGTCCTCCATATTGGACATGTATTGCCACGGCTGATGCGAGGGCATCACCAGCCATTTCCGCACCTCGGCATCGGTATAGCCAAATTCCTTGAGGGCGTTGATCCAGACCTGCTCCTGACCTTCAATGATCAGGGCCAGATTGACGCCATGCATGGCGAGATCATCGAGCTCGCGTTCCCAGCGCGGCCAGTCCCACCAGGCAAAGGTATAACCGTGCGTGCAGTAGTTGTAATCGAACCGGTATTGGTAAGGCGTGGCAACGTGGAGTTTTTCTGGAACCACCGGCAGCGTGGCCGGCAAGGTCATCTGCGAACCGCAATACCAGCCGGGGTCGGCATGGCAGTAATCGGCGAGATACCGTTTCAGCGCGGAGGCAATGGCGATGCCGTTGTTGCCGCGCAGCACAATCTGGCCGCCACGGCTTTCAATTTCATAAACGTCCTGCCCGGCTTCCGCCGGGATGGTTTCCACCACGAAATGGTCCGCCTGCGACGGCACCACGCGGGTGATCAGACCATGGGCCACAGTCTCGAAGCCGGTTTCCGCCGCCGATAGCGACAGCGAAACCAGCCCGACCGCAACCAGGAGGGCTGAAACGTGCTTCCGCATTCAGGGCTTCTTTCCTTCGAAGTGGGCTTCGATTTCTTCCAGCGTTTTGCCCTTCGTTTCTGGCAGGAAAAACGCGGCCGTGATGAAATAGACCACCGTGCAGCCGGCGAAGATAAAGAACATGGTGCCGTAACCATGCTGGCCAACGCTCGGGAGGAAGACGGCCGCGATGGTGGTGGAAACCGCCTGGTTGATCAGCAGGGCCACACTCATGCCGTTGGAACGGATGCGCGTGGGCATCAATTCGGAAAGGGCCAGCCAGACGCAGACGCCGGGACCCATGGCAAAGAACGCCATGAAGGAGAAAATGCAGACGGCGGTGAGCCAGCCGTTGCTTTCCGGTGGCACCGGCGTGATGAGTGCGTGGTCAATCACCAGCGGCGCGGACTCGGATTTTTCGAGATCGGCAAACGGGTTTTGGAAGAACGCGGCCACTTTGTTCGTGTTGGCCGGCAGGCAACTGTCGCGGTTGATTTCAATCTTCGCACCGATGTCATCGGAGCGTACCACCTTGGAGGCGGCATGAAAATCGCCGTAGGAATAAATTACCACGAGCGTGGACGGCTCCGTGCCACCCTTGCCTGCCAGCAAGGTAGCGGCGGTGGCGGCATTGAATTCCACGGTCGCCGTCTGGTTGGAAGAGACCACCAGCGTCTGCACCGCATCCTTCACATCCACCCGCAGCTTCTCAGTCTTCTGGAAAATCAGGCCGGTGCAGATGAGCGAAACGATGATGCCGGCGCTGCCGACCGACAGCAGGAACTTGCGACCCTTCTTATCCACCAAAGCGACGCCGATCATCGTGACCAGGAAATTGACCAGCGTGAGGATGACATAGCCCAAGTGTGCGTGAGCATCACTCAGACCGGCCTGGATGAGAATGGTGGCGTTGTAGCCGATGATGGAATTGACACCCGTCGCCTGATTACATGCGAGAATCACGCAGGCCATGACGAAGGGGATGACGTATTTGCGGCTGAACAGGGAATCCGAGGCTTGCGTGCCGGTCGAACTCTTGGCTTTTTCTGCGGCGATGATGTCACCCATTTCCTTCAATTCCGTCTCCGCCTGTTCCTCGGTGCGGGAACGCAGCAGCGCCGTGCGCGCGGCGGCGATTTTGCCTTTGCGGTACAGCCAGCGCGGGGATTCCGCCACCAGCAGGCTGCCGATCACGAACAGTATTCCCGGAGGCAGGGAAACCCAGAAAATACTGCGCCAGGCATTGTCTTTGAAGGCGAACAGTTTTTGCGGGTCGTTGATTTTTTCAATCGCCGCCACTTGCAGACTGAAATAGTACCCGACCACGGCAGCCACCACGATGCCCAAGGTGAGCAGCCATTGGAACATCCCGGTGCCCTTGCCACGATTGGCGGCGCCGAGACATTCCGCAAGATACAACGGCACCACCACGCCGATCAGACCGGCGCTGATGCCTTGCAGCAAACGGCCCATGACGAGCGGGCCATAACCATGCGCCAGCGCGATCATGGGAATGCTCAGCACGAAAAGCAGACCGCTCACAAACATGAGCGGCTTGCGGCCGAACCAGTCCGCCAGCAGGCCGGCGAACAAAGTGGAAATGACGCTCCCCAGCAGCACGGCGGCGACTATGATGGAAAGCTGGTTGCCGCTCAGGCCCGAGGTGGCCTCGAGATACGGCAGCGCGCCGGCAATGATGCCGACATCCACGCCGTAGAGCAGGCCGCCGAGACCGGCGACGAGTAATAGAAAACGATTGTACTTCCCCTTGCCTGATTCAGTGGCTGTATTCATAGGTTATTTAAATGGAAACGCCCTGCGCCTTCGACGCGGCCCCACCTTAGCAGGGCCAAATCTGAAATCAACTGTTTATTATCTCGTGATAAAACTTTTCGCCAAACAGCCGATTCGGAAGGTTCAAACAAAAAATTAAATGGTTACCCGGCGGGACGATTCGCGGATGGCCAGACCGGGTTTTAATACGACTTGCTGCCGGTCCAATGCGGGATTGGCGAGCCGCTGAAGCAGGAAACGCCAGGCAGTTTCACAGATTTCAGCCACCGGCTGCACCAGCGTGGTAATGGGGCTTTCCAAGTATTCGGTATCTTGGATGCCGTCGCAGCCCACCAAGGCCACATCCTGCGGAACCCGTAATTGCAAATCCCTCAAACCACGGTAGATGCCAAGCGCCACGTCATCGGAATGGCAAAAAATCGCCTCGGGACAGCCATGGGCCCGGATAAATTCCTGAATGGATTCACGAACGATCGGCCGCTGTTGTTCCGAGAGGGGGTAATAGAAATATTCCGGCTTGAGCCCGGCTTTTTGCATGGCCTGCTCATAGCCCAGCCGCCGGCCGGAGTCGGTGCGTTCGTTTTGATCGAAGGTGGCATGCACGATCCGGCGGAAGCCGGAACCGATCAGGTGATCCATGGCGGCGGTGGCGCCGGCCAGGAGGTCCACTTGGACATAATCCGTTTTTTCGGGGCGATGAGCGCCGATGCTGATGACTGGAATGGACCGTCCGAACGCAGATTTCATGTGGGCACGCACCGCGTTGGGCGCATCCACGGCAAAGACCCCGTCCATGGGAACATGTGAAAGCACCTGTTCGACGGCCTCGTCATTGCCCACATCCGTAACAATCAGCTCGTGCTTGGCCTGTTTGACGAGGTGATTCAATTCGCGGGCCACGCGAGTGTAATGCGTGGAAATCTGGTCGGGGATCCACAATGCAATGATGCCGGTGCGCCCACGCTTCAAGGCGCGCGCGTGCGGGTTGGGACGATAGCCCATTTCCTTGGCGGTAGCCAAAATGCGTTCCCGCGAAGCCTCCGAAACCTGCGGATAGCCGGCCAAAGCGAATGTGACGAGCTGGCGGGAAATACCCAGTTTCCGCGCAATTTGTTCCTGTGTGACCATGTTTACTCGCATTCTTTTAGCGCAACCCGGCCCCTTACCGCAAGGTGGATATGTCATTCAATCGTCAAATCGGGTGGAAAAATGCCGTTTTTCCCCGTTTTTTTCTTGCCGCTCCCGGGCAAATCGCCTTTATTTTCCGGCTCATTTATATGAAGAAAACCAAATATATTGCCTTGGCCGCCCTAATGCTGGCGGCCGTTACGTTCACCTCCGTGGCGCAAACCAATATCATCACGGTCACCAATGTGGTGACGGTATTGGTCACCAATGTGGTAACCATCACCAACGTTGTCGCCAGCGCCCCGGTCGGTGCCCCGACCCCGGCGGTAACGGCCGATGGCGCGGCAGCGACCGTCAAACCAGTCCCGCAATATCCGTGGGAAAGTTCGGTGTCTGCCGGCCTGACCCTGACCCGCGGCAACAGCCATTCGCTGCTGTTCACTGGCGACTATCTGACAGCCAAGAAGACGCCGCAGAATGAATATTCCCTCGGCCTGGGCGCCGCGTACGGCCGGCAAGATGCGCAGGATACGGTGAACAATTACAAGGCCTTCGCCCAGTGGAACCATCTCTATTCAGCACGGTTTTATGATTATGTACGGGCGGACGCGTTGCGCGACATTGTCGCCAACCTTGATTACCGGGCCAGCGTAGGACCTGGTTTGGGTTATTACCTGATCAAGAACGACAAAACCACGTTCGCGACGGAAGCGGGCGGTGGCATGGAAATTGAACATCTCGGTGGAAAGTATGACTCGTTCGGCACCATGCGTTTGGCCGAACGTTTTGAGCACAAGTTTGGCGACCGGGCGCGCCTGTGGCAAAATGCCGAAATCCTCCCCCAGGTGGATCAACTGGACAATTACGTCGTGAATTTTGAGATAGGCATCGAGTCGGCCATTTCCAAATCTTTTAGCCTGAAGACTTATCTGGATGACAGCTACCAGAGCATTCCGGCGGCGGGCCGGCAGAAGAATGACATCAAGCTCGTCAGTGGCATCTCCTACAAATTCTGAACGTCAAAACTGGCCAAAGGCGGCGGGCGAAATATCGTCCGCCGCCGTTTTGCTTTTTAGCCCTGCAAATGGTCGAATTCCGAACAACTGATAAAGTAATGGCACCGGTGACAGCGCCGCTTGCACCCTTCGTTGATTAGGTCATGGCTACATTGTAAACAATAGCGCCAATGCTCACCCTGCCCCGGCGATGGCACCGGGCATTCACTGGCACTTGGCGGGTTCTGATTCGGTTCCATGGGCAAATCAACTCCGCGCCCCAGCCTGAGCCCCCCAGCTATATTCCAATGGATCCTGTTTATCCAGGCCTTGAATTCAGGATTTGAATCCGGCAAGTCACGGCGTCTGAACCCGATAAAACCGCGTGGTCGGACCGTTCGTGGTGGTGAATTGGTACGCACTGCCGGCCACATTGGTGGTCAACACTGCGGTGCCATTTGTGCTCCAACTGCCGCTGAGCTGATTCGCTTGCAACAAATGAAAATTGGTCGCCGTGCCGGATACAAGGGTGAAATTTATCTTCACCTGACTGCCCGTTATGACCGGTGTTTGCAAGGTAATGAGCGGCGGACCGGCAATGACGGTCAGCTGCCGGTTGGTGCCCGGATCGATGGGAAACTCGCCAAAAAGGATGCGCTGCACTTGCAAAATATGGTTCCTCGACGTTTGTAATGGGTAATTAGCCATAGTACGGAATTTCCAGCTTTCCGGCGACGAAGTAGAGCATGGCGATTTGATACTCCGAAGACCGGTAGCCTCTGGCTTTGCGCTTGGTGGCCGAAAACAAACTGTT
>CAIJGS010000046.1 GCA_903820285.1 uncultured Verrucomicrobia subdivision 3 bacterium | reverse complement strand
TACGAGCCACTTCACCCCCGGAAGACGGGATTTATTTCGAATCGCCTTCACTGCTAGATTTTATAGGTGTTGATAGTATTGCGGTTCATTGGTCACGGCTGGCAATGGCCGCGACAGGCGGCTTGGTGCTATGGATTTTATTTTTAGTAATCAGACGAGACAGCGATGAAGCTGCTTAATAAAGCGCCAGTGCCTCCAGCCGGACACGTTGTTCGATCCGTTGCACAGGCCGTGCTTTTGGTCCTGCGTGGCAGAGTTCTGAATGCTAGCCCCCATGATCACGCATAGCCAAAATGGAGTGATTCGCCGCAAGCCGATCCTTTGGCTCGGGATTCCCAGTATCATCGTGGTTTTGTTTGCCGTTTGCGTGGCGGTGGTGAAGCACCGGGATGAGCACGCCCGGAAGCTTTGGAAAGATGAAGCATTGGTGCAGCTCGCCAAGACTTCGCTGACGAGTGAAGAGGTTCGCACGGAGATAGCACAGTTGAAGCATCCAACACCGAACTTGGATTTAGGCTGGACCCACGAGCAGGTGCTTTTGATGACGAATGGCGAGTTTATGGTTTTTGCCTTTCGTCATGGCTTTGATGATGGGTTCATTGACCATTTGTTTCTCGCACATGGTTCCGACGGACGCTGGTATTACAGCACGCACCACTTTTGCAATCAGATGGCCGCCGTCATAACTGATGAGCAGCCGGGTTCGATCGCCGAGTTTGCGCGGCGATATTCGGTGCAGGAGTTTGACGGTAAATCGGACATTTGCTTGCAGCATACCGGGCCTTGATGGATTCCTCGATAACAGGAAGCCAAACGACTGGCCGACGCTACGAGCCGTTCGCACCGGCCAATCCGAGATAAGCCTGAACCGGTCATCAGTGCACGATTCAAAGCACTGGCAGCAAGGTGGTGGCCAGCCAGAGGAAGCAGGCGAGCAGACCGAGAACGGACACCAGCCGGTACCGGTTCCAAGAGAGCAGGCTCACGATCAGCACCGCCGCCATCAAAATCGCAATGGCGGGCGAGACGCCGCCCCGGCCGTACTTGGTATAGGCATTGGCGGGCGACCACAGGCCCATGCTGAGATATGCCAGCGGGACCAGCGTGAAGAGCGCGGTCCGGAGCACACGATTGGCGGTAGGATAGGGCATGGGCTTAGGTGAACTGGGGTGGCTTCACTTCAGCACTGGCGGGCGGGGTTGTCAACCTTCTTTGGGCGGGCGGTCTTTACCCACGAGTTTTGGAGTTGGACAAGCGTGCGATAGGCATACCGCTACCGCCAGAATAATATCAATGGTGGGGTGGCTTTGTGGATAACGAGACATGGTTTGACGGCCCCCCCATCCGGCCTCCGGCCACCTTCCCCCATCCGATGGGGGAAGGATGAACTATGAGGAACTTAACCCGGGGCGACGGTCGCTATCGCGCCCTTGCCCCGGGCTGATATGGTATCGCTCCGTTGGAGCTTGCGTTGGGCTCACGATCGCCAGGGAGAGTGGCGGCAGCCTTAAATTACCAGCACAAGATTTGGGTAATGATAAGGTCATTGACCGGCTCTCCATAGTGCATGGATGCGTCCGAAAAACTGGCGACGAGCCGTCGCCACCCCTTATGGGGAGGAAGAGGCTTCCAGATCGTGGAGCTTGGGGCCGACCAATTCGCCCAGCTTGTCGCCGGCGGTGAACAGGATGACGCCGAAGGCGATGAGCGCCACCACGAGGATGAGGAACATCCAGAGGTGATGGGATTCAAACTCTTTGATGGTGCGGGCAAAGCCGAGCAGCGCGAGCACGGCGGCGACAATGATGACGGCGTCCACGCTCACCCGCTGCCAGTAGCTGCCGCCCAGGTGCAGCCACATGCCGAATTCATCGAAGGTGAGGGCCATGGCAAACCCATACAGAACGGCGGTGACCGAGGCGGCGCGGCCGACCGGCCGGCGGAACACGCTGTAGCCGGCGACGCTGGCCAGCACGAAAATGCCGTAATTCAGGTGGTGAACATGCGTCCCTTGCATGAAGAAATACATGTTCGGAATGGCGTGCGACATGATGAGAAACACCAGCGCCCGCGCGAGCAGAAAGGTGAGGAGAAAGCTGAAGAGTGACAGCCGCGCCAGCTGGTGTGCCGCCGCCCGGTGGATGGGATGTTCGGTGCTCATGGTCTGATTGCCGGCACGGTGATTAGCATGGATGACGAGCGGAGGCAATGCGGAAGCGGTAGGGTCGGGACAGGGAAGACACGGTGGGAAGATATTTTTACAGCAGGAAACCAAGGAAACGAAGGCGAACAAGGGAGGCTTTCCCAAGGCCAGGTCAGTGGGGCCTGGCAGAAAACAGCGGGCCAGATGCCAGAACGGTTTTAGATGGCCAAACGCCCACCTTGCCCAGCCGGCTGGCCACCGATGCCGGGGGCTGCGGGGAGGAGTTTGGGCGAAGGTGGCCGGCCTGGCCGCGTGTGGGGTTTATCCGGCGGGTTACGGCTCGTGCCTGGAGGAATGAGGGGTGCTACATGGTGCTTTTGACAAGTACCACGGAGTTGAGCGAACCGAAGATGTTGGGGACATTATCGGCGGCCTCCGGGTCGTGGAGCCAGGTGCCATCCACGAGGAATTTGTATTCATAACGTCCGGGCGGCAGGACCAGCCGTTTTTCCCAAAGGCCCGCCTCCGGGTAGCCGATCATGCGCAGGCTGGCAGGCTGCCAGTCATTGAAATCGCCGCTAATATAGACATGCTCGGCACCGATGAATTCCAGGACGAAATCCACCTCCACCGGGCGGGACTCCGGGGGAATGGGGTTGGTGGTTTCGTTGGGGCGGATATGGTTTTTTGATTTTGGCATACAACTTTTTATCCGGGCACCGCCGTCATTGGCAGTCTCCCGTTCCCGGATAAGACGAAAATGAAGATTAAATGTTCATGAATGCACCATTAAAAAGGGGGAATATGCCGGGGGCGGCGGAACGGTGCGGCACATGACATTTTGTTCATAATCCGGAAAGGTTTTGATTCGCGATGATCAAAGCGGTTAACTCCCGTTTATGTTTCGCACGCAACCAAGGCTCCCGGCTAATGGTCGGGGGCGGGCGAAATGGCGTTGAGTGATGCAACAATTCATTGCGAGAGATTATGAAAACATTGAAGCAGGCGGGTATTAAGAGTGTGTCGGCCGGGGTGGGCGTGCTGCTGCTGGCGCTGGCGTGGCCAGCCATGGCGGCGCCGCTGACGGCGGGCGATCCGATTTTGTTGCCGGGCACGAAGGATGGCTACGATTTTATCCGCACGGATGTGGCGGGCAACCGGCTGTTGCTCGGGCACGAGGGCAACAAGTCGTTTGATGTGTTTGATCTGGCCACGAAGAAGCTGCTCCAGGCGGTACCGACCAGCACGTCGCAGGATGCGACGACCGACGTGAAACGGGGCAGCTATTATGTGAGCGGCAATGATCCGGGGCGCATGGTGATTGTGGATTCCGCGAAGCTGGAAATCACGGGCGAGGTGCCGGTGCCGTCGGACACGGATTTGATTGCGTTCAATCCCAACACGGGGCTGGTGTATGAGTGCAATGACAAGGCGGGCGAAGTGTGGGTGATTGACCCGGCGGCCAAGAAGATCACGAAAACCATCAAGGTGGATGGCAGCGGGGTGGAAGACCTGGCGTTTGATACGGATTACAAGCATTTGTACCAGGCGGTGAAGGGCAAGAACACGGTGACGGTCATTGACGCGGCGAGCAACGAGATTACCGCCGCGTGGCCGTGTGCGCCGGAC
>CAIJGS010000045.1 GCA_903820285.1 uncultured Verrucomicrobia subdivision 3 bacterium | reverse complement strand
TTGACTCCTCACCCCGGCCCTCTCCTCGTTGGGCGAGGAGAGGGAGGGGAAAGGGGGGCCGGCTGAAGCCGGGACTCCGAACGGGAGGCGGCGGGGAACCGGTTTAAACGGTGCGGGGCTTGGGGCGGAGGATGAGCACTTTTTTGTCGGTGCCGTCCACTTCGACGCTGTAGGATTCGACATCGGGGTCGTCGCGCAGGGCTTGGTGGACGATGCGGCGGTCGAAGGCGTTGAGGGGTTCGAGCTCCAGGGCGTCGCCCCAGCGGCGGACTTTGTCGGCGGTTTCCCTGGCCTTTTTGATGAGGGCGTCGCGGGCCTGGGAGCGGTAGCCGCCGACATCGAGCATCACTTTGGGCGAGGTTTGGTCCTGCTGGAAGAGGATGCGGTTGACGAGATATTGCAAATCGGCGAGGGTCTGACCCTGGCGGCCGATCAGGCGGCCGGCTTCTTCGGTCTTGATGTCGAGCATCAGGTCGCCGGCCACCTGGAGTTCTTCCACGGTGGCGGGAAAACCAAGGGTCGCCAGCATCTTTTCGACGATTTCTTTCGGTTGTGCAGCCATACAATTATTTTTTAGATTTTGGCATCCGGGTCAATGCCGGATTTGACGTCGGCGGCAGGACGGTGAGCGCGGCCGGGTCTTTCAGATTCTTCGTCAGCTTGGTCTGGAGAATGGTCAGCAGGTTGTTGGCGGTCCAGTACAGGGCCAGACCGGCGGGGTAACTGTAGAGGAATACGAGGAACATGAGCGGCATGTACCGCATGATCTTTTGCTGGGAGGGATCCATGCCCGGGGAGGGCGGGGTGAGATGGGCCTGCCACAGCATGGCGCCACCCATCAGCAGGGGCAGCAGATTGAACGGCAGGTCCAAACCGCCGAGGTGAAGCATGAACAGGGTGTCGGGCTTGGAGAGGTCGGTGACCCACAGGAAATGGGCGCCGCGCAATTCGATGGCGCTGCGGATCATGGTGAAGAAGCCAATGAACACGGGCATCTGGATGAGCATGGGCAAACAGCCGCTCATGGGGTTGACCTTGTGTTTCTTGTAAAGTTCCCATTGCTTGGCGGGGAGCTTTTGGGCGTCGTCCTTGTACTTCTCCTGCAGGGCCTTCAATTCCGGTCCGAGCGCCTGCATGCGCTTCATGGAACGGGTGCTGGCGGCGGTGAGCGGCCAGAACATCGCCTTGATGATAACAGTGATCAGTACGATGACGGCGCCGTAGCCCAGGGTGGTGATGTCGTGCACCCAGTTCATGGCCAGCAGCAGCACCTTGGCGAAGAAACCCAGGTAACGGCCGAAGCTCATGACGTTATCCGCGTGGTTCTGGTATTTGATACCGATGTCTGCCAGCGTGCGGTATTCCTTGGGGCCGGCGTAGAGGGTGATCTGATGTTCCACCGCCGAGTTGGCGGCCAGGGTTTGGGCCGGATACACGAGCGCGGTCTGCACGCCCTTGGGCAGCGGGGTGTTGGCGTTCAATTCCACGTTGGCAAAAGCCGGCAAGGTGACGGAGCGGCCGACGACCTTGGCAACGGGTTCCTTCGGGATGGCAAGGAAAGTGAAATACTGGTTATGGGCGGCGACCCAGACGACGTTGTTTGAGCCGGCCCAATATTCGGAGCGGGGCTCGCCGCGATAGCAGCCAAAGCCGGAGCCGCCGAACCAGGTAACCACCTGATCCTGCGCGGTGGAGCCATCAAACCACATCATCCCTTCGGTCATGGAGGTATCGTCCACATCCATGGGCGTGGCGGTGCCGGTGACCAGTTCCTGGGCGGGGAGGGCCAGGGGCTTGCCGGTGGTATTTTCGAGGCGAACGCTCGTGTTCACCAGATAATTCGAACTGATCTCAAACTGTTTCAGCACGACCAGCCCACCGGGGAGAACCTTGCGGGCCTGAACGGTATTGCCGGTGCGGGCGAGGCTGAACTGGCCGTTGCCCACGAGGCTGGGGTCGCCGAGCACGGTGAGCACCGGTACGGGGGCGTGGGTATTGAGCGAGGCGGTGGCATCGCCGGCGACTTTGGTTTTTTTCCAGCGCTGCGAAATGGCTTCGGGATAGTCGAGGAGATCCACGCGTTCCAGACCGCCGCCGCGCGAGGTGAAGGTGTAGCGCGCATGGGCATTGGTCAGCACGATCGTCTGTTCCGCCAGGTTGGTGTCAAAAATGACCGGCGTGGGCGTGGTGAGCACGGGCGTGCTGCCGGTGTTGGTGGTCGGAAACGGGGTGGCAGCTTGGGCCACCTGATTGGTGGCGTCAAAGATCGCCTTGGCCCGGGCCTGATCCTGGGCGATTTTGCTTTCTTCCACGAGCCACCCGCCAAACAACAGGGCGCAGATGGTAACGACAATGATGGCGGTTTTATCCATGAAATTAAATTAGTGGGCTTGCGGGGCGGGGAGGGCGGTGGGGCGGGGCATTTTGGGCGGCACGGGGTCGTGGCCGCAACTGCCCCACGGGTGGCAGCGGCAAATGCGCCGGGCCGCGAACCAGCTTCCGGCCAAGGCGCCATGTTCACGGACCGACGTGATCGCATATTGCGAACAGGTGGGGGTGAAACGGCAGCCGCCGGAGGCACCGAATAAAAAGGTCTGGGCGGGGGAAATGATCCAGCGATAGCCCGTGACTGCACCAACGAGAATGGATGGCAATGGGTTCACGGTGCCAATTTGAGCAGGCTGGCGCGTTTGAGCGCGGTCAAATAATCTTTTTCCACGTCAGCAAACTGTTTGCCGGCAATGGAATTACGGGCTACGAGCACCAGGTCAATGGGCTGGGCCAGTTCATGTTGATGCTGCCGGAAGCTTTCCCGCAAGAGCCGGCGCGCCCGGTTCCGGGCCACGGCATTGCCGATCTTCTTGCTGGTAACGACTCCGAGCCGGGCGGTTGCCCCGTCCGGCAATTTATTCCAATTTGCAATCAGGCAGCCGAGGGCCAGCCGCTGGCCGTGCTGCCGCAGACGCGCAAAGTCACCGCTCCGTTGGAGGCGCGAGGTGCGCCCCAAACGCAAACGGAGCGATGGCGCGGCGTTCACGAAAGCAAAAAATCAAACGGGCGTGAGCCGTTTGCGGCCCACCCGACGGCGGTTGGCCAAGATGGCCTTACCGCTCTTGCTGGAATTACGGTTCAGAAATCCGTGCTGGCGTTTGCGGCGGATTTTCGACGGTTGATACTGGCGCTTCATAAAATTATAATCAATATTCCGGCGCAAAAACCGGAGCGTGATAGAATACCCAACAGGGGATTGATGTCAAGCAAACCATTCGGTTTCTTCGGGTATTTGCGGATGGCAGGGTGCCAGCACTTAAATGGGCGGATTTTTGCCGCAGTAGCCTGATGAGCAGTGGATCAGCGTATAAGACTACTTCCAGTTTGAAACTGCAGCTGCCGCTCCTACGGAGCTTGGAATTTTTGCGGCCAGGTATCTACAAATATCGCGCTCCTGCGGAGCTGATACCGCTTCGAGCTTGAAACAGCATGGGCTTGCTCGGGCGGAGCGTGGGGTTCAGCCCGCTCCAATGACCAAGGTGGAGGCGTCAGCAAAGCCATGCCCGCCTTCGTTTTGGACGTTGAAGCGGCGTGAA
>CAIJGS010000044.1 GCA_903820285.1 uncultured Verrucomicrobia subdivision 3 bacterium | reverse complement strand
GCCCTGCTCACCACCCTCCGGCACCATCGCCATGCCAAGGAAATCCACCGGGAAATCGGCCGCACCCCGGAGGCCGCCGCCCGCCGCGCCCGGCAGAAACAGCAAAACGTCTTGCGCCCGGCACCCCGCTGCCCTTGGTGGGCTTACGTTTGGAGTGTCCGCACCCCCATCACCGTCGGCCCCGATGGGCGCGTCCCGGCAGGCTTGGAACGCTTGCGGATCGCCCGCCCGGCGGGCTCCTAAATCATCCACTGCCAGCACCCCAATGGCAATATTACCTTCCTCGCCCACCAACCCAACCCGCTTGAAAAACCCGTCGTCCTCCTCGCCGTCCGCGCCCAATAAATCTGTCCGCCTTTGCTAGCACACTTTTGTTCGCCTTTGAAATCCTCACGGCACAAGCATCTCTGACACTTGGTGTATACAGTCTCAGGCCCTATAAGTACCGATCACAATTAGCAGTCCACCGCACAAGGGTAATACGCTGCGTATTTAAATATGATATATGAAAACATTTGACCCCATTGCAAAGATCACCGCAATTAAACCGGGCTTCAGAATCCTACGCCAGGGCCGGCAACCATCGAAGTTGCCGCTGCCGGAAAACCTCAGACGCAAGAAAGAGATCGAAAATTGGCGGTCAGCCATCTGGGTCTGCAAACACATATGGTTTTCCAGCCTCGACCCACAGGTGCGAGAGCTCGCTAGGAAATCAATGTATCGCATGCAGAAATTCCACCACCCGGAAATGATAGACATTTTTATGTTTAGCATGGCTCAAATTTATCTATTTACTGGCTCAGTGAAAAAGTTGGAATCTTATATTTTGGCGGTATTTAACGGCGCGACTTTTTTGATCGACACCTGCGGCAGTACAATTATTAAACCTGTTCCATTAAACAACATCGACTTGGAATCGCTAAAACCTCTTTTAATATATGATCTTACCGACGAACGGCTTGTTGTTGACGAAAATTTGATTCGCCGAGCAAAAAGGCTTTCAGAATTCATCGGCCCAATGCCAACAGAGCGGCCGTGGAATGATGTATGGATAGCCGAGCTGGATGATTTGCGCGACCGGACAATTGCCAAATTCGGCATTGCCGAAGCAGATTCCCTCTGGGGAAAAAGCACTTCGCCCACCCCAGTTGTACCACCGCTGGCCCGGTAGCGTCACCCGAGGCCCTCCGTTACTGAAAAACTGCAACCCGTACATTGAGGTAGACCCCGAAAACTGGACCACAAGTTAAGATGGACTTTTGCCGGTCTGCTGGAGAAAAGAAAGCAGACTATGAAAGCAAAACGGAAACGGCATAGTGCGGCCTTCAAGGCCAAAGTGGGATTCGAAGCCTTGGTTGGGCTTAAAACGGTCTTGCAACTGGCGAGAGAGTACACAGTGGATCCGACGCAGGTGACGCAATGGCGCGCGACGATTCGGGATCACCTGCCCGAGTTGTTCGAGCCTGGGCAGCCGTGGACGGAGGAACAGGAGCAATTGATTGCGCAACTGCACCAAAAGATTGGTCAACTGACGGTGGACTTGGACTGGCTTAAAAAAGTCCAGACAACTGAGGCTTTGACCTGCTTGCAAGAACTCGTCAGTCCGGAACCGAAGATCAGCGTGCGACATCAGTGCGAACTGCTGGAGCTGTGCCGCAACAGCTTCTATTACCAGTGTCGGACGGAGATGGCGGAAAACCTTTTGCTGATGCGGCGGTTGGACGCGTTGCATCTGGCGTATCCGGTTTATGGCAGCCGCAAGCTGACGGTGCTGTTGGGCCAGGAGGGTATGGCCGTGAATCGCAAGCGCGTGGTGCGGTTGCTGCGTGTGATGGGAATCGAGGCGATTTACGCCAAGCCACAGACGAGCCTGCCGGAACCCGGCCACCAAATTTATCCGTATCTGTTGCGCGATTTGGCGGTGACCCGCTTGCGGGCCTTTTACACCAAGGGCTTCGAGCATTTCATTGCTTCCATACCCGCCTCGGCAGCTACCGGCTGGAGCGTAAGCTGCCGGTTGGGTTTCATCTTTCGACTCGCCCACGGGAGTCCTGCACCTTTCAACGGCGCACTCAGACGCACTCTTAGGACAGGCACTCGAGAATAAAATAGCGGCGTATACCGGCGGGATCCACGCACCAGGTCTGTGCGTTACCGGGCTGGACGTTCCGTGACTCGGGCAAATCCGGGCTGTGCAGGATCACTTTCGCAAGCGGAGCTGGTGCGACGAGTTTTAACAGTTGGCTTAGCGGAACAAATTGGAGTTTTTCCACAATGCGCTCTTTGGAAAACTGGTTTTGCAATACCGGATGCAAAATGGTTTCGACGTGTCCGGGCAAGGCATGAATCAGTAAGCGATTGCCATCGCGGTATTGGCGCAATTGCCACTCGGCCGGCAGCCCGGACAGTGGCACGCCAGTGGCACCAGCGGCCTGCAGGCGGGCAATGACCGCCGCCGCCGTAGCTTTGGTGGCCATCCGCTCCGGCCGCCAGCAAAAGCGTCCCCGCCCAAAAGCTACTTCATTCCAGCCACCGGGCAACAATGGCACGGCGGCGGGATGCTTTTGGTAGCTGGCCAGCTGAACGGGTTTGAGGAAGTTTTGATAGGGAGGAAACCCACCGGGCCGGCTAGGCTCGATCAATTCCGCCATAATCCCCAACTCCTTCAACCAAGAGGTTGCCAGCCGATTTCCCTTGCCGTCGTAATGCCCGGTGGGACCCGTGGCGATCACCATCCCACCGGCATGCATGAATTGCATCAACTGCCGCCGCTGTTCTTCGGTCAGGCAAATGACACTGCTCAATAACAATCGGCGCGTCTGGCCGTAGACTGGTATTTCAGCCGGTACTTCGCAGGCAAGTTTGGCCCGCATCAATTCCAGACAACTGGCATTGTAATCATAACTATAATCACCGGGCACCTGGCCGTAATTGTCGCGCGTGTGGCGGGAAAAATAAATCGCGATGTCCGTGTCCGGCTGGCCGCGAAACATGTCGGGATGATTTTTTTCCCAGTTGTAGCCTTCGCCGACCAATTCAGGGTCGTCCGCCAAAGCAGCCAACTGGGCCGGGTTGAGATTCAGCCGTCCTTTCAACGTGCTGAACCAGCAGTCGGAGCCGAGAAATTTATTCACCGCCCAGATGAAGAAGGCGGTATCCGGAAAAAAACCGTAGCCCAGCCCGAAGCACGGCGCAGCGTGGGTGCGGGCAATATCCAAATGTAGCAATTGCGCCGGAATGCGCTCATCCCAATTGCCCTGTACCGTGGGTGTGGAACCGCACATTTCCAGCATCACATGATTGCAGTTTTGAATGAAGCTCTGATAACTCATGCCAAAACTGGGCAGGTAATAATTGTCACTGCTGGAACAACAGGTCAGCAGCGGAAAATCCCGCGGCAACGCCTGTTTCACTCCCCCCAGAAAATCTGCCGTGGATTGGAAGCGCATCGCAATCCAGTCACGAAACGCCGCGCTTTGCCGGTTACCCCAAAAGGATGCATCGCTCACCGCCGGCAGTTTATGGCCATACTCCCGCCGGAAGCGCTCCCGGCAATGCGGGCAACCGCAGGCACGCCAGTCGGCATAAAAAATCATATCGTCGCTCATCAGCCCGTCGATCCCGGTGTCCGCCAGCAATCGTTTTACATAGCTAGCATAGGCTTGCTGAAACGCCGGATGGTTTGGGCAAAACTGCTCGGCGTTATAGGCTGGCACGTAGGCGGACGATCCGGTGGCGACATCCATCATCCGCCAGTCATTCAGATGCGAACCTTCATATTGCCAAGTCGCCGCCTCGGCCAGCGTGGGGTAAAAGGGCACGTGATGGCGGTTCCGTTGCCAAATGCTGAGCGCCTCATCACGATTGCGTGGACGATGAGTGATAGTGGCGGAGTGATGGTCGAACAGCTTAAT
Source organism: uncultured Verrucomicrobia subdivision 3 bacterium (assembly GCA_903820285.1). Lineage (GTDB taxonomy): Bacteria > Verrucomicrobiota > Verrucomicrobiia > Limisphaerales > UBA11358 > UBA11358. The sequence goes on along the minus strand of CAIJGS010000044.1, from coordinate 895 downwards.
GTTGCGCTGATGTAATTCATCAGCGATAAAGCGGAATTCATCGTGCAAGCGGCCCCAGAGAGGCATGAAATCCCAGCGCAAATGCGTACCAAAAATGATGCAACTATTAACCCCATTGGCCGCGCATTGATCCGCCCGCCGGCGGATTTTATCCATTAATTCCGGATTGGGCCAGGTGAGATCGTCAAACGTCAGCCACCAGCTCACTGCCCGGTAACGCGGCCGGGCGCGATCGGCACCCTTTTCACCGCGATTTGAAATTTCTCCAACCGCCTCCGTCAACGGCAACGCCGGCACTATTCCGGCAGCCAGCGCCATGCCGCCCAAAGATTGGACAAAGGAGCGGCGCGTCCAGCCCAGCCCGGCATTGGGCGGGCAATCTAAGACATTCTTCATCGGCGGTGTTATCGGGTCGGACATGAGTTTTTGGGTGGTTTGTTTCAGGTCACCGTTGTTTCCGGCGGCCGGCCCAGTTCCCGCACCAAATCCGTCGCCGCCCTGGCGAGCAATTCCAATCCGCCGGCCTGGGGACGAAACCCGCCATAGAAGAGATGCGCCACATCCACTTCATAGCCGCCCTCGGCATACGCCGCGCGCGTAGGCAGATATCCGATGTCGCCATTGGCATAGCCTACCAAATAAATGGGCTGGTTACTGTGGGCGCGCAGTATATCCGTAAACTGGGAAAAGATCTCGGCATTTGCCCCCATCAGAATCACCCCGCCGAGTTGCATTCCGAACAACTCGGCATCGTGCTGTTGCGCCGCCAGCAACTGGTAGCGCGCCAGCAAGGTGGTTCGCCAATGCTCGACCACCCGACGGTACTTGTCCCCCCACTCGGCCAGCGCTCTCTCATTCTGGAGGGCGCGCCGGGCGTATTCGTTAATGCCCTGAG
>CAIJGS010000043.1 GCA_903820285.1 uncultured Verrucomicrobia subdivision 3 bacterium | reverse complement strand
CGCTGCCACCCTGGAATTAATCTGCCGGCCGGCCGCCAGCAAAAGCTATGTGCCGCAACGGTTGCGCGAAGTATTGCGGCCGGAAGTGGAAATGATCCGGCCTTATCTGCTGGGCAAAAAAGCCATTGATGATGCCACGGCCCATATTACCCGCGACTATTCCAATCTGGTATCCATGCAGGTGGTGAATGCGGACGATTTCACTTTCCCGGTTTATTTCTACGTCCCGGACGGTCAGGGCTGGTATACGCTAACCCGTGGCCAATGTCTGATAATGCTGGATTCCCGGTCTTTAAAGGTGATTGCATGGTCCCTGCAACCGGAGAGAAACAATAATTCCCTGGTAATCCGCTCGCTCATGAACCGGGTTTGCACGGAATTTGGTTTGCCCGAAAAATGGTATTTTGAGCGCGGCATTTGGGAGCGGTCCAACGTGGTGAAAAGCCCGGCGGGTTGGCAGACCGGATTGATCGGCAATGATTTCGTGTCGGGCTGGCAACAAATTGGCGTGGAATTTGTCCACGCCCACCGCGCCCGCTCAAAACCGGTGGAACGGGTTGGCGGCGCGCTGCAATGCCTGATGGAAGGCTTGCGCGGCTATTGCGGCCGGGATGAACGCCGGGACTGTCCGGAAGTCACCAAGCGGGCCATGGAAGATGTCCGCGCCAAACGCGTTCACCCGGGCGAACTGTTTTTCAGCTTTGATGAATGGGAGCAACAACTTGCCCAGGTAATCACACAATACAACGGTGCCAGTCAGGACGGCGAAGTTCTGAAAGGGCTTTCCCCCGAAGAAGCCTTTGAAACCTACTGGCCGCAAAATAATCCGCCTACGCGGATGGATGCGACCTGCTGGCATCTGGTGGCCCATTACGTCAAACAAACCCGCGTTACCGTCAACGGTCTGGCTTTCCGGGTTGGCAGCAAACGCTTCATTTATCACAACGAACGGACCGGCCAGGATCGGGGCCAGGATGTGCTGGCCTGGTTTGATCCGGAATGCCCGGAATTTATCTGTGTGACTGATTTGGAAAAGAAAAACGCCTACCTGGTGGAACGCTCCCAAGCGGTTGATTACATGGCCGGAAAGGGCAATGAACAGTTGGAAGATTCATTGAAGCTGGCGCAGTCGCACAGCCAATATCCCAAGGCCCGGTTTAATGTTTTGAAATCCAAGTTTGCCGCGAATTTCCGCCGCAACCTGGTTGATGTGGAAACCGCAAAGACGGCGGCCCAGATGGCCGATCTGCGCGCCACGGTCAAAACCGAACAGAAACAGCGCGCCAAGGCCAGCAAGGCATACAACCGCCTGGGCATGGTCATGCCCGACAACCGCCATTTGCAGGCGGATGCCCCGGATCGGGCGGCGCGCCTGGCGGAATTGTTGACCGCCACGGAAACCGAGCCGGCACCGGCCCGCCGGCTGAATTCGGCTGAAAAACCCGTTTGAATTTCACGCCCCCATGAGTGACGACAATAAAAACCTGAATATCCAGATTACCACCAAGGCCGATCTGGCCGGCGCGCAGGCAGCAAATGCGGCGGTGTCTGATTTGACGGGCAGCACCAAACAGAATGCCGCCGCCACGCGGGATCTTGGTGACGCTGAAAAGAAAACGGCCGAACATACCGAAAAGCACGCTGAAGGCGGGCGCGAACTTCACCGCGCCTTGCATTCCTTGGATCAAATTGTTCCCGGCCTGGGCGAAGCGCTGAAGGTTGCCTTTAGGCCGGAGGAAATCGGCATAGTCGGCGCGCTGGTGGCCTTTGAAACGCTGAAAAGTGTTCTGGAAGACATTTCCGCCCTGGAAGAAATCAAGCTGGCCAATTTTACTGGCGATAAAGCAGCCGTGGAAGCGGTCCGCGATGCCTACGAAAAAGCCGCCGTGGCGGCCCGGTTGTTTGTGGATGAACAAAGCCGGCTGGATGCCGCCGGCCTGTCGGCGGGCGATATTGCAACGCGGCAAATCCAGATTGTTAAAAATCTGACCAGCGCCCAGGAACAATATAACACGGCGCAGCACGGGCTGGCCGAGTCGATGATTGAAGCCAACGAAAAAAACGGGCTGATTAGTCACCAGCAAGCGCTGCAACAGAAATTCGCGCTGGATGTCGAGTATGCCCGGAAAAAGCTTCAGCTGGATGAACAGACCGCCGCCGCCGAGATTGCCGCCAAGCAAAAGCAACTGGCCACGGAAAAGGCGCAGCTGGCCCAAGCGGATGCGGATCGTTCCACCGATGAAGCCAACGCCGCCAGCGCGGCGGCCGCCAAAGGCCGGCATGATAAAGACATCGAAGCCCAGAAGAAAAACATTGAGGACGCCCAAAAGACCCTGGAAGAACTGGGCAAATCGCATGGCAGCATAGTTGAGGGGAAAATCAATGATGAGACGGTGCAAAAGCTGGGAGAGTATTATCAAAAGTACGTCGGTGGCGATGCCAGCAAGGTGAACCTGAGCGACCAATTTCTCCAGTTACAGGAGAAAATGAAGACGGTCACCAACCGCGCCAGTTGGGATTTTGGGCTGACTAACTTTTTGGATAGGACCATTGGCAGCCAGGGCGGCGCGGAAGGTCTGGCGAAATATCAGGGCGCACAGCAACAAATTCAGGATGCCCAGAAACAGCTTGGCCGCCTGGAAGAATCACAATTCCGGGTGGATTTGAATGCGGAGCGCGGCAAAAAGCAGCTGGATGCCACGGATGAAGCCGTGCGCAGCCTTTCCGCTTCCGTGGAAAAACTGGCGCGGGAAATCCCGCAAGCCAAGGCGGATAATGTAGCCCGCCAGAACAATGCCGCCGGCGTGGCCAATCTTGATTTGCGGGCGGAAGCGGTCAAAAACGGATTGCGCGATCCGGGGAATATATTTCGGGCAACCGCCGCCCCGCAATCTAGCCAGGCCACCCCTGAAGCTGCCACACAAACGCCTTGGCGCTATGATTACAACCAGCCGGCCGGCGACGCTCCCCGGCCAT
>CAIJGS010000042.1 GCA_903820285.1 uncultured Verrucomicrobia subdivision 3 bacterium | reverse complement strand
TGCCGCCACTGATCTTGGTGGCTCCGGTATAGGAGTTCGGGCCGGAAAGGATCAAAGTGCCGACATCATTTTTTTGCAGGCCTGATCCAACCACGCCCTCATTTATAATGCCCGGGATGGCGAGCGAATAATTCGTGGTGGCCACGTCAAAATTGGCGGCCGGGCAGGCCAGCGTCACGGTCCGTGTCGCCGCCAGCGTGACCGCGGCCGGGGTGGTGGGATTGAAATAGAGTTGCGCGTTGTTGCTAATCACAATCCCATTGGTGGCACCGCCCAGATTGCCATCCATGTTCAGACCGAGCGAGCCGCCGGAAAGGATGATATTCCCGGCCAGCGGCTGGATTGACGTGCTGGCGTAGCGGTAAGTCAGAGTACCCCCGCCGGTTTTGTTAAAACCCTGCGTACCCGCCGTGGTAAAATACGAATACAAGGCGCCACCGTTGCTGACATTGATGACCGGCGTGCCCGCCGAGGTCTGAAAGTTTAACACCAGATTGTTACCACCCAGCCCAAAAGCGGTGGCCGCCGTCAAATTAAGCGTGCCCAGCGTATTGGTGACACTGGCGGCAGGATTGTTGACGGGGCTGGTGTTATTGAAGGTCACCATGGTGTCGACCGCATTGGGAACATTGGCCGGCGACCAGGCGCTGACGGCACTCCATAACGCATTTGAGCCAATCCAAAGATTGGTGGTCGGCTGGGCCTGAACCCCGGCGGTGCCGGATAACAGCAGCGCGGCCAAAATACCCGCTCTCCATCTCAATGGGCTAAACAACATGACGATTATTTGGACCAGTAGCTTGGTGATGTTGGTTGGGGCCGGCGTTCGCTTTTGAATATTAAAATCACGCGGCTACGATCCTGGCAGGATGGAGCGGATCGATTGGCGTTGCGCCAGCGACCACGGGCTGTCCGGCAGCACCAGAACCATGGCAGTGACAGGGCGAGACGAAAACATTTCATGGCACATTACCAATGGGTTGACGCCGGCTAATAGGAATTAACCCCCATGAAATCATTCTGGTCGTTCCGCAATTGCAGCCAATTCCATTTTTCTACATGCCCATCGCAACAGGAAAATACGGCCCGGCCATTACCATCATGCCGGATCGCCGGCTGCTTTTGCGGGGAGTAGCTGGACCAGCCGGTCAAATTGGCGGCAAAGGTGACATCCGTCCAATAGCCGCAGGTGGGTTTGGCATCCGGCCAGGTGACCTTGGGCGTACCAACATCCCCAAACAGCCACAACTGGGCGGAGCGTCGCAAGGCCCCCAATTTTTGGCTGCCGGCCCCGTTGGGAACGGTGGGATAATTGAAATAATTTCCCTGGCAAGGGCCATAGCCCTGCCAAGTCACGCCAAAATAAGCGGTGTCGCCGGCATTGATGTCAGAATCCTGGACCACGGGACAGCGCCAGACCGTACCACCGTTGGTGGTGTTTAACCCGGCAATATATCCTTTGACCATGATAAACCACCAGTTGGTGAAATTGATCATTCCCCCCTGGTAGGGAACGGAGTTAATGGAGGGAAGATAATCCTGGTTGTCGTTGGCGTAGAGCATGGCGGCCAGGGCCAGTTGTTTGTTGTTGCTGACGCATTGAATGGACTTGGCATGATCTTTGGCTTTGGCCAAGGCGGGCAGCAGCATGGCTGCCAGGATGGCAATGATGGCGATCACCACCAACAATTCGATCAACGTGAACGCCCGCCGGCAGTTTCGGGAGTCCCGCCGAACCGCGCCCCACTTATGACCGGCAGGCATTGGCGGTTCTTGAATAGACCGGGAGGCTGCCGTGGTCGCCTGCCAAAAATCCGGGCAAATGTTGATGCGCATTGGTTATTATGAGGTTGAATTCAATTTTGATTATAAACTTCTTCGCCCACGCAACAATGGACGGTTTGCGCAGACCAAGGGTTTTTTGCGCACGAACTGGCTTTTTAATTGGTGATGCTCTACTGGCTAAAAATATCGCGGGGCGTCCAACCCAATAGACGCCCCGCGATGGGGTACCCCCAACCATAACCCCAAACCGGTCAATCAGCTCACGGATAACGCAGTTGGAAGAACACGTTCGGTTGCGCCGGATTGATGGTGATCGTTTCGTTCGTCGTGGTGCCGGACCCCGTTAGCGGGAACCATTGGTTCGTGGCCGTGACGCCCACCGCATTCGTGTAGAGCTGCCAGCCCTTGTGATCCGGCGCCCAGTTGAATGACAGCGTGCCGGCGACCGCCTTGACCGTGAAGTAAGCCGTGGCAGGATTCGTGTTGATGACTATGGCGGGCAACTCGGTGAGGTTGACCGTGTAGAGGTTGGTGGTCACGCCGTCCTGCGCAGTGACCAGCACGTTGATTACATTCGTCGAGCCGACCCCGAAGTTGGTCAGGGTGAGGCTCGGCACGCTGGAGGTCAGGGTTTGGATGGCCTGGCCATTCAAGAACAGGCGGTTGGAGGCCGTCAGATCCCCGTTGATCACGGTCACCGTCAGGTTGGTTCCAAAGGCGTTGGTCGCCGCATAGGCGAACACGTTGGTGGCAAAGCCAGGGGTTAAACTATCAGCCGGGTTCAAGGCCAGTGACGTCAGGAAGGCATTCGTTTTGAGCGGCACCACGGTAATGCTGCCCGTGCCGGTGATATAAGCCGGATCCGTGGTAGCACTATAAACGCCAGGTGCTTTGCTCGTGCCGTTGATGATCAGTGCCGCCACCTGGTCGGTTCCTGCAAAGTCCAGCTGCAACACCGCCGCATTGGACACGGTAACGGTGGAACGCCAGAATAGTGTCGGCAGCGCGAGTTCCAGGGTGCCGGCACTGACGGTGGTGTTACCAGTGTAAGTATTCGTGCCGTTAAGGATCAAGCGGCCGGGACCATTGGCAGTCAGTCCACCATTGCCAGTGATCAGCGCCGTAGTGTCTTCCGTGATGGTGTAGCCGCTTTCAGCATAGAAGTTATGCGTGCCGGTGGCGGCCAGAACGATGTTCAGCGTGAGGTTGTCAATGGTGGTGCCACCGCCAGCCAGACCGCTGATTTCCAGATTTTGCTGGCTGCCAAAGCCGCCGACCACCACCCCGACACTGTCGGCCTGACCCAAAGCCGGGTCATAGTTTTCGATCGTGCCATTGATGAAGTTGAGCGTGGCCCGGCTGCTGTTGGTAATCGCTTGCGTGGCACCGATGCCAATGATGTTGGCGCTCAACAGACCCGCGCCGTTGGTGCCTTTGCCCAGATTATAGGTGGAACTCACGGAGGGATCCGCAGTTGAGACGTTGTTGTTAAAGCCCACGGTGCCAGCCAGCACGGTTCCTCCATTTTGGTTGATGACGGCAGCGGCCCCGGTGGCGGCGGTGGTGCCATTGTCGTAGCACATATAAATGTTCCCTGCATTCAGAGTGCCGTTGGACAGACTCAGCGAATCCACCCAGCTGCCGCCGCCTGAGTTATTGTTCACGATGTAAAGGTTGTCGACCATGGCATCAAGGCTGCCACCCGTGGTGTCGATCGAGAAGGAGGGGTTGCTGCCATTGTTGTTGACCCCGATGTTGAGAGTCGACACCGGCGTGCCGAAGCCGCCCTGGCCGCGCAGGGTGAAGGTCGGGTCGGTCAATCCGGCACTGAAAGTGATTATGCCGGATGCATTATGATAACCACCCAGCTGAATGGAGGTTGTATTGAAGGTATTTGACTGGCCGAGCAACATGGTTGCCGGGTAATTGGGGGCCACGGCGGTCAAGCCACCGTTGGCAAGATAGATCGCATTGGCCGTGAGGTTGTTGGTCTGCGCCAGCTTGATCGTTGAGGTGGCCCCAATCGTGCCGTAGAAGAAAATGGACCCGGCACCATAGGTCAGATTATTCAATCCGCTCAAATCCACGGTCGTTACCGCCGTGGCGGCGGTGTTGGCGGACAGATTTTGGGTCCCGGCCGTCAGCGTCAAATTACCGTTCGTGACGATGGCGGTTCCGGTGGTCAATGCGGTCAGATTCAGACTGGCCAGCGTCTGGCTGTTGCTGCCGAGATCAAGCTTCGCGGGGGCGGTGAAGGCAACCGCTGCGCCGGGCGGCAGGACATTGTCCGCATTGGAAATTGCCAGCGTACCGCCCGCCAGGCTCACCGTGCCGGCAAAACTGCTGGTCGCGGCCGTCCCATCAATCGTCAACCTGCCGCTCCCGGACTTGGTGAATCCGTCACTGCTGCCGGCCAGGGCACCGACCAGTAGGTTGCCGGCCGGGGTATTGAACTGAGAGCCGGAAGTCAGGTTGATCGATACGTTCAGGGACTCGGCTGCGGAGGAATCATTTTCCACCAAGCCGCCCGCCGCCAAGGTAAGCGTACTGCCGGATGAGGTAATATTAAATGCACCGGCATTATTGCTAAAGGTCACGGCGGAGACATTGTAGTAATTGTCCATGACCGGAGACAGGCGCGTGGATCCGGCAAACATCAACGCATCGCCCGCGTCACCACTCACATCGGGCGTGGTGCCATTGAGCCAGTTCAGGCTGCTCCAGTTGTTGTCACCGGCCGCACCATCCCAGACCAAAGTTCCATTGGCGATGGTGACGCTAATGTTGGCCGTATAGGTGTCGGCTTGCGCGTCGGTGACCGTGAAGGGCACCGCATAGGTTCCCGGCGTTACCGTTCCTGGGACCGAGAAGGTATATGAAAACAGATTCCCAGCGCCTGCGAACGTTTGGACCGAGCCGCCGATGCTGCTGAAGTCCGCCGTCACCCCAATGCCGGTGCTGCCTGTGCCAGGCGTCACCGTCACGGAGAACAAATAACTTTGATGCAGGCCGGTGGTTGGACTCACCACGCCTGCCCCGGAAAGCACCACCCCTGTGGAGTAGTGCAGCGTGACTGCATTCGCTGAAGTCACCACCGTATAATGGGCATAATTGGACGGCTTGGTCGCGCCGACCCAGTTCGGAACGGCATTGAAAGTACCGGAAATTCCACCCGGTGCAGAAATGAGCGTATAATCACTCCCGGTAGCCAGCGCGGCGGCCGGGCCGGCAATGTTGATGGTGTTGCCGCTCGGATCATAAGCCAACAGCATCCCACTGACGGTCACCTTGTCATTGTTGGCGCTGGCCACCGTGGTATCCACATTAAACGTGCAGGTGGCTCCCTGATCCAGGGTCAGATTATTGTTAAAGGTCAGGGTCCCGTGGTTGGTGGTACTGCTGTAGAAACCAGGCCGGACAACGGCCCCATTGACCACTTCCACATTGCCGTTCACCGTCCCGTTGCCACTCACACTACCGCCGGCAACCGTGGCATATCCAATGGCGGAAACGTCCAGCGTGGAGCCACTGCCCACAATGATATTCGATGAAACAATCGATCCACCCGACCCGACGGCCAGGGTGGCACCATTGGTAATGGTGGTATTACCCGTGTAGGTATTGGCACCGGTCAGGGTAAGCGAACCACTGCCAACGGTCAGCGCGAGCCCCTTGGTCAGGTTGGTGGCGGCAATGACACCATCAACAATCGACCCGCCGAAGCTAGAAGTGCCGCCGTTGAAGGTCAAAGTCACGGGATTGGCCGTGCTGCTATTGGTGATGATCGCGCCCGTGGCTGCAGGATCCATGGCCAGACTGGAGACTTTCAGACCGTAACCGGCCAGGTCCAGCGTCGCCGAATTGCCACTGGTGCCCAAGGTTATAGGCGAGGCGGCGGGAATGGCATTGGCAACCCCCAGTTTCAATGTGCCGAGGGCATTCGTGGTGGCGCCGGTGTAGGCGTTGGCACCGCTCAGGATCAAGGTGCCGGTGCCCAGCTTGGTCAAACTGCCGCCGCTGCTCGAAAGTCCCGTGGCGAGGGTGATGCTCTGCCCGCCCGTATTGAGTGAATAAGCCTGATTAGCCGCTGTGCTGAACCGGCTCGAATAATCGGTTTTATTGTTGGCACTGAATTGAAGGGTGCCGCCGTTAAAATTAATGGCGCCACCGTAGCCCAGAGCCGTGGCGTTATTCAACACCATCACACCGCCGTTCAGAATCGTGCTGCCGAAATAGTAATTGGCCAGGCTGTTGGTCAGATAACCGGTGCCGCTCTTCGTAATGCCGGCATAATTGGCGATGCCGCCGCTGCCCAGCAAGGTGTAGTTATGCGTGGAGTTGTTGAAGACCACGTTATTCGGCGAGAGGATGGAGTTGTTGGTGACCATAATGTTAGGCCCAACGGGCGTCAGGGAATCATCAAACTGGACGGAGGATCCCAACAAATTGACTTCGGTGTAGGTTTTCCCCGTAGTTCCCCCCAAACTCCAGAGGCTGCTCGCCGTCCAATTGTTTGAACCGGACGTGGGCGGTGCCCAAACCAAGGGAACAATGGATGAAACATTCAGATTGATTTGATTGGTGCTGGTACCGTCGGACAAAGCCGCCGTAAATCCCTGCGGCAAGGCGCCCAAAGCGAATGAGCCGAACACCCCGGCGGTATTTGTATTGACCAGCGTGCCGTATTTGAGAAGCGGTATGGCGGTGCCCGTCTGCCAGTTGCCGCCGGCCAGCAGAATGTTCGCCGGGACATTGGTGACAAAGGTGAGATTATTTGTGACATTCAGCATCGGCACGGTCGGCAAGCCGGCCAGGCCAGGGGCGAATGACAAAACCGAGTTATTGGTGCCAACCAGCGTCAGGTTGGAAACCACCATCGAACTGCCCGGAGACGTGGCGATCACACCATTGGTGGTATTGGCTGAAATTGTCAGGGTGCCGTTGTTGGTGGTGGTGGTGCTAAATTGCATGTCCCCGCCGGTAATCGTGGAGTTGCCAACGAAATTATTGGTGCCGGCAAAAATCACTTCCCCCGGTCCTTTGGCGGTTACCGCCGACACGGTGGATTGCACGTTGCCCGCAATCGCCATAGTCTGCCCGAAATAATTCGCTTGAAATAGCGGTGCTCCCCCGCCTTGAAGATAAATCGGAATGGTCGCGGGCAAAACTGTGTATATGTTTTCAAAACCAGTCGTGGAACCGTTTGCGCTATTGGCCAGGCTCAGCCCACCTGAAGCCGCATTGGAAATCGTTAGGCTATTGATATTGCCGATCTGTGCGGACGTTTGAAGCTGCAGCCCGCCGCCCCCTACAATGACCGGCCCACTGATCGTATTGACCGTGCCGGCAAAACGGCTGGTCAACGAGCCCGGTCCCAGCTTCGTAAAACCTTGAGTGCCAGTCGTGGTGAAATACCAATACAAGCCAGCCCCGCCGCTGCAATTAATGATGGGCGTTCCCGCTGAGGTTTGAAGATTTAACACCAGGTTGGCACCCGCGAACCCGATGGTACCTGAAGTGGCCGTCAGGTTGAACGTACCCAACGTGTAGGTAGAACTGGAACCGGGATTGATAATTGAGTTGGTCGTATTATTGAAAGTAACCATGGTATCCACCGCATTGGGCACATTGGCGGGCGACCAGGCGCTCGAAGTGCCCCAGACCAGGTTTGAACCAATCCACAGATTGGTGGTCTGGGCCTGGAGCGCTGCTGTCAAACCAAACAGCAGGCCAAGGACGGCAACGCACCAATGAAAGCGCCGGGCAGTCAGTGCTCGCCAGTGCGGGCTAAGGGATGTTTTAGTGATGTGTTCGGCTTTCATGATCATGATTTAGGTTTTTGGTTTTCTGGAAATGACGGAATTTGTCAGGGGGAGATTTAACGGTCGGCAAAGCGGTTCTTTTGAGGGAGCAATTTGGTTGGTTATTATAGTTCGTTTATAAATATGGCCGACGGCCAGCAAGGTGACAGGTGCTTTATTGTCGCATGATGACTATTCATTGCCGACGAACGCATACCCCGCGATCAAATACCCCACGTCACTGGCCGTGCTGGCGGCGCTGGGCGGATTGCTGTATTTACCCGCATCCATGCTGGCCGCATAAGTCACCGTAGCCCCATTAATCCAGCGGCGCGACGTTGCATGACCGTCGGCAAAACTGAACGTGCTCGACGTAACATGAAAGGCTGCCGGCGAATCAACAATGGTGGTGCCGGACCAACTGGTGGCAGCCGTGCCGCTGACGTTCATGACCCAGGTGCCCCAATTTTCGTAACGCGGATCATTTTCCTCCACAAATAGAAACTTGCTGCCCGCATGTTGCAACTGGGTGCCTTTGGTGATGATTTCCGAAGCCGTCGGGTGGAGACTGCCGCCGCTCGTCCATGCCTGGCCATTCAAGCCAGTCACGCCCGAATAGCTGCAGTAGGCGAAGCCACTCCCCACGGGCCGCTGAAACCGCATATCACCCGGGCAATGCACCGCACCCGCCCCCATTAAATAGGGTCCAAATGCGCCCTGCCTGACACATTCGTTCATCACCTTGATGGCAAAGGTCTGGGCATCCATGCCGGCGGGCTGGGTGGGATAAACCGGCAGGCTGGTGGCATAATAGCCGGAGGCATTCGGTTGGTACCGCCACGGATGCTGCGTCATGCCCGGGATGTTGGCCGTGTCCACGTTATTCATATTGACCATGACCTCCTGACTGTCATTCAGATAGAGGGTCCACGCCAAAGCCAGCTGCTTTTGACCGCTCACGCAAACCGCCGCCGAAGCCTTGGCCTTGGCCTTGGCCAGTGCCGGCAGCAGCATTGCCGCGAGAATGGCGATGATGGCTATCACCACCAAAAGCTCTATCAGGGTAAAAGCCCGGCCTTCCCCCTCCGCAGCCGGGATGCCTTCACGTGCCCCACCGCCAGCCTTCCGCTGATCCGACGGGAAAGCCGATAACTCGTCCGCAAGTCTGATGGCATGAAAGCTTTTAGACATGGTTAAAAATGGGTTTGGTGTACAAGAAATACCCTAAACCAATCGCCCCACGTAGCAATGGACGTTTTGCGCATACATGGTATATTTTGCGCACAACCCCAATCGAAATGAAATCCCAGCCCAAAATAGCGGTGGCACTGCCCGACTCGAAGCCATGGGGCATCACCCGCTTCTTCAATGGCGTGAACGAATATGCGCACGAGCATCAGTGGCTGCTGACTTCGTGTCCGGTTAATCCGGAGAGCGCCGAGGATTTTCCACTGGAATGGACCCGCCTGAAATCCTGGAAAGTGGATGGCATTATTTTGCAGGCGAATGATTACAAGCAATCCCAGCAGCTCCGCAAATGGAGCATCCCGATGGTCAACATCGGCGAGGACCTGGGGGCGGACTGCCAGATTCCCCGCGTGGCGCAGAACAATCCGCAGGTGGGCCGGATTGCCGCCGAACATCTGCTGGGGCTGGGGTTGAAAAACCTGGCTTATCATGGCGTGCAAGGCCGGTGGTATTCCGATGAACGGATGCAAGGTTTCAAACAGGCGGCCCGGCAGGCCGGCGTAAAGGTGAACAGTTATTGCCTGCCCCACATGACCCGCGATGCGTTATGGAATGAACGCTACGAACCGATCAAACGCTGGCTGAAAACACTGCCCCTGCCCGTCGGTGTTTTTGCCGTGCATGATTACCGCGCGCTCATTGTCCTGTCCGCCTGCCGCGAACTTGGCCTGCGTGTGCCGGAAGATGTGGCCGTGATTGGTTCGGATAATGACTTGATGGTTTGCGAATTTTCCACGCCGACACTCACCAGCGTCTGCGTCAACGCATACCGGATGGGGTATGAGTCGGCACGGCTGCTCCACCAGCTGATGCAGGGCAAAACTCCGCAACACGATCCGGTGTTGATAGACCCCTCCGAAGTAGCGGTGAGAACGTCGACCGATGTGTTGCACATTGACGATCCGGCCATAAAAAAGGCCGTCAACTATATGCGCAGTCATTTTGCCGAATCGTTCAAAATGGATCAGGTGGCCGAAGTTGCCGGCGTCTCCCGCCGATTGCTCGAAATGCGTTTCCGCGCGGAACGAAAAACCTCGCCGGCGGAATTTCTCGTCCACTTGCGGATCCAAAAGGCAAAGGGCATGCTGGCCTCCCGCAACCGGCATCCGGCGGAGGAAATCGCGCGAGTGTGCGGCTTCGGCACAGGCAAGAATTTGCGCGCCGCCTTTCAACGCATCCTCAATGCTTCCCCAAACGAGTTCCGCACAGACTAACCCTGCCGCGCCTGGCGGTTGTCTTCCGCCACGCCCGGCTCGTCCAACAGCTGGATCGACGTCGCCGGCCCCAGGTCGGGATTTTTCCATGCGGACAGCGCCCAGACGATCTGCTTGTGCGGCGTCACTTCCAGAACCTGCACCGTGCCCTGCCAGTGCGCCGTGTCGTTGTCGCCGGCAATCCAAAAACACATCACCGTGTTGCCATTGGCCAGCCGGTCGGCCGTTTGCAGATTGCCCAGCCGGTAGCCGGGGGCGTCCGCCGGGGTGAATTCCCAGACCGTCTCACCTGCAAAATTCACTTCGCGGGCATAACGGCTTTTATCGCCTGCGATCAATGTGTTTCCATTTCCGAGCCGGACCGCCTGCCAGGGTGATTTGGCCGCTACCGACCACAGCTCCTTGCCGTTCAAATCATACTCCACCACCCTGCCTTCGCCGAGGTGCGGTACCAGCAATGTGCCCGCCGGCGTCATGCGGATGTGCCGGAACTGGCCGTGCGTGGCTTTGACCGAGTTGGGAATGGGAATTTCCCGTTCAATTTTGCCGGTGGCCGTGTTGATGATCATTGCCTGTGCCGGATTGCCGTTGCGCATGATCAGCACCCGGTTGGTGCCGATGGCCTGACAGGAATGGATTTCCGTCCCGGGCGGCGCAGGATAATCCCACAATACCCGCTTGTTCAACCCGACCATGCCCGCACCCGACATGCGCGAAAAAATGACGTTGCCATTGGATAGCAGTGTGGCGTCGTCAAATTCCTGATTGCCACCGGTGGCCGTCTTGAGCGGCAGAGTATATTGCCAAGTAATTTTCCCATCACGGACAATGAAAATGGACTGCTCCAGCGGTTTTCGCGTGTCCCATTCGCCGGCGTAAAGAAATGGATGTTGGGCAACGCCCCTGCCCGGCAGCACGGCCGGGGCAGCCGGCCTGGCAACCCCGCTGGCCGCCGGTTTGACGGGCGCCGGCAAAGCTTCTGGCGACAGATAAATCAGCTCGATACCCGTGCCATTTTTGGGGTCAAGATTGCGCGAATAGTTCTTGGTAACATCACCATCCCAATGTTCATGCACGCCGAGACTGGCTACCGCCTGGCCACCCTGCCGGTAAACCGTGCCCGATGGCGGATGCCCTGCTTCGGCCATTTCAAACAGATAATCGTCCGCTTGGGCGCGGATCAAAATGCGCGGATGACCGTTGGTATCGGTGTTGTTTTTGGTCTGCGCAAAAATCAGATCGAGACCGACGGAATCCAACGCCACGCCGTCAAGTGATGCCAGAATGCTCGCTGGCCAGTCTGAATTCTCGTACGGCTCAACCCGGTTGTTGAACGGTGGATTCGGGAAATGCTGCGGGTACGACTGCCATTTGCGTCCACAATAAAGTCCGTCGAGCACATAAAGAATCGTCTTCGCACCCAGATTGGGCGATGCCGCCAGGTCCACCAGCGGCGAATAGGCATGCGGCGCGGCGGCCAGATCGGGATTGATGAGGGCATGCAGTTCATATGGGCCCTTGATTGAGCCAAAATGATTTTTGCCGGTCATGGAAATGCCGGTCTGCCCGCTGTCACCCCGGTCCATTTCATTATATGGATACGAATGGGCCTTCAGAATCGCGAGATTGACGAGATACGTTGCGTCCTTGATTTGCCGGGGGATGAGCCGAGCATCGTGGTATTTTTCGTTGTCGCGGGAATACGTGATGCCCTCGGTCCAGTTCACCTTTTCCAGATTGCGGTAATCACCGGATTTGGGATTGACCGGTTGCAGTGCGACCGGCGTGGATTGCTGGACAAACCGCACATCGGCGAATTCGCTCCAGACCTTCTTCAAAATGTAGGGGGGGATATAACGTCGCACGTCATAAACCACGATGTCCGCCGGCCGCACTTGCGCCAAGTTCACCAACTGGCGCACCATGGCCAATATGGTCTGCGGCGTGGCATCTATGTAATTATCCTCCTTGTCCGGCTTGGTGCTGTTGTTCAAGTTGACTTTTACCGCGACGATTTCGCCGGGCTGATAGCCGCGCGCTGCGAGCCGCCGCGAATGCAGATTGTAATATTCAAAGATCGCGCGCCAGGCCTCCGGGCAATTGGTCTTGCCGGTCAGCCGCAGCAACGTGCTGGCGAGCAGATTGTCCACGCGCCCCTGGTCCGTATTTTCGTCCAGCCACCACTGGTCTGCTTTTTGTTTCCAGTGCCCGGCCCATTTGGTGGCTTGGGGATCGCGCGCCCAGACCACCCGACCGGGAAAAATTCCGCGCGCGACGCCCACCGGCCGGTTCGGCGGCGCGGGAACAAAATTCCAGTCGGAATTTTTGGGGGCCACTGCCGTTTGCGCCTCATTATCGCCGGTAAGGCAGAGCGTCGTCCAAAACGCCGCCGCCGCGAAAACCAGCAGGCCGCCGGCGGCCGCGAGTTTTTGGCGCGCAATCAATTTGCCTCCGGATTTGATGGCCAGCAGTCCGCACAGCCAGATCACGAAGCCGGACGCCACCGGAAACGCCGCGCGCTGGCAGGGATAACCCGCGCGGCTCGGCTTGGGGATCACGCGCACCAGAAACCACGCGAGCGCGGCGGCACCGGCCAGCTTCATGACAAGCCACAGCCACAGACCTTTGGTAAGCTGACGCTTTTTTCCCCGCGATTGCCAGGAGGGTTTCATAACGAGCCGGCCATTTGTTGGTTAACCGATTTAATTCCATGCGACCAGATCAGCCGGCGCCTTCAGACCATGAAACCGGCTGGCAAGTTTGGCGCATTCCATTTCTTGCAAGCAACGGTCGGCTCACCAATAACCAGTGATGGTTGTTTGCGAAGCGGCGTGGCCATCCAGAAAAAGCCGGTTGCGCACTTTGAGATGCAAAGGCGTCGTCGGCAGTAGCGTGCTGCCCGATGGATATGTCGGCGGGCCCCAGGGATTGATGCCGCCAAACGCATCCGTATCCGTATCGGACAGGGCCCAGACATCGGTGAGCGATTTATAGTGGGAAATTTCCGTGGTTTTATGGGAGAGTGTGCCCAGCGATGAATAGCCGAAAATCGGCCACGGCAGCGAGCTTCCACCCGGCCCAAAAGCCAGCGAGCCCGGCAGTCCGCCGGCAGGCACATCCGCCGCTCCGCCGTTGGGCACGTCATACATGACGGTATTCACCCAGGTGGAGGGAACATTGATGTCCACCTTGGAGCCAAACACCGCATAGCCCGGACATATAAAAACCTTGGCGACCCGCACCTGGGTATCGGGGGCAGCCAGGCCCAGATATGTCGGCAGAAAGTTGATCAGGCGTGTATTATATGACGTGATGCCGCTGCCGGGTGGAACATTCTGATATGCGGCCGCCTGCCCAATGGACAGGCCAAATTCCTTGCCGGTGGCCGAGTCCGTTGAATCACAAAGTTTGTCGCCGTTGTCATTCAGATACATGTTCAGCGCAAGCGATACCTGATGAAAATTGGAGAGGCAGCCGATTTTCTGGGCCTTCTTCTTGGCCGCCGCCAGCGCCGGCAGCAACATCGCCGCCAGTATGGCAATGATGGCGATGACGACGAGCAGCTCAATCAAGGTAAAAGCGGAGCCAGCGGCCTTCCGTTCATGGCGGTCGGTATGAATGAGTGTCTGCGGCAGTTGCGCGCGGCAGTGAGATGGCATTTTCATTTGGTGATTTCGGGTGTGGCTTTCAATGGAAAATCTAACGCGTCTGCCTTGCGTTACAATCTATGTGTTGCGCAAACTTGGGACTTTTTGCGCAAATTCCATTTACCACGGAATCCCGATGTCGGAAAGTTCAATGGCTGTGCTGGCGGCCCATATTGCCACCGGTCAAAGCCTTTTCATGAGTACTCCAATGAGCAATGCAATCCGGCAGTACATCATCTGCCGGATTGCATTGAATTACGGTGCCACCACCTGGTCGCCTGCTATCTGAAATAATGTTGCCGGGAAGTTACGGCTGGGGCTTGTCTGTACGGAACGGGGTCACGGGCAGGCCTTCCAGGCTGGTGAGATTACAGACGGGATTGTTGGCCCAGGCATAGCGCACCGCGACGGGCTGGGGAGCCTCGGGGCAGGTAAGTTCCACTTGATCTCCGCCAATGACTTTGCCCTGTGCCCAGTGCCAGACATGGTCGGAACCGCTGACGGCAAAGCCGATGGCATCATCCACATCAAAGGTCCGCAGCTTGCTGCCGAAGCAGTCGAATTTCACCAGCACTTTATTTTCCTGGACCGTCAGGCTTTTGAATTCGGGGCTGCGGCAGGGAAACTTGAAGCCATAATCCTTCACCAGTGCCCAGCGGACCAGCCGCGCGGCGACATCATGCTTGTTCTTGGGATGAATGTTTTTGCCTTCGCCGAGGTCAATGATCACAGCCTGGCCGGTGTTGGGCAGCGACAACGTTTGGGTTTGGGCCTCGCGCAACTCCGCCCAGGAGCTTTCGCCGGGCTGGGGGGCTTCTTTCATATAATCAGCCAGTTGCACCCAATAGAATGGGAAATTGCCCTGGTTCCATTCCTTGCGCCATTGTTCGATGAGAAAAGGAAAGAGCTGGCCGTATTCCGCGGCGCGACTGGCATTGCTTTCGCCCTGATACCAAATGACGCCCTTGATGCCGTAGCCGCGGGTGGGGTTGACCACGCCGTTGAAAATGTTGCCCGGACGGGCATTGCCCGTCAGCCAGTCGTGGGGTGATTGCGGCGGGCGCGGGGCGAGAAGTTTTGCCACTTTGGCCTGGTCGGCCTCGACCTTGTACTTCGCCATCGCGGCGGCGTAATCCTTGGCGGCCGACTCCGACTGGTTGTACGCCTCCGTCTTAACAGTCCGCTCCATGAGGGCGGCGAAGCGGGAATCACTTTCGAGGCTTTCGCGGCGAACCCAGGCCTCAGCGGCCGAGCCGCCCCAGGAATTATCTATCAAGCCGACCGGCACGCCGAGAATTTGATGAAGATATCGTCCGTAGAAAAATCCCACCGCCGTGAAACCGGCGGCCGATTGCGGCGTGGCCGGACGCCAGGCCCCTTTGAAGTTGGTCTGTAATTCCTGAGTGCCCACGCGGGGGACCGACAGCAGGCGCAGCTTCGGATAATTTGCGGCGGCGACTTCAAGGTCGCCATTCCAATCATCCCGCAAGACGAAGCCCATGTTGGACTGGCCGGAACACATCCAGACTTCGCCCACAAGAACATCCTTGATCTCAACCATCTGTGTACCGTCGCTGATGGCAATGCTTTGCGGCTGGTCATTGGCGGGAACCGGGTCCAATTTGACGAGCCATTTGCCCTCCGCATCCGTCTGGACAGATTTGGTCTGGCCGGCGAAAGCCACGGTGACAGTGGTGCCGGGTGCGTCCCAACCCCAGAGCGGGTCGGCCTGCTTTTGCTGGAGCACCATGTGGTCGCCAATGATGGCGGGAAGTTTAATTTCCGCGTGGAGGGAAACCAGCGGGAGGGCGCTGGCGAGGGCAATGAGTGGAAGGAGCGTTTTCATCTGGTCAAATCAATAGTCAGGGGTGTTTGGTTGCAAACATAGACAACGAATATACCCGTCAGGTTTCAATGAATCTTCATTTGGTAGTTTTTGCCGGCATTGGTCTGGCATCGAAGGGCAGTAATTGCCATGCCCGTCAAACACGCACTGGCCTCGTGCCGACAGCAGCAGGAGCGTTGTTTGGGCGACGTTTTGATATGGGAATCAGCTTCAGGAAACCCGCCCAGCCGTTCAAACACTACGAAGGTAGGTTTATTTCCGGGATACACGCAGGCTGAGAAATTGTTCCGGCCGGCTGGAGACGGGCAGACCGGTCGCGGTGGTTACGGTCGCGGTTCCGCCGGGGGCCAATGTTATCGGGCCGGCTTGCACGCAGGTACCATTCGTACACCAGGCAACCAGATTGCTGGAGGTGATCACTTGATAGTTGATATCGGCAGGCGGCGGATCGGGCCGGGTATAGGTTAAGGTAAAGTATCCGGTGGTAATCCCGATGGTGAAAAGGGAGTTGGTCGCCTTGGCCAACGGCTGCAAGCCCAGGGCATATTTGATAATATTGGATACGCCATCCCCGGCGGGATACGCGCCGTCGCCGGCAATGAATGCGTTGCCCGCATTCGTCCCGAAATAGAGCAGCTTCCAGGTGTTGATGGGGGTATCGCTGATGACCACGCTGGCATTGGTCAAAGTGCCGGCGAGATAATTTGTCCGGGACGCCAACGAAAGAGCGACGGTCCGGGCACCCACCGGCGAGGAATTGGTCAGCGGCATAATGGTGATATTCGTGATCGCAACCCCGGCCGGAAACACAATGGTGCCGGCCAGGTTGGAATAATCGACTCCGTTGACCGCGGTGCCGGTGATGTTCAGATTTACGCTGAGGGCAGCATTGGTGCTGCCCGAGCGCGTCATGATGATGGTGGCGGATTGCGGACCGGAACGGGACGCCTGACCATCGGCGGCCCACAAATTTATGACGGGCAGATTGTAGAGAAATTCCACGGCATCGGCGATGACATAGCCGGTGGTTCCCGCATTCCGGATCCGGACAAAGCCGTTGGTACCAGCATTGAAGTTGGTGGTCAGGAGCAGATTCCATTGCCCCCCCTGCCGGGTTTGATCCACGAGGTAGGTATTGGTGCCATTGGGATATCCGATATCAATGGGGGCGTTGGTGGCACGGTTCGCATTCACGGCCCAGCGGACACAGACCTGATACTGGCCGGCTTGGGGAAGCATCGGCCGGAAGGTCACACTGTCACTGCCTTTGTTGGCGTTTCCGTCATGCAAATAATCCACGCCATAATAACCGGCGCTGGCGCTGCTGTTGGTCCAGTTTCCAACCATGGTCACGCCCGTGGCGTCCGCATTGTCGACGATGACGGCCGAGGTGCTATTGGACAGGATGCCGATGCCAAAATACTGGGAATCGACGGTCAACTGGCTTTGCAATTTGGTGAGGTTCACACTTTGCACCGCCACCACGTCGTCCAGGGCCATGCAGGCGGCCGTGGCCGCCGACTGGCTCAAGATCATGAACGTTGGTTCCATGCGGATGGAACAAAAGGCGATATGCGAGGCCGACAGGCTCCAGGGCACCAGCAGGTTGGAGCATTCATTGGTTTTGGGAACCAGGGCATGATAGGAAATGGGATAGGGCGCACTGATATTTCCTTGCGCCGAACCCTCGTTGACAATGACCCCGTTCGTCACGATGCGCTCGCAATAATGACAGTCGGTATAATATCCCCCCATGCCGACCGAATCTGTCGCCGGCGGCGCATTGAAGACGTTCGATTGCGTCATCACAAAATCGGAGACCATGCGGCGCGATTCGCGCACGTATAATTCC
>CAIJGS010000041.1 GCA_903820285.1 uncultured Verrucomicrobia subdivision 3 bacterium | reverse complement strand
GAACATTCAAGCGGTTCTGGTGATTTGAAACAATTGCAGGCAGCCGTGGCGGCCCTGGATGAAACTACCCGTCCTCTGGCGGAATTTCTGATGGACAAGGCAATGGAAGCGATGCTGCGGAAGCGGGGAATGATTCAGTGATGCAAGGAATTGCTGTTTAACAGCCAGAGCAATAACACCATGACACTGATCATCAGGCACATACCGAAAATCAGAAAAAACCGCAACTGCTTTTGATGCGCTGATTTGGTCGGCTTGTGGCGTGGTTTTTTCTCGGGGCTCATTTCAAGTTACAGATTTTGGTGAAAACGGCCCTTTATTCAAGCGTTTTTTTCATATTCATATGAACCATTTCGCCAGCACCGGAGCAATCAACAAAGCCGGCAAATAACCCGCCAGTTCCACCCGGCGCGCACCCAGGATGACCAGGGTGACCATGCAGGCCAGCAAACCGGCGGTCCCGGTGACAGAACCCGTCAGGTGGCGGGCCTCCAAAAACAGCAGTGCTATGTCATGGGTGGCCAGCGTCAGCATCTGCAAAAAGATGTAAACCGGCGCCGCCGCCAGCAGCACCGGCCAGCGGAAGAGCCTGATAAAACCGGCCGTGGCCAGACCATCCATCAGTGCTTTTACCGCCAGCAGCGGAAAATAGCCGTTCAAGCCATCCACCACCGCGCCCACAATCCCCAGCGGGGCTGCGCAAAAAAGAATGGTCGCCGCCAGAAAACCATCGTGCGCCCGGCCTGGCGGATTTTTTTGGGCCGCTGCGATCCAGGCCACGGCCCGGCGGCCGAGCTGATTGGAAAAAAATTGAATCCGCAAAAGTTTGCCGAGTCCGCCGCCCAGTACCGCCGCCACCACGATCACAAGAGCCTGCCGGACTTCCGTCATAAAGGTTCCCTCCAGGCTGACCCAGACCAGGCGGAGTCCAAAGAAGGCGGTGAAAGCGGCCAGCGCCGATTTGAAAAAAGCTTCCGTGCGAACCGTCAGCGCACCGCGCCAGACCAGACCAAGCAGGGCCCCCAACACGATGCCGGCGGCATTAAGAAGAGCACCAATCATCGGAAACTCTCAACGGTAGGCGGCCCGCCAGTACTGAAACAAAACAGGCCGGTGATGGTTTAACGCCGGCGACCGCCGGGCGCAAAATGATAACCGCCGCGCACGCGTACCGCCCGAACCTTGCCCGGGAATCCGGCCGCCGCTCCCGGCTTGGCTTCCTCGAACAGGGCCGTGTAGCGATAGTCGAAATTTTCCAGCTTCACACGCGGAATCTTCTGGTTGATGAAGCGTTCAATGGAGTACACGTGCGGCGCGTCCTCGGCGATCATGATGGTAAACGCGTCGCCCTTGGCTTCGGCCCGACCGGTGCGGCCAATCCGGTGGATGTAATCTTCCGGATGCTGCGGCACATCGAAATTGATCACGTGGCTCACGTCCGCAATGTCCAGCCCGCGCGCCGCGATATCCGTGGCCACCAGCACTTCATACCGGCCGTCGCGAAAGCCCTCGAGCGCCTGCTCGCGTTCCTTCTGGGTACGGTTGGAATGCAGCACCGCCACGGCGTGGTTCGCGCGCTTCAAAGTGACGGCCGCGCGGTCGGCCCCATGCTTGGTGCGGCAGAAAACAATGACCGATTCGTATTTCACCCGGTTGAGCAGTTCCAGCAGCAGGTCGGTCTTCTGGGTGTCAGACACCGGATAGATCACGTGCTTCACCGTCTCGGCCGGCGTGCGCCGGGCGCCGATTTCGATGGTCTCCGGATCATGCATCGCCCATTGGATGAGCGTTTCAATCTGCGGCGGCACCGTGGCGGAAAACAGCGCGGAATGGCGCTTGCGCGGACATTGGTCGAGGATGCGGCGCACGTCCGGCAGGAACCCCATGTCCAGCATGCGGTCGGCCTCGTCCAGCACCAGAAATTCAACTTTGTCCATCCGCACCGTCCCCTGCTCCATGTGATCGAGCAGGCGGCCGGGCGTGGCGACCACGATATCCGTGCCCGCCTTGAGTTCGTCGTTCTGCCGGCCGTAACCCACGCCGCCAAAGACGACGGTGGTTTTCAGATCGGTGAACCGGGAATAATCGCGAAAGCTGGTTTCCACCTGGGCCGCGAGCTCGCGCGTGGGCTCCAGAATGAGGGCGCGCGGTCCGCCGTCCTTGTGGGACCCCAGCTTGGAGAGGATCGGCAGGGCGAACGCTGCGGTTTTACCAGTACCCGTCTGGGCACTGCCAATGACATCGCGTCCCGACAAGATGAGGGGAATGGCGCGCGCTTGGATGGGAGTTGGGTCTGTATAACCAGCCGCCTTGACTCCGTCCAATATCGGTTGTGTCAGGCCTAATTTACCGAAAGGCATACAATAGAGTAGCATGCCCCGCAATTAAGGAAAGCACACAATTTGCGGGGCAAAAGCCGAAGCGGGGAGGAAGCTCCCAGCGTCCAACCTCCAAACTCCAGTGAAGCTCCAATGACCAAGCTCCAAGGGGCCGTTTTTTGTGGATGCCTTGATATGCCTTGATCATGCACGATTGCAGGGGGTTTTGCCTTGATTGGCGGGTTTCATGAACTGGTTGGTGGGTGAGCCCGCCCTTACCTGTATCCTCTCGCCAGCGGGTGGTTCGGCGCAGCAGATGTTCGTTTGAAAAAAACGCGGATGCCTTGATGAGGCACGATGAGCCTTGATTGCTGGGCTTTTTGCCTTGATGGGGGACAGGGCTCGCAGCTCGGATCCCGGATTTCGGGGCGCGGTGGGTGGAGTTTTTTGGCATGGCAATGCGGCTGGCAGGTTTGGCCGTTGCTGCGTCCGGGGACGGGCGCACTCCGGGAATTTTGGCGGATGCCTTGATATGCCTTGATGATGCACGATTACAGGGGTTTTTGCCTTGATTGAGGGCTTGATGCTCCTGGCGGACGGCCAGCTGACCAACATCTATGATCGTGGGGACGAGCCGTCCCCACCCCGTGCGGGACGGGGCCGGGAGCGGGGAAAGGAAGGGTCAGCCGGACGGACCAGCCAAGGGGTGGCAGGTCAACCGGGCGCGTGTTTAGCCGGGACGGTGAGTTTACCATGTAAACCTCCAACGGGGTTAATATAGCACGGGGTTTTAAAAAGCAAGGGGCGGGGAGGTGATTTTTTGACAGAATAACAGAATGGACAGAAGGGGCATCGGGGGAAGATTTGGGAAGGGGAATGTCGGGTTCCGAAACGAAAGCGTAGCGGTCATACACGGTCTCGGCTCCTCACCCCGGCGCTCTCCTCGTTTGGCGAGGAGAGGGAGAAGAAAATGTGGGCGGCGGTTATAGCCGATGCGATTACCCTAGGTGCGTTTGCAAGCTGAAGCGGCGTGAACGCCGCGCCCCGGGGGCAGGATGTGCAATACGCTCAGTTGAGCGTAGCCGCAAATTTCGCTGGTGATTCAAGCCGCCTGGCTCGCCGCCTGCAGGGCTTCCAGTTCCTCCCAGCGGGCGAAGAGTTTGGTGAGTTTCTCTTTCGTCGCGGTCAGTTCGGCCATGAGGTCGTTCGTCTGCGCGGCGTGGGTGCGATGGAATTCAGGGGAGGCGAAGAGCGCTTCGATGCGCGCGATTTCCTGTTCGGTGGCGAGGATCAAGGCTTCCATGCCTTCGAGTTCGCGGGTTTCCTTGAACGAGAGTTTGCGCGCTTTGCCCGTTTTGCTGGCGGCGGCCGGGGCGGTGCCTTTGGGCAGGTTGGCGGCGGACTTGGGCACGGGCGGACGGGCGGCGGCTATGGCGGCGCGTTTCTTCTTTTCCAGATAGTAATCGTAGTCGCCCACGCTGTGGTGGATGCGGCCATCGCCTTCGAAGGCCAGGATGTCCGTGCAGACGCGGTTCAGAAAATAGCGGTCATGGCTCACCACGCAGACCACGCCGGGGAAGGCGATCAAGGCTTCTTCCAGCACACGCAAGGTGGGCAGGTCGAGATCGTTGGTCGGTTCGTCCAGAATCAGGAAGTTGCCGCCGCTTTTCAGGATGCGCGCCAGCAGCAGCCGGCTGCGTTCGCCGCCGGAGAGATATTTCACCTGCGTGGAAATGCGGTCGTCGGTGAACAGAAACCGTTTCAGGTACGCGCGCAGGGAAAGTTTGGCATCGCCCCATTGCACGAACTCCGTGCCGTCGGCCACTTCGTCCAGCACGGTACGTTCGGCGCTGAGTTGCAAGCGGCCTTGGTCCACGTAATTAAATTTGGTGAGCTGGCCGATTTTGATGGTGCCTTCCGTGGGCGGCAACTGGCCGATGATGGTTTTGAGCAGGGTGGTTTTGCCCAGGCCATTGCGTCCGCACACGCCGATGCGCTGGCCGTTTTCAAACGTGAAGGAGAAGCCGGAGAACAGGGTGCGTTCGCCCATGCCCATGCCGAGGTTGCTCAATTCCACGGTACGATTGCCGAGCTGGGGCGGCGGCGGAATGACGAGCTCAATGTCTTCCTCAATGGTCGGGCCGTCCTGCGCGGCGACTTCGTAATAGCGGTCAAAACGGTTCTTGGCCTTGCTGCGCTGGGCGCGCGGGCCGGTGCGGACCCAGGCGAGCTCGCGCTTCAAAAACATCTGGCGCTTATGCTCCACCACGGCATCGCCGGCCTGGCGCTCGGCCTTGTCGAGCAGATAATCGGTGTAATTGCCGTCGTGCCAGAAAAACCGGCCGTCGCACAATTCCACAATGCGGGTGACGACGCGGTCGAGAAAATAGCGATCATGCGTGACGACCAGAAAGGTGCCGCCGAAATTTTCGAGGAATTCCGCCACCCATTCGATGGACTCGGGGTCCAGATGGTTCGTGGGTTCGTCCAGAATCAGGAAATCGGGGCGCGAGACAATGGCCCGGCACAGGGCCACGCGACGCTTTTCGCCGCCGGACAGGGTGTCAATGTTGCGGTCGCCGGGCGGGCAGTTCAGGTGGGACATCGCCGTTTCAATACGGCGGTCGAGAGTCCAGCCTTCCAGCGTGGCGATGCGTTGCTCCAGTTCCTCGTGATGCTCGGAGTCGGCGGGGAGTGATTCAAATTCGGCAATCAGCTGGAGCACGAATTGCGCGCCGTCCCGGATGTTTTCATAGACGTTCTTCGTGGCGTCCAGCATGAAATCCTGCGGGAGGTAGCTAATGGCGAGGTCGCGCCGGCGGGTGAGGTCGCCGCTGTCCGGTGTTTGCAGGCCGGCGAGAATCTTCAGGAAAGTGGTCTTGCCGCAGCCGTTGCGCCCGACCAGCCCAATGCGGTCGCCCTCCGCGATTCCCAGGGTGGCGGCGTCGAGCACGGCGCGTTCGTTGTAACGCACGGTGATTTCGGTGGCATTGATAATGGTGGACATGAGGAAAAAAACGGAACAGACAAAAGCGCGCCGGACGGGAGGTCAACCCCGTCCCGGCCAAACGGGATGGCAGGCGACTGTTTTTGTCATGGGCGGAAGGTAGCAGGAGTTGGGCGTTTGCCAATCCGCAAAGCGGGGAATAACGCAAAGGCGCGAAGACGCAAAGGCGCGGAGGGATGACGGTAATGGGTTATCATGCAACCTCAGCCAGCCGTCAGTCGTGGATCAGTGAGGAAGCGGCGGGTCCAAATAAATTAGTGTGTGACGCTCTCCCTCACCCAACCCTCTCCCCAAGGAGAGGGCTTTTTCCTGGCACATTTTCAGGCAGTTCGTCCATCCGCCGACCAATCCAGCGACTTGATTCGCGAAACAGGCGGCAACCGTTTCTCCTTCTCCACGAGGGAGAGGGCCGGGGTGGGGGCGAGCCTTGGACCATATTTTCCGAACCAACGTCAGGCCAACTTCACTGGAAGTCGTACACGGTCACCTTCTTCACGTAAGGCTTCACGCATTTTTCGATGAACTCCAGGTGCGAGGGATGCACCTGATAATCGTCCTGCGCCTGCTTGCTGGTGAAGACCGTGT